>JAFUFT010000062.1 GCA_017469795.1 Oscillospiraceae bacterium
ATAACCCGGAGGTCGGAGGTTCAAGTCCTCCCTCCGCAACCATCTTGTGCCACCAAAAAAGATATGGCACCGGAAAACCCAGAAGCCACAACGGTTTCTGGGTTTTTTCGTACCCTCTTTTTCAAGTGCAAACAAAAAGATATTTTCCTCTGTTGAGAGGACTTGAACTACCGACCCCAACGTTTTCAGGCGGCTTTTGAGAGATTTATTCTCCCGAAAGCCGCCTTTTTTCGTTTCCAAAGAAAAAATAAAAAAATATTTTTCAAGAGGTCGTCCCTACATTTTATGGGAATGTGAGGTGACCAAGTAAAATAGGAACAGGTCGGATGCCCTATGGCAATCCGATTTTTTGATATGTTCGCCGGTATCGGCGGCTTCCGGTCAGGCTTGGAGGCTGTCGGCGGTTTTGAATGCATTGGTCACTGTGAGATCGACAAACACGCAAACATGGCGTACTGCGCCATCTATGAAACGGAAGGAGAATATTACTGTGACGATGCAAGAAACATCAACCCCGACGAAATGCCCGACTTCGACCTGCTCTGTGCAGGATTTCCTTGCCAAAGCTTCTCCGTTGCGGGAAAGCGGCTTGGATTTGAAGACACAAGAGGAACTCTGTTCTTTGAAGTTGCCCGACTCCTTGCAGCCAAACGGCCTGCATTTTTTCTTCTGGAAAACGTCCCAGGGCTGCTATCGCATGACGGGGGCAAGACGCTTGAAACCATCTACGCCACGCTTATTGAAATGGGGTACCAGGAGATTCCTGTGCTTGAACCTGTAGAAGTTTTTGAGTCATCAGAACTAAAACTTCCAGAGATAACGTGGGAACACTTGAACGCTTGGATGTGGCCTTATATTATGAAGTTTGCCTCTGCGGAGATTAAACAGATTCTCATAAAATACGACGGCAAATATCATCGCTGTATAAAAGCTGCTATCACCGACCTTTGTTACGAGGGGATCAGAAGTACCTGGGTTCCGGTTGGTTCTGCTTATTGGGGAAATGCCAGTATATTAAAAACCAAGAGACTTGCTGGCGGACAGCAAATCTTTGGAAACATCCTTTATGTCCAAGAAGATTCCTCTGAAGACAAAGAAGTTTTGAGTCGAAGGATGAATGATCCCGAAGCTGTGATCCTGGGGCGACTATGTGATGAAATCTTCGGGGATGGCTGATATGCACTTGTAATCTCCATGTAGTATCATCGCACATTCAGCTCAAAAATGGAATTAACTGAGGGTCAACAAATTAACCCTCAGTTGATGAACGAGATATTCAAGTAAAAGATAAAAAATAAGCCCACATTTTCTCAAAATTCGAAAATATCTTTTTTGGTGCAACGTGCCAGATCGGGTGGATGTAACGGATTTTAGTTACATCCACCTGTTTTTTATCTCCATGTAAGTCGCAGGCAAATGCCTGCGACATTTTTATTGTTAGCCGAACAGGCGTAAATAAAGTGTCAGGGCTCCACTTTCGCAGAGCCCTGACACTTGGAGGTACCACCCAGATTTGAACTGGGGAATCGGGGTTTTGCAGACCCCTGCCTTACCACTTGGCTATGGTACCATATACGGAAAGGAGTACACGCGGTACTCCTTTCTCTGTTTGGAGCGGGTGACGAGGCTCGAACTCGCTACCTCCACCTTGGCAAGGTGGCGCTCTACCAGATGAGCTACACCCGCAAATGGTGCCTCCGGTCGGAATCGAACCAACGACACGGGGATTTTCAGTCCCCTGCTCTACCGACTGAGCTACAGAGGCATATTTTAAGCTGAGCGGTCTGCTCAGCTTAAATTGCTGGCGACCCGGATCGGGCTCGAACCGACGACCTCTAGCGTGACAGGCTAGCGTTCTAACCAACTGAACTACCGGGCCATATTGAGTGGTGGGAACAACAGGGCTCGAACCTGTGACCCCTTGCTTGTAAGGCAAGTGCTCTCCCAGCTGAGCTATGCTCCCGAATGCGCTTCTTTTTAAGCGACGTTGATATTATACTCACGATGTAGGCCGTTGTCAAGAAGAATTTTTCTGTTTTTTATTTTTCTGATAAAACTGGACCGGTCCGTCGATTCGGGCGGACCGGTCCGTCATTTTACTCGAGCGCGTGATTCAGCAAATCCGCCAGTTCTTCCGGCGTGAAGGTATAGGTTACATCACAGAACTGACAGCCGACTGAGATCGGCTCACCGTCTGCAATGATCTCCCGAAGATCCTTCTCCCCGAGACTGATCAGCGTGGACTCCACCCGTTCCCTACTGCAATAGCACTTGTAACAGATGGGCTGTTCCTCGAGGAACTCCACATCCATGTCCTTCAGGACCCGAAGGATCACGTCTCGCGGCGTCAGTCCCTGCTGCATCAGGTTTGTCACGGTACCGGCTTCCTGCACGGCGGCCTCCAGCCGGTCGATCAGCTCCTCTGGCGCCCCGGGGAGCAGCTGGAGCAGATATCCGCCTGAAACCTCCACGGACTGATCCCGGTTCATATAGACGCCCAACGCACAGACTGTGGGGACCTGCTCGCTTTCCACAAAATATGCCGCCACATCCTCTGCGATCTCTCCGCCCAGCAGCTCCACTGTTCCGACATAGGGCTCTCTCATATGGAGGTCACGGATCAGCGTCAGGGTTCCCTGGGAGCCGACTGCGGCGCCCACGTCCAGTTTCCCCTGGTATTTCTCCATCAGCGCCACCTGCGGATTCTCCACATATCCCCTCGGATTGCCTTCCGGGTCCGCAGTTGCCAACAGCGTTCCAAGCGGTCCCCCGCCCTTGATAATCAGCGTGATGCTCCCGTCTTCCTTTTTCTGCATATTGCCGATCATGCTCGCCGCCGCAAGCACGCGGCCAAGGGCTGCGGTTGCCACCGCAGTGGTCTGATGGATTTCCCGGGCACGCCGGGTGATCTCCGTGGTATCCACAGCCGTTATCTTCACAAAACCGTCCCGGGTCATCGCCCGGATCAGGACATCAGGCAATTGATTCATTCCTTTCGTGCGGTGATAAACACCCGCTCATCCCGCTCCGTCGGTGGAGCCATGGTGCGATCTCCGTAGAATCGGATTTCCCGGAAACCGATCTTCTCCATTTCCTTCTTTAGCCACCGGAGTCGGTAGCCATATTCATAGTGCTCCTCCCGGGATCTCTTCCAGAGGTCGCCCTCCCGGATGAACAGGTCCATTCCATAAAAGCAGATGTTTTCCGACTCATCAAACTCCGTCCGCCAGATACAGCAGACGTCGTCTGTTTCATCCATAAAAATCTGGCCGTCAAACGCCATCAGCTGACGTCTCGGCCTGACATCGAAAATCAGCATGCCGCCCGGCGCAAGGGCCTCATAAAAACAAATAAGTGCACAGATCCCATCGGCAGGATCCGTCAGATAATTGAAGCTGTCCAGCATGCAGACCAGACCGTCTACCGGCTCCGGCACGGAGAAATCACACATATTGGCCCGGCAGAATTCTGGGGCAGGTCCCTTGGAGCTTTCCGCCTTCTCTCTGGCCCGCGTGAGCATCTCTTCGCTCAGATCCATCCCGATCGTTTCCACCCCGCGGGCCGCAAACTGCATACTGAGGCTTCCGGTTCCGCAGGCCATGTCCAGCACCCGTCGAAGGTTCACACCGCCGGAATTGAAATGCCACATCAGATAGGCATATAAACCGCGATAATCCACGTCCTCCGTCAGCTGATCATAAAAGGATGCCAACGGCCCGTAGGCGTTCACGTTTCATCCTCCGTTTTTTCCTGGAACCGGTCCAGTACACAGCGGTATCCGCCCGCTCCGTAGTTCAGGCAGCGCTTCACCCGGCTCACCGTCGCACTGCTGACGCCGGTTTTCTCCAACACGTCGCTGTAAATGCTTCCCTGGTCCAGCAGAAGCGCGACTTCAAAGCGCTGCTCCATGGCCATCTGTTCGGAAACCGTACAGAGATCTTCAAAAAAAGCGTAGCACTCCTCCGGAGTCTTGAGCGTCAAAAGCGCCTTGTACAGCAAAGCGGAACGATCGCTGCCCTTTCCATGGCTGTTCATGATTTTCACCTCTCTTTGGTACTTGATTTATTTTAGCAAACTGATTCAGGAAAGTAAAGAGGGATTCTTATTGCAAAAATAACGGCAATGCGGTATAATAAGCTGTATGATTGGCGAACGGAAAAGGCAAACCCCGTATTTTTATGATACGGCGGTTGCGAATCCCATTCGCGGAGGTATTATTATGGTGAAAGCAATCGTAGGCGCAAACTGGGGCGACGAGGGAAAGGGCAAAGTGACCGATCTGCTCTCTGAAACCTCTGACATTGTTGTCCGGTTCCAGGGTGGCGCTAACGCAGGCCATACCATCATCAACGATTACGGCAAATTTGCGCTGCATCTCATCCCCTCCGGCGCATGCAACCCCGGCACCATGAACATCATCGGAAGCGGCGTTGCACTGGACATTCCGGAGCTGATGGAAGAGGTCAAAGCGATCACAGCGGCCGGTGTTCCCGCTCCTAAACTGATGATTTCTGACCGTGTGCAGCTTTTGATGCCCTACCATATTCTTCAGGACACCTACGAAGAAGAGCGGCTGGCAGGAAACGCTTTCGGTTCCACGAAATCCGGTATCGCTCCGTTCTATTCCGACAAATACGCGAAAAACGGCATCCAGATCAACGAGCTGTTTGACGAAGATAGTCTGAAGGCGCATCTGCAGAATATCTGCACGCTGAAAAACGCTCTGTTCGTACATCTGTATCACAAGGACCCCCTTGATCCCGATGTGCTGTTTGCACAGCTCATGGAGTGGCGAGAAATGATCCGCCCTTACGTCGGAAATGTGCACCAATACCTGAAGGAGGCCGTCGCCGCGGGAAAGACCGTCCTGCTGGAAGGGCAGCTTGGCTCCCTCAAGGACCCGGATTACGGGATCTATCCCATGACCACCTCTTCCCATACGCTGGCCGGCTTCGGCTGCGTCGGCGCAGGCATCGCCCCCAAGGATCTCTCCCAGGTCTATGTGGTGACCAAAGCCTATTCCAGCGCCGTAGGCGCAGGAGAATTCGTCAGCGAGCTGTTTGGCAGCGAGGCTGAGGAGTTGCGGCGGCGGGGTGGCGACGCCGGAGAATACGGCGCCAAGACCGGACGTCCCAGACGCGTGGGCTGGTTTGACGCCGTTGCGACCCGGTACGGCTGCGAAGTACAGGGTGCGACCGATGTGGTTCTGACCTGCCTGGACGTGATGGGATATCTGGACGAGATCAAGGTCTGCGTCGGTTATGAAATCGACGGTGAGGTCACACGGGATTTCCCCGTTACCCCCCTGCTGAAAAAAGCAAAGCCCGTCTATGCTACTCTTCCGGGCTGGAAGACCGACGTGCGGGGCATCACCAGCTGGGATGCGCTCCCCGCCGAAGCCAAGGGATATGTGGAGTATCTGCAGAACGAGATCGGCTGCCCCATTACGATGGTCTCCACCGGACCGAAGCGGCACGAGATCATCATGCGGTAACGATAAGGAAAGCCCCGCCTGACGGCGGGGCTTCTTTTTATTCGGTTGCTGCAGCTTTCTCCGCTGCTTTACGCTCTGCCTTCTCCCGCTTTGCAGCCTCTTTTTTTGCCTTGGGATCCTCTTCCGGGTTCAGATCCCGGATCACCCCCAGGAGTTCTTCACAGGCAGTCTTTGCGGCACAGGAGATCAGGGCAAGCCGCAGGGCAAGATCCATAAGCTCCGCCTCGGAAAGGGACGGGTCGATCCCTACCCCCGCCGCGTCATAGGCCTCGTCCACACCGTCGCAGAATTTCCGGTAGAACTGTGCCTCCTGCCCTGGCACGATCTCCTGATCGAGGAGCAGTTTCATATCCTTGACTGTCAGTACGTTTTTCAAAAGGCCGATCGCTGTCAGATAGACCAGATGCTGTTTGTTGTAGCGTTTGCCGTTGGCCCGCGGCAGCAGCCCGTCCTTGACATAGTTATTGATCATGGCGGAGGTCATCGGCAGAAGCTTGCCGCCGACGCTCTGCCGGGGCAGATAGGAGACCACCTGATCCATATACAGTTCAATATCAGGAAGCGTATCCCATGTTTCCGGGCGATCTTCCGCCAGCAGTTTCTTGATGTTTAATACTTCCTCCATCGATGCCGCCTCCTTGCCGTTTTTATTATTATATCACGCAGTTTTTAAAATGTGAAGTGCAGTTTCCGTGGATCGATCAGAGCTTCTCGACCCGGCTGAGCCAGCTGGCAGCAGAGGCGTCACTGGGCATGCGCCAATCTCCTCTCGGGCTCAGGCATACAGAACCGACCTTCACCCCATCCGGCAGGCAACTGCGCTTGAACTGCTGATAGACAAATCTGCGATAGAAATTCCTAAGCCATTTCAGAACGGTTTCCCGGTCAAAATCATCCCGGAACGCCCGCAGGGCCAGGGAAAATATCTTCTCCGGCGTAAATCCGTACCGCAGCACGTAATAGAGGAAGAAATCGTGCAGAGCGTAAGGGCCAACAATGTCCTCTGTCTGCTGGGCGATGTTACCCTCCGCATCCGGAGGAAGCAGCTCGGGACTGATAGGCGTGTCCAGCACATCCCGCAGGACCTCCGTGCTCTCGGGGAAAATGTCGTATTCCACCAGTGCGTCGATCATCCACCGGATCAGTGTCTTCGGAATGGACGCGTTGACCCCGTACATGCTCATATGGTCGGCATTGTAGGTGCACCAGCCCAGGGCCAGTTCGCTCAGGTCTCCCGTCCCGACCACCAGGCCGCCGACCTTGCCGGCGTAGTCCATCAGCACCTGGGTGCGTTCCCTGGCCTGGGAGTTTTCAAAGGTCAGGTCCGTTACCGATTTGTCGTGTCCGATGTCGAGAAAATGCTGTTCCACTGCGGAGGCGATCGGGATCGTCACCGATGTGATTCCCATCGTCCGCATCAGCTCCAGCGCATTGTTGTAGGTCCGGTCCGTGGTGCCGAAGCAGGGCATGGTGATTCCGATCACATCCGTAAGTGGGCGGTCCATCTGACGCACCGCTTCCGCCGAAACCAGCAAGGCCAGTGTGGAATCCAGTCCGCCGGACACGCCGATCACCGGCTTTGCATTCGTCACGGACAGCCGTTTGATCAGCCCTGCCACCTGCATCTGGAAAATATCCCGGCAGCGGTTCTGCCGGTCCAGGCGGGTAGAGGGCACAAAGGGCAGTTTCCTCACAGGATACAGACTTCCATCCACCTCGCTCGTGAGGCGTCCGGCCAATTCCACGCTGCAAATACAAGCCTGACCGTATACGCGGGCCGTATCCGCAAAGCTGCGGTTTTTTCTCCGGTCTGCCCGTACCTTTCCCAGATCCACATCCATCGTCAGGATATAGTTCGTATCCAGAAGTTTTTCGTTTTCGGCCAGGATCGAACCGTTTTCCGCAATCAGGCTGTGGCCGGAAAACACGAGGTCCTGCGTGGATTCCGTGCATCCAGCGGAGCAGTAGGCGTAGGCGCACAGGCACCGGGCGGACTGCTGTGCCACCAGGCTGCGGCGGTAGGCCCGTTTGGAGATGGTCTCGTTACTGGCCGACAGATTCAGCATCAGTTCCGCGCCGCCCAGCGAGAGGAACGTGCTTGGCGGGAGCGGCGTCCACAGATCCTCACAGAGCTCCACCCCAAAACTCACATCCGCCGCCCGAAACAGCATGTTCCGCCCGAATGCAGTTCGTTGATCTCCCAGCGTCACTTCCAGCACTCTGTCCTCCGGCAGGTCCTCCGCAGAGGAAAACCAGCGCTTTTCGTAGTACTCACCGTAGTTCGGAAGAAAATGCTTTGGAACGATTCCGGCGATGGTCCCGCGGTCCAGCACGACGGCGCAGTTATAGATCTGCCCGCACACGGATACCGGCATCCCGATCACAGCCGTGATCTGAAGCTCTCCGCTCAGTGCGGCGAGCTCCTGGGCCGCCCTTCCGCAATCATCCAGAAGCGTCTGCTGGAAAAACAAGTCCTGACAGGTATATCCTGTCAGACAAAGCTCCGGAAACACCGCGATGGAAGTTCCCTGCTCTGCTGCCTTTCTCATCTGGGTTCCGATCTTCCCTGCGTTTCCCGCCACGTCCGCCACGGCAATGTTCGGAACACAACAGGATACACGGATATAATCAAACATAGTAATCATCCTTTTGTTGGAATAGTTCTATTCTACTACGGCGATAAAAATCCGTCAAGAAAAGGGCCGCCAGCAGGCGGCCCTTTTTCAATCTCAAACACGAAGAATCGCGCCCTTGTCTGCGGAGGAAACCAACTTGGCATATCTGGCCAGATAGCCGGTCTTGACCTTTGGCTCCGGCGCCGTCCACTTGGCTCTGCGGGCGGCAAGGGTTTCGTCGGAAACCTTCAGTTCGATTTTACAGGCGGGAATATCGATCTCGATCAGATCGCCTTCCTCGACCAACGCGATTACGCCTCCGTCCGCCGCCTCCGGGGAAACATGGCCGATGGCAGCGCCGCGGGTGGCGCCGGAGAACCGGCCGTCCGTGATCAGGGCAACGCTCTCGCCCAGTCCCATACCGCAGATGGCAGAGGTGGGATTTAGCATCTCCCGCATGCCGGGGCCTCCTCTGGGTCCTTCATAGCGGATCACGACCACATCCCCGGCCTTGATCTTCTGATTGTAAATAGCCTCGATGGCCTCTTCCTCGGAGTCAAAGACCCGGGCGGGGCCCTCGTGCTTCATCATCTCCGGGGCCACAGCGGACTGTTTCACCACACATCCGTCGACCGCGAGATTGCCCTTCAGCACGGCAATACCGCCGTTCTGGCTGTACGGGTTCTCAATGGGGCGAATCAGATCCTCATCAAGATTGACAACGCCTTCCAGGTTTTCCGCAATGGTCTTTCCGGTCACAGTCATGCAGGACGTATCCAGCAATCCCTTCTTGGTCAGCTCCTTCATCACGGCCCAGACGCCGCCTGCCCGGTCCAGGTCCTCCATAAAGGTGTCGCCCGCAGGGGCCAGATGGCACAGGTTCGGGGTGTTTGCGGAAATCTCATTGGCCTTGTCCAGATCGATCTCCACGCCGGCCTCATGGGCGATGGCTGGCAGATGCAGCATGGTGTTGGTGGAACAGCCCAGCGCCATATCTACCGTTTCTGCATTATGGAACGCCGCCGCGGTCATGATGTCCCGGGGCCGGATGTTCTTTTCCAGAAGTTCCATGACCTTCATGCCGGCCTGCTTTGCCAGCCGGATCCGAGCGGAATACACAGCGGGAATGGTGCCGTTGCCCCGAAGCGCCATGCCGATGGCTTCGGTCAGGCAGTTCATGGAGTTGGCGGTGTACATGCCGGAACAGGAACCGCAGGTGGGACAGGCGTTCTCCACATACTCGTCCACACCCTTTTCATCCATGGTACCTGCGTGATAGGCGCCCACCGCCTCAAACATGTGGCTCAGGCAGGTGCGGCGGCCATCGGTCAGGTGGCCGGCCAGCATGGGGCCACCGGAGACAAAGATGGTGGGCACGTTGATCCGCGCCGCAGCCATCAAAAGGCCCGGAACATTCTTATCGCAGTTGGGGATCATGACCAGAGCGTCAAACTGATGCGCGATGGCCATTGCCTCGGTGGAGTCCGCAATGAGGTCGCGGGTCACCAGAGAATACTTCATGCCGATATGGCCCATGGCAATACCGTCGCACACGGCGATGGCGGGGAACATGACCGGGGTGCCGCCGGCCATGGCGACGCCCTGCTTCACAGCATCGGCGGTCTTATCCAGATTCATATGGCCGGGAACGATTTCATTATAGGAACATACGATTCCCACCAGGGGTCGCTCCAGCTCCTCTTTGGTATAGCCCAAAGCGTTGAACAGAGACCGGTTCGGCGCGCGGTCCACGCCGGTTGTAACGTTAGCGGAAAGCTTCATCTCAAAACCTCCAGATTATTTGGTAAAAAGGAGGCGGCGCAGCCGCCTCCTTTCCGCATTGAAAAATCAGTTGGACGCAGCATCCAGGCCCTTATCACCCTCGGCGGAATCCTTCCAGAGCATGTTGTTGCGCAGCTCTTCGCCGACGATCTCCATCTGATGCTTGGCCAGGAGTTCCCGTTTGGAGTTGAAGAAGGAGCGGCCGTTCTTGTTCTCGGCAATCCACTTGGAAGCGAAGGTGCCGTCCTGAATATCCGCCAGAACCGCGCGCATATTGGCCTTGACCATATCGTGGGGCAGAACGCGGGGACCGGAAACATACTCACCGAATTCCGCTGTGTCAGAGATGGAATAGTTCATGGCAGCCACGCCGCCCTTGTTGATCAGGTCAATGATCAGCTTCATCTCATGGATGCACTCGAAATAGGCGTTCTCAGGCTCATAGCCGGCCTCAACCAGCACCTCAAAGCCGCACTGCATCAGATCCACAACGCCGCCGCACAGAACGGTCTGCTCGCCGAACAGATCCGTCTCGGTCTCGTCATGCATGGTGGTCTCCATAATGCCGGCACGGGCGCCGCCGATCCCGGCGATATAGGCAAGAGCAGTCTGGAGGGCGTTGCCGGAGGCATTCTGCTCCACGGCCACCAGGCAGGGAACGCCCTTGCCGGCCACATACTGGCTGCGGACCGTGTGGCCGGGGCCCTTGGGGGCCGCCATAAACACATCCACGTCAGCGGGCGGTACGATCTGCTTGTAGCGGATATTGAAGCCGTGGGCAAAGGCAATGGCCTTTCCGGCCTCCAGGTTCGGAGCAATGCTCTCCTTATAGATGTCGGCAGCACGCTCGTCGTTGACCAGGATCATGATGATATCGGCAGCCTTTGTGGCCTCCGCCACCGTCATAACGGTAAATCCGTCCTCCGTGGCCTTGTACCAGGACTTGCCCTGGCGCAGGCCGACGATCACGTCGCAGCCGGAGTCCCGCAGGTTCTGCGCGTGGGCATGGCCCTGGGAACCGTAACCAACAATCGCAATGCGCTTGCCGGAAAGGACAGACAGATCACAGTCTTTCTCATAATACATTTTTGCCATGATGAACAGTCTCCTTTATCATTGAATTGATTAAATTTTATTTTATCACGCTTTTATACATTTTGCAAGTAAAGCGTTAAAAATCAATGCAAGTTTTTTCCGTAATTGTACTCGTCCTTGAGTTTGTTCTGGTCGTGGATGGTTTTCTCGCCCCGCTGCAGAGCAACGAGTCCCGTGTTTACCGTCTCCAGGATGCCGTAATCCTCCAGCAGCTTCATCATTGCCCGAATCTTATCCGAGGTACCCACTGCGGCGATCACCAGGGAATCCGTGCCGAAATCGACGATGTTCGCTCGGAACACATTGATGATCTGGATTATTCCCTCCCGGGCGTCTCTGGTATCCGCCTTGACTTTGATCAGGCAAAGCTCCCGCTGGATGGACTCCTCCCCTTCCAGAACGTCCACGGAAATGACCAGAAGGAGCTTGCTCAGCTGCGTGGCAAGCTGATGGATCGCCGCCTCGTCACAGATTGCAACCACCGAGATCCGCGTGGTTCCGGGACTGCGGGTCGGGCCGGCACAGATGGATTCAATGTTGTATCCTTTTCTGGAAAACAGGCGGGCCACCTGACTCAGCACTCCGGGCGTATCCTCCACCAGGATCGACAGGGTATAGGCTTTCTTTTCTGAATTCATGATGTCCCCTCCTCTCAGATCAGCATGAAATTTGTAATAGGCTGACCGCCGCCGACCATGGGCCGGACCATCTCATCGGTGTCGATCATGCAGTCCACCACGTAGCCGTGTCCCCATTCCAACGCCTCATGAATGGCATCTTCCAGTTCCTGAACATTGGTCACGCGTTTTCCCTTCAGGCCATATGCCTCCGCCAGCTTGACAAAGTCCGGTGCAAAGCCCAAATCCGTCTGGGAAAAGCGCTTGTGATAAATCAGATTCTGCCACTGGCGCACCATGCCGAGGGTCCGGTTGTCGAACACGAATGTGATGACCGGAATGTCATAGTGGCTTTCCGTTGCCATTTCCTGACCGTTCATCCGGAAGCAGCCGTCGCCGGTGATATGAAGGACCGTCTTATCCGGGCAGCCGACCTTCGCGCCGAGGGCCGCGCCGAGGCCGAAGCCCATGGTGCCGAAGCCGCCGGAGGTCAGGAGCTGGCCGGGATAATCAAAGTTGAAATGCTGGATCGTCCACATCTGATGCTGTCCCACGTCGGTGGCGACGATGGAATCGCCGGGAACGATCTGCCGGATCGTCTCCAGGACCTGCTGAGGCGTGAGCTGGTCAGGCTTGTCCTCGTAGGCAACACGCTTGGGATAGGAGAAGATAAAGTTCTTCCAGCGGGTATGTTCCATGGGTTCGACCATTTCACACAGGAGCTCCAGCACGCGTTTGGCGTCGCCGATGATGTGATGGTCTGTCCGGACGTTCTTTCCGATCTCCGCCCGGTCAATGTCGATATGGACGATTTTCGCGTTGGAGGCAAACGTCTCCGGATCCAGCGCGACCCGGTCGGAGAACCGGCATCCCACTGCAATCAGCAGATCGCAGTTGTCACAGGCCATGTTGGATGCCTGGGAACCGTGCATTCCGATCATACCGGTGGCAAGCTCATGTCCGCCGGGGAAGCCGCCGCCGCCCATGACGGTAATCGCCACCGGGGCGTCAATTTTCTCTGCCAGCGTCCGGAACTGCTCGTGGGCGCGGCCTCTGACCACGCCGCCGCCGCAGATAAGGAGCGGCTTCTCCGAGTTTTGAAGCATTTCCGCCAGTTTTCTGATGTCCTCATGGTTCGGCTCCGGGGTCTTGATGTCCCAGCCGATCCGGTGCGTCAGGGCCTGAAGCCTGCCGTGCTTGATGTGCTCCTTTCGCTCCATGGGCTCATAGTCGATCAGTACATCCGGCGCTGTGACGTTTTTCAGAAAATCGATCAGCACCGGACCGGGACGGCCGGTGGCCGCCACCGCAAAGGCTTCCCGGAGAATATCCGGAATGGTCTCGGGATCCCGGACCAGATAGGTGGCCTTGGTGATAGGCATTGCGATGCCGGTGATGTCCACTTCCTGAAACGCGTCCTTCCCCAGAAGGTTTTCCGTCACGTTGCAGGTGATAAACACCACGGGAGAGGAATCATAGTACGCCGTCGCGATTCCGGTCGTGAGATTGGTGGCGCCGGGGCCGGAAGTGGCAAAGCAAACACCGACTTTTCCGGTGGCTCTGGCATAGCCGTCGGCGGCATGGGCGGCGCCCTGCTCGTGGGCAGTCAGGATGTGGTGAAGCCGGTCCTGATAGTCATACAGCTCGTCATAGATATTCAGAATCGTGCCCCCGGGGTATCCGAAGATGGTGTCTACGCCCTGCTCCAGCAGGCACTCAAGGATGGCAACGGTAGATTTGACCTTCATAGTATTCTCCTTGCTTTACATTTTTCCGCTGCCCTTCTGGACAGCAATCAGCCCGGTCCGGGCCACCTCCAGAATCGAGAACGGCCGCAGAAGGCTCAGGAACAGCTCCAGCCGGTCCCCCGTGTCGCTGAGTTCCAGCGTCATCGTGTTCGGGGACACATCCGCGATCTTTGCGCCCATGATCTGGCAGAGGTTCATGATATCCGTTCTGGTTTTGACCGTACAGGACACCTTTACGATCAGCAGCTCTCTCGCGATCATCTTGTCGTCTTCCAGCGTCCGGACCTTGATCACGTCCACCAGCTTATTGAGCTGCTTTTCCACCTGCTCGACAACGGAGTTGCCGCTGTCTACGATGATGGTGATCCGGGAGATGGACGGATCGTCCGTCACGCCCACCGCCAGCGACTCGATGTTGAAGGCCCGGCGGGAAAACAGATTAGTAATTCGGTTCAAAACGCCGGCCTGGTTTTCCACCAGCACTGAAATCGTCTGTTTCATTGGGAACCTCCTCAATCTCCGGTCTTTGCATCGGGATCGATCCTGCAGCAAAGGATATACGGTCCGTCATGGGACAGCATAACATCCAGCGCCCGGTCGATCTCCCCATCGGAATCCAGCACACCGCCGGAGATGCCGTATGCCTCCGCCAGCTTCAGGAAATCCGGGGAATGATCCAGCGCCACCCCGAAGGGACCGCTGTAGGACGAATGCTGGATCTCATTCACCAGGCCCAGCACATTATTCTGCATCAGAACGATCTTCACCGGCGCGCCGAGATTCCGCACGGTGGCAAGCTCGTTTTCAAACATCTGAAAGCTTCCGTCTCCGCAGATTACTACATTCTGCCGGTCCCGATCCGCAACAAATGCGCCCAGTGCGGCAGGCAGCGAATAACCCATCGTTCCCAGGCCGCCGGAGGTCAGGAACCGTCCGTTTTTCTGGGGCAGATGCTTGCAGGCCCAGATCTGGTTCTGACCCACATCGACAGATACGCACGCATGTTCATCGAGCTTTTCGCCCAGTGCCCGAATGATCCGGGCGGGGTGCGCATAACCGGTTTTGGTAGGAAGTTCCCGGGTAAGTTCTTTGTTCCGCCGGGCCCGGAGGGTCTCAAGATCCTGGGTCTGGGCAACCGGGCAGTGTTCCATCAGCTGGAGCAGGACCTGCTTCACATCGCCCACGACAGGAATGTTCGTAGATACATTCTTGCCGATCTCAGCCGGATCCACGTCGATGTGGATCGTCTTCATCAGCTTGCCGATCTGGTCCGGCGCAAGCACGGCCCGGTTCGCCACTCTGGCACCGACCAGAATCAGCAGATCGGCGTTGCCCAGCGTTTTATTGGCGCAGGTATGTCCGAAGGACCCGATCATCCCCATATAGAGCGGATGCTCTGTGGGGATGGCGCTCAGGCCCATCATGGTGGTCACAACCGGGATGCCGGAGGCCTCCGCAAAGGCGATGGCTTCCTGCTCGGCATGGGCGGAGATGACGCCGCCGCCGAGGCAAAGCACCGGCTTTTTGGCCTGGCAGATGGCCTTTGCCGCCCGCTCGATCTGCTTGATGTTTCCCTTGTAGGAGGGCTTGTAGCCGCGGATATCCACACTGTCGGGATATACGGGCTCGAACATGGCCTTCTGCACATCGATAGGGATGTCCAGCAGCACCGGCCCGGGCCGGCCTGTCGACGCGATGTGGAACGCTTCTTTCACGATCCGTGGAATCTGCTTGACATCCTTTACCAGGTAGCTGTGCTTGATGAACGGCGCAACCGCGCCGGTCATATCCACTTCCTGAAAAATATCGCGCCCCAGCAGATAGCTCTCCACTTGGCCGGTAATGGCTACCATAGGGATCGAATCCATATAGGCCGTGGCGATTCCGGTGATCAGGTTCGTGGCACCCGGTCCGGATGTGACCATGCAGACGCCGGTTTTCCCGGAGATTCTGGCATAGCCGGAGGCCATATGGCCTGCGTTCTGCTCGATCCGAACCAGCGTATAGTGGATATCAGAACGCTTCAGAGCGTCCGCCGCAGGGCAGATCGTTGCGCCGGCATAGCCAAAGATTTCCGTGACGCCTTCCCGTTTCAAGCTCTCAATAAGCGCTTCCGCACCGCTGATCATGCAATGACCTCCTCGTCAGACTGATTTGTTCGGAGATATAAAAACAGCCTCGTCCCGTATTTTAGGACGAAGCCACCTCCGCGTTACCACCTAAATTCCCGCGCAGGGCGGGCCCTCAGTGCCGCATTGAAATCAATGCGGACGCCCCGATAACGGAGGGATCCGTCTCCGCTTAGCCCGCATGGTTCGGCAGAGAAGCTCTGAGGCGACTTTTCTCTGGCGCAGCGGACATTTGCACCAACCATGTCCTCTCTGCAGCTCCGGCCCGGAGATACTATTCCTCTTCACAGCCTGTATAATTATTGAAGTTGTATTCATCATACTAAAGTGCCCTCTGTTTGTCAATGAGATTTTCCCGGATGGATTTATTTTTAGCATTCTGCATTCCTTTTTTTCCGAAAGTATGGCTTTTTTCGTCAGGTTTACAATATCTGCCCCGCCATGCCGGAATAATAGATATTATTTGAAAGTTTTTCTTTACAAATATGAAAACAGTGGTATAATTATAGGGCATGCCCAATCGCCCAGTTGCGGGATACAGCCGGCAAAACCGGTATCACCTCGCCCGCTACTTAGGATTCGGGCAATATATTCAGAAAGGTGGAAAACACAATGATTCGGAAAGAAATCAAAGACCAGATCATCAAAGAGTATGCAACCCACGAGGGCGACACCGGTTCCCCCGAGGTTCAGGTTGCCGTTCTGACCTACCGCATCAACGAGCTGACTGATCATCTGCGCACCCATATCCACGACGACCACAGCCGCCGCGGCCTGCTGAAGATGGTCGGTAAGCGCCGGAACCTTCTGGACTATCTGGCCAAGAAGGACATCAACCGCTATCGTGCTCTGATCGCCAGACTGGGTCTTCGTAAGTAAGACCGGTACTGCCGCCCGGCAAAGCGGAACCATTCGTAGAAAAAGGGCGGCTCCCCGGAGCCGCCTTTTTCATAACAAAACGGCACAGTACTGTTTTAGCAGTTGAAAGAGCATCCGGCCGGAACCCGTTTCCGGATCCTGTTTCAAGTGCTAAACGTCCTGTGCCGGAGAAAACAAAACAGGAGGTTTCTCTATGGTAACGAAAAAAGAATTCCCCAACCAGCATGTATTCGAGACCGAGATCGGCGGCCGCCCCTTTACCGTCATTACCGGTAAGGTCGCGGAGCTGTGCAACGGCGAGTGCATCTGCCGGTATGGCGACACCGTGGTGCTGGTCACCGCTGTGGCGTCTTCCGCCCCCAAGTCCGGCATCGAGTATTTCCCGCTGACCATCGATTTTGAAGAGCGGATGTACTCTGTGGGCCGGATCCCCGGCGCCTATCTGCGCCGCGAGGGCCGTCCCTCTGAGCGCGGCGTGCTGGTCAGCCGTCTGATCGACCGGCCCATGCGTCCCTTCTTTGACGACGACCTGCGCAACGACGTTGTCATCACCTGCACTGCCCTTTCCAACGACTACGACAACTCCATTGAGGTCGTCGCCTCCCTGGGCGCTTTCATCGCCACGGCCTACTCCGATATTCCCTGGAACGGACCCATGGCCACGACGCAGGTGGCCTACGTGGACGGTCAGTATGTGGTCAACCCCAGCTACGATCAGCATCAGCGGGCGGACATGTTCATCACCATCGCCTCCACCGCGGAGAAGGTGGTCATGATCGAGACTGAGGCCAACGAGATCCCCGAAGACATTCTCCTCGGCGGCATCAAGCTGGCCCATGAGACCAACCAGAAGATCGTCGCCTTTATCAACGACATTGTCAAGGAGATCGGAAAGCCCAAGTTCACCTTTGAAAAGGCTGCGGTCAACCATGAAATGCTCGACGACCTGATGGAGTACGGCCTCGACCAGATCGAATATGCTCTGGACACCGACGACAAGAACATCCGGGAAGAGCGGCTCGCCGCCATCCGTCTGGATTTTGCCGAGAAGTTCGCGGACAAGTATGAGGACTACGACCAGCACATTGAGGTGTGCCTGTACAAGATGCAGAAGAAGGTCGTCAAGAAGTGGCTGATGGCCGGCAAGCGTGTGGATGGCCGCCAGACCGACGAGATCCGTCCCCTCGCCGCCGAAGTCGGCGTTCTGCCCAGAGTCCACGGCTCCGGCCTGTTCACCCGCGGACAGACTCAGGTCCTGTCCATCTGCACACTGGCCTCTCTGAGCGCCATGCAGAAGCTGGATACCATCTTCCCCGAAGAGGGCAAGCGGTGGATGCACCACTACAACATGCCCTCCTTCTCCACCGGCGAAGCCCGGGGCAGCCGCTCCACCTCCCGCCGGGAATACGGTCACGGCGCTCTGGTCGAGAAGGCCATCGCCCCGGTTCTCCCCTCCGTGGAGGAGTTCCCCTATGCGATCCGTGTGGTATCCGACGTGCTCAGCTCCAACGGCTCCACCTCTCAGGGCTCCATCTGCGGCACTACCCTGGCTCTCATGGACGCCGGCGTGCCCATCAAGCGCCCTGTGGCCGGCATCTCCTGCGGCCTGATCTCTGAGGGTGACAATTTCCGCACCTTCATCGACATTCAGGGCGTGGAGGACTTCCACGGCGAAATGGACTTCAAGGTGGCAGGCACCACTGAGGGCGTCACCGCCATCCAGATGGATCTGAAGAACGACGGCCTGACCATGGAAATCATTGAGAACGCGCTGGAAATCTGCCGGAAGGCCCGGCTGGAGATCCTGGACCAGATCATGCTCCCCTGCATCCCCGAGCCTCGGAAGGAAGTCAGCGAGTACGCTCCCAAGATGATTTCCATGAAGATCCCCGTGGACAAGATCCGCGAGGTCATCGGCTCCGGTGGAAAGACCATTCAGAAGATTACCGCCGAGACCGGCGCCAAAATCGACATCGACGACGACGGCTCCATCTTTATCTCCGCCGTGGACGCAGGTGCCTGCAAGGCCGCCAAGGCTGCCATCGACAACATCTGCTTTGTGCCGGAGGTCGGCAAGCTCTACTACGGCAAGGTCGTGCGGATCATCCCCATCGGCGCTTTCGTGGAGCTGGTGCCCGGCAAGGACGGCATGATCCACATCTCCAAGCTGGAGAACCGCCGGGTGGAGAAGGTCGAGGACGTGCTCAACGTCGGCGACATGACCTGGGTCAAGGTCACGGACATCGACGAAAAGGGCCGTGTTAACCTCTCCCGGAAGGCTGCGCTTCAGGAAATGGCCAAGAATCAGTAAGATACAAAATGGCGGCAGGATCCGATCCTGCCGCCATTTTCTCTATGCCCCATCGGGTAGGAGGTCACCCATTAGTTGAGTGACCGTCCTCCCACACCACCGTGCGTACCGTTCGGTACACGGCGGTTCAATCGCATAAGTGCAGATGCTCGTACAGGCCAAGGGCGCTTACAAGCCCGGCCTGTGCGAGC
>JAFUFT010000030.1 GCA_017469795.1 Oscillospiraceae bacterium
CAACCGGGACCACCCGGGCCACCATGACCACCCGGGCCACCAGGACCACCGGGACCACCGGGACCGCCGGGACCACCGGGACCACCGGGACCGCCGGGACCACCGGGACCACCGGGACCGCCGGGGCCACCAGGGCCACCGGGACCGCCCATGGCGGCAGCTTTGCCGGGGGTCATCTGACCGGCGGTCTCGTCAAGCATATTGGAACCGAGAGGATACTGGGCGATGGCGCCGTAATACCGGATCGCGTCGATGGCCTGACACAGATAGTTCTGCGTGGAGGTCTTCCGGAAATCCATGATGGAGAAGTGATCTGGGGGAAAATCCGGGTCGGACTCCTGGGCGGAGCCGGTCTCCAAATGGTTGATGTTGACCACGGCCGCGCCGGCTCGCGCCCGGTTGGCCAGCATGGTGATCCACTTGTCAGTGGGATAGGGCTCGGTGCCCTGAATGAAATGGGGTGTCGCGGCGGCTGCGGTCATCCTGTTCTTGAGCAGAATGTTGCCGACCTCCACCGGCGACAAAAGATGCTGATAGCGTGAACTCATATGGATTACCTTCCCTTCGTTTCAAAATCAAAACTGCAAGTCAAGATTATCATGAGGAGAAAAATCCGTCAAACAGATTCCTATTATTGCGGCTTCAAAGCAATAATTGATACCGGCAAGGACGCGCCGGGAAGGTTCTACCGTTCTTCCCCCCGATGGACTTGCATCCCCGGCGTAGATGGTTTATTATGAAAAAGTCGCCTCCCATGCGACCCAAAACCAAGGAAAATCTGCTATACTATGCCTGTAACCAGCAAAGCCAAGGGACAAACGGGGAGGAGGAAAATCCATGATCTATACAGAACTGACGAAAAAAGCGCTGAAGCTCTGCTACGCCGCCCACAGGGACCAGATGGACAAGAGCGGTATGCCCTATGTGTTCCACCCCTTCCATCTGGCGGAGCAGATGGAGGATGAGATCACCACTGCGGTGGCGCTGCTCCACGACGTGGTGGAGGATACGAGCTATACGCTGTGTGATCTGGAGACCATGGGGTTCCCGCCGCAGGTGCTGGAGGCCGTCGGGATGATGACCCATGATCCGGCGGTCCCGTATCTGGAGTACGTTGCAAAGCTCAAGGGCAATCCCGTGGCCAGGACTGTCAAGCTGGCGGATCTACGGCACAACAGCGACCTGAGCCGGCTGGATACCGTGGACGAGAAGGTACTGCGGCGGGTGGAAAAGTACAAACAGGCGATCCGGATCCTGGAGGAGGAATAAACATGTACGGTGCGATCATCGGCGATACCATCGGCTCGGTGTACGAGTTTGACAACGTAAAAACGAAGGACTTTCCGCTGTTTTCGGAATACAGCAGCTTCACTGACGACTCAGTGATGACGGTTGCCGTGGCGGCGGCACTGCTCCGGTGGAAGAAGGACGGCGCGGACCTGCACAGCGCGATGGTGGAGGAAATGCAGGGGTTCGGACGGCTGTATCCCCATCCAAAAGGTGCCTACGGCGGCCGGTTTTCCCAGTGGCTCCGGAGCGACGATCCCCGGCCCTACAACAGCCTCGGCAACGGCTCTGCCATGCGGGTGTCGCCCTGCGGCCTGATGGCGGAGTCCCTGGCGGAGGCGCTGGAACTGGCGGCCATCTCCGCCGAGGTAACCCACAACCATCCGGAGGGCATCAAGGGCGCCCAGGCCACCGCCGCGGCGATCTATCTGGCCAGAACCGGCAGCAGCATCCCGGAGATCCGCGCCTATATCAGCGACAACTTCTATCCGCTGGACCGGACGCTGGACGAGATCCGGCCGGATTACAGCTTCGATGAGACCTGTCAGGGTACCGTGCCGGAGGCCATCACCGCGTTTCTGGAGTCCGGCAGCTTTGAGGACGCCATACGCAACGCCATCTCTCTGGGCGGCGACAGCGACACCATCGGGGCCATCACCGGCGCCATTGCCTGGGCCTACTACGGCAGGGACGGTATGCAGCCGGATATGCGCTCCATGCTGGATGAGATCAGTCTGCCGGAGGATCTGCAGGCGGTGGTGGACGACTTTGCGGGATACTGCGCGGGCCATGTGGGAACAGAAGCTGTATGAACAATATCTCAGGGAAATATCGGAGGATATAGATGAAACTGATACACTTGTCGGATCTTCACCTGGGCAAGCGGGTGAATGAATACTCCATGTTGGAGGATCAGGAATACATTCTCAAACAGATCCTGGGGATCATCGATGACGAGAGACCGGATGGGGTCATCATTGCCGGCGACGTTTACGACAAATCCGTTCCTTCCGCAGAAGCAGTCAGCCTCTTCGATGACTTTCTGGTCCGGCTCTCCGAGCGCGCCCTTCAGGTGTTTGTGATTGCCGGGAACCATGACTCGCCGGAGCGGATCGCCTTCGGGGCACGGATCATGGCGTCCGGCGGGATCCATATGTCCCCGGTCTACAGCGGGCGGATCGAACCGGTCCGCCTTCGTGACGCATTCGGGGAACTATGCGTGTATCTGCTCCCATTCTTAAAGCCCGCCCATGTCCGCCGGTACCATGAGGAGGCGGAGATCCAGAGCTATACCGACGCCATCCGATGCGCCGTGGGCGATATGGAGATCGACAGGGAGAAGCGGAACATCCTGGTCACCCACCAGTTTGTCACCGGGGCGTCCCGGTCTGAATCGGAGGAGATCTCTGTGGGCGGCTCGGACAACGTGGACGCCGATGTGTTCGCGCCCTTTGACTATGTGGCGCTGGGACATATCCATTCCCCGCAGAACTGCGGCTCGGAGCGGATCCGCTACTGCGGAACACCGCTGAAATACTCCTTTTCGGAGGTCAATGACCGGAAATCCGTGACGGTCGTCGAGCTCCGGGAGAAAGGAAGCCTCCATGTCAGGACCGTGCCGCTGATCCCGAGAAGGGATCTGGTGGAGCTGCGGGGGACCTACGCGGATCTGACCCTGAAATCCTATTACGAGAACTCCGCGTGGCAGGAGGACTATACTCATATCACCCTGACCGACGAGGAGGACGTGCCCGACGCCATCGGAAAACTGCGGACCATATATCACAACCTGATGAAGCTCGACTATGACAACCGGCGGACCCGTGGGAGCGTGACGGTCCCGGCAGACGGCGAAGCGGACCGGAAGACCCCCTATGAGCTGTTCGCGGATTTCTATGAGCTCCAGAACAATCAGCCAATGAGTAAAGAGCAGGCGGCGTATATCAGGGATCTGATCGAAAAGACGTGGGAGGGAGAGCAATGAGACCGCTGAAACTGACCATATCCGCCTTCGGCCCCTATGCGGGCAGGACTGTGCTGAACCTGGATGAGTTCGGCACGAACGGCCTCTATCTGATCACCGGGGACACCGGCGCGGGGAAGACGACGATCTTCGACGCGATCACCTATGCCCTCTACGGCGCGGCCAGCGGAGACAACCGGGAACCCGCCATGTTCCGCTCCAAATACGCCTGGCCGGAAACGCCCACGGAGGTGGAGCTGACCTTTTCCTACGGGGGAAAGGAATATACGGTCAGGCGCAATCCGGAATATGAGCGGCCCAAGGCCCGCGGCGCAGGCGTGACGACGCAGAAGGCGGAGGCGGAGCTCCGATATCCGGACGGCCGCGTCGTCACCAAACAGCGGGAAGTGGACTGCGCCATCCGGGACATCATGGGCGTCAGCCGGGATCAGTTCATGCAGATCGCCATGATCGCCCAGGGAGACTTTTTAAGGCTCCTTCTGGCGTCCACAGAGGACCGGAAGGCAATCTTCCGTCAGATCTTCAAGACCCAGCTATTTCAGACCCTTCAGGAGCGGCTGAAACGGGAGACCGGAGATCTCCGTGGACAGTGGGAGGCGTCAGGCAGAAGCCTTTCACAGTATATCGGCGGCATCCGGGTTGACGACGCGGATGTTTTGAGCATCGAAGTCAGAAAAGCCAAAGATGGCGAACTGCCGCTGGAGGACACCCTGGCGCTCCTCAAGGAGCTGATCCGGCAGGATACGGAAAGGGAGGAAAAGCTCTCCGGTGAAAAAGACCGGATCGAAAAGACCCTGGCGCAGATCAACGAAAACCTCGGCAGGCTGCAGGCACGGCAGGACGCGGAGAGGGCCGTCCGGAACAACAAGGAACAGCTGAAAGACGCGGAAACTGCGCTGGAGCAGCGGAATGCCGCACTTAAGGAACAACAGAAGAAAACGCCGGAGACGGAAGCCGCCACCGCTGAAAAACTGAAGCTGGAGGCAGAGCTGCCCCGCTATGACGCGCTGGAGCAGTTGGCCCGAGAGATCGCCGGAACGAGGGAATCCCTGCACAAAGCGGAAACGGCATACGCAGATAATACTGAACGGCTCGACGCCGACAGAAAAAAACTTGACGGGCTGAAGGAAGAACTCCGGTCTCTTTCCGGGGCGGGGGAGAACCTGCAGAGAATTACCGCGCTGGAAGAAAAAGCGGAGTCAAGAAAAACAAAACTGGACGAGCTGGCGAAGGAAGTGAAAAGCCACTCCGGCGAAAAAGAGCGGTTTGAGAAGCTGCAGGGAGCATACCTGGGGGCGGCTGAAAAGAGCCGGGAGGCCGCCGCCCGCTACGAGGAGATGAACCGGGCGTTCCTTGATGAGCAGGCCGGGATCCTCGCCGGGACGCTGGAGGAGGGGAAGCCCTGCCCGGTGTGCGGCGCTCTGGAGCATCCCCGCCCGGCGGTTAAATCGGCCCATGCGCCCACGGAGGCCCAGCTAAAGAAAGCCGGACAGGAACGGGAAGCCGCCGCCGAGCTGGCGCGGCAGACAAGCGAGGCGTGTGCGGCGGCAAAGGCGAAGCTGGAAGCGTCGGGGGAGACGATCCTCTGGCAACTGGGGCAGCTGGAAATGGACTGCGGTCTAAGTGAGGCGGAGGCCGTACTGCGCCACGCCCTGACTGCGGTGAAACGGGAAATCGCCGAACTCGGAGAAGCGGCCCGAAAAGAGAGACAAAGCGTCGATCGAAAAACGGAACTGGAGCAGCAGATTCCCCAAAAGGAGTCTGCCCTGCAGCAACTGCAGACGGAGCTTGGCGAGATCGACAGAAACCGCTCCGGCCTTCATGCGGAGCTTCAGGCCAAAACAGAACAGATGGCCCTTGACAGGAAATCCCTGCGCTTTGACGGGAGAGCCGGAGCAGAGCGCAGGATCCGGGAGCTGGGCGATCTGATCACCCAGATGAAAGCGGACCTGGAACACGCGGAAAACGCCTTCCGGGAATCCTCGGACCGGGTAGTCAGACTCAAAGCCGCCATCGGGGAGCTGGAGACGCAGCTGCGTGAAAAACTGGATCTTGACGGGGAAGCCGAAGCCCGGAGAAAAGACGAATGCACGGCCCGGAGGCAGGAGATCGAAGCCGCCATCCGTCAGATCAGCGCCAGACTGTCAGCCAACGAGACCGCCCTGAAAAACATCGGGGAGACGGCCGGAGAGCTGCAGGCGCTGGAGAAACGCTATACTTGGGTAAGGGCCCTTTCCAACACCGCCAACGGCAATATCACCGGGAAGGAGAAGATCATGCTGGAGACCTACATCCAGATGACCTTTTTCGACCGGATCATCGCGCGGGCCAATACACGGTTCATGGTCATGTCCGGCGGCCAATATGAGCTCAAACGCCGCAAGGAGGCGGAAAACAACCGCTCCCAGACCGGCCTGGATCTGGACGTGATCGACCACTTCAACGGAACGGAGCGGAGCGTCAAGACCCTTTCCGGCGGTGAATCCTTCAAGGCGTCGCTGTCGCTGGCCCTTGGCCTGTCCGACGAAATCCAGTCCTCCGCCGGTGGGGTGAAGCTCGACACCATGTTTGTGGACGAGGGCTTCGGATCCCTGGATGAGGAATCTTTGAATCAGGCCATGAGAGCGCTGGCGGGACTGGCTGAGGGGAATCGTCTCGTGGGGATCATTTCCCATGTGGCCGAGTTGAAGGAACGGATCGACCGTCAGATCGTTGTGACCAAGGACCGGAGCGGGGGAAGCAGGGCAGTCATTGTCGTTTGACGCTTCCTGCTGACGGGACCAATCGTGGTGAACAGAGAGAACACGACTGATGCAAAGAAAACTGGACAGAAATCTATGTAGAGGAGGAAGCCGGCGTGGCATGGACAGAGGAAAAAATCCGGCTTTGGAGAATACCTGCTCCGGAGGTGCTGACGCTGATACGGCGCTGGAAGGAACAGAGATTCGAACGTGTTCTCGATCGGGGATGCGGACCCGGACGCCACAGCATCTGCCTCGCCGGGCAGGGCTTTTCCGTGACGGCAGTCGACCGGGACCCGGCTGCGCTTTCCTATCTGAAACGCTGGGCTCAAGAGGAGCGCCTGCCGGTCACAACGGTAGAGGGAGACATTCTTTCCCTGCCTTTTTCGGATCACAGCTTCGACTGTGTGCTGGATTATCATGCCAGCTTTCACACGGATACGGCGGGATACCTCCGGGGGGTCTCTGAGCTTCACCGGGTCATAAAGCCGGGTGGCGAGGCCTATGTGACGGTAAAAAGCAAGA
This sequence comes from Oscillospiraceae bacterium, assembly GCA_017469795.1. Classification (GTDB taxonomy): domain Bacteria; phylum Bacillota; class Clostridia; order Oscillospirales; family Oscillospiraceae; genus HGM13006. The sequence continues at coordinate 6,538 of JAFUFT010000030.1, forward strand.
ACGATGCCGTATTCCAGAGCGGGGAACCCATCGACCGTTTCACTGTGATCCATGAAAACCAAAGTCCCCATTTCTACGCGGCGGAATCAGAGCTGCCCGCCCTGTTTCGGGGATTCCGGATCCTCGAATGTCGGGAGGTCACGGCACCGGGAGTTTCCTCACCGGAGATGCGGGTGCATTTTCATCTGCTACTGAAAAAGGAAGACAGGGAGGATCTGGATGAACATCGATTATCATGACGCGATCCGGGAAACCTATACCGTTTCGCTCCGAAACCGGCTTGTGATCGTTGTGATCGCGGATATCGAACCGGATCAGAGTCCCTGCCTCAGCGGGATCCCGCCCAAACAGGTGAATATGCGGAAGCTGGAGGACGACGCGGAGATCATCTTCAAGACCTGCCTCCAGCCCTGCAGCGTTGAACGGCTGCTTGTGAACAATTTCCTGACGCTGGCTCTGGGCGTCGACGGGCTGGACGATACGCCGGAGCATCACGAGGCTCTCTGGAACGGGATCCACAGCAGCCTGCAGCGCTCGCTGGAGTCTGCGGAGAACCTGCTGGGACTCAGGCTCCATCTGGCGGTGAGCTCGGTTCACCGGAATATCGGAAACGTCTACGACGCCTATGTGGAGGCCCAGGCGATCATCGAGCATTTTTCGTTCTTTGCTCACCGGCGGAGCGTCGTCACCGCGGAGGAGGTCATGTCCGAACAGCTCCCGGACGGGGAACGGCGCATTCCTCTGGAAAAGCAGTGGTTTTCCTACACCGCAGCGTTCCAGTTCGGACAGGCGAAGGAGATGCTTCGGGAGATCATCTCCGACAAGATGAGTTCCATGCGTACGGCGGTGACCATCAAGACCGAGCTGTTCTCCCGCCTGAACTATACCGTCTATTTCATCTGCGACTGCAGGGGCGTCAACCACAGCGTCCGGGCGGAGCTTCAGAACAAGGTCCAGACCCTCTGGGCGGTCCACGACAAGGAGGCGATCTTCGCTTGGATCGACCAGATCTACGACGCCATCGAGCAGGTCCTGTCCATGGATGAAAAGGACATCGTCTGGTCGGAGCGGATCATCAGCTACATCCGCAGTAACTACATGGACCCGCAGCTGGACGTCAACACCATCAGCCGCCGATTCGGCCTCAACTCCTCCTATGTGTCCCATGTGTTCCGGAAGAGCACCGGCATCCGGCTGATCGACTACATCCACAATGTGCGGATCGAGCACATCACGCAGCTTCTCACCGGCTCGGAAAAGAGCATATCCGAGATCGCGAAGGAGACGGGATACGCAGATCCCCAGGCGCTGTCGAGAGTGTTCCGCAGGTATCTGAAGATCAGTCCAACCGAATACCGCAGGAGCCGCAGCAGGCTCTGAAGGATGCGCGCCAATGCATTTCGGCATTGGCGCGCATCCAAGTTTTTGCTGTGTTTCCAAGAGATTGTCTGTTTACAGTTTTTTTGCGGGATCTTAAAATAGAAACTGAGGAAGGAGGCTTTCCATGAAGCATTATCCGTATATCTTCACCCCCATGGTCGTCCATGGGCGGGTGCTGAAAAACCGTCTTGCCATGTCCCGGGCCATTCCGACCTTCACGGTGGGCGTGGAGGATGAGAAACCCATGGCCTCGGCGCTGACCTATGTGGGCGATATGGCCGCGGCAGGCGCCTCCATCGTGCCGCTGCCTGCGGTGGTCCTGCCCAATCCCCATACCCGGCCGATGCAGATGCCGCCCCGTCCCTTTGAGATGGATGACGAGGAGGAGGGCAAAATGCCCAAGCCCGACGACGGGCTGCCCACAGAAAAGACCCACACCGAGGGCGTTGATCTGTCCCTCCGGAATAACCGGATCTTCTACGCCCGGATGGCCTCGGCCGTTCACAGCTACGGCGCCCTTTGCAGCATGGGCATTTCCGACGCGGAGCCCCGGGGATGGGACATCAGCGACGTCCCGCTGGAGGTGCTGGAGGAACTGCCGGACCGTTTCGCCCGGGCCGCCGCGGACTACGCCTCCCTGGGGGTGGACGTAATGAACGTCCATATGTCCTACGGCGGAACGCTCCTGTGCCGCTCCCTGTCCCGGAGAAACCGCCGGACGGACAAATACGGCGGAGAGACCATCGAGGAGCGGGCCCGGCTGACCCTGGAGGTCTTCCGGCGGGTCAAGGCCGTGTGTCCGGACTGCGTCCTGCAGGTCCAGATCAGCGGGGAGGAGCCGGGCGCCTACACCACCGAGGACCTGTGCCGGTACATTAAGCTCTGGGAAGGACTGGTGGATCTGATTCAGCTCCGGGGCGCCACGGACGCGGCAGCTCATCCCTCCGGTGTCAATTCCGTGCGGGGGAAGCCGGTGACACTGGAATATGCGAAGAAGCTCAAGGCCTCCGGCACGAGCATTCCCGTGGGCGTCGTGGGTGGATACGGGGACCCGGAGCTCATGGAGCGAGCGCTGAAAAACGGGGACTGCGACCTTGTCTATATGTCCAGAGCCTTTATCGCCGAACCGGACTACGCAGAGAAGCTACTGGAGGGGCGGGGAGAGGACGTCACGCCATGTCTCCTGTGCAACAAATGCCATGTGCGCCCGGGAGACCCCGACTTCGGCTGCTCGGTGAATCCCCGGCTGGCCCTGTCCATGGACCCGAATTTCCGGAATCACGTGAAAAAGGACCCGCAGCCGAAAAAGGTGGCGGTCATCGGAGGCGGTCCTGCCGGCATGACGGCGGCTATCACGGCGGCCCGGCGCGGCCATGCCGTGACGCTCTATGAGGCGTCCGGAGCCTTGGGCGGGCAGCTCCGTCATGCGGAGTTCGTGGACTTCAAGTGGCCGCTTCTCGACTACATGAACTATCTGATCGCCCAGACGGAAAAGGCCGGGGTTGAGGTTCACCTTAATACGCCCGCCAAACCGGAGCAAATGGAGGGAGAAGGGTACGACGTGATCCTGTATGCCGCGGGAGCAGCCGAGAAGCTCCCTCCCGTGGAGGGGATCGAGACGGTGAAGCCCTGGAAGCCCATGGAGGTCTTCGGCCGCGAGACGGAGCTCGGGGAGCGGGTGCTGGTGATCGGAGGCTCGGAAACCGGTGTGGAGACGGCCTGGCACCTGGCCCTGTGCGGCCATCAGGTGACGGAGCTGTCCCGGCGGATGCCGGAGTACTTCTTCAAGGACGCGGACCGTTACCGGGACCGGCTGGCGCAGCAGGAGGGCGGCGGGAGCCTTACGCAGATCCCGAAGGTGAAAGATATCCGCCTTTCCGTTGGACAGGTATGCTTTACCGTGAAAAAGGAAGAGAAAACAGTGTTGTTCGATGATGTCGTGGTGTGCGGCGGCGTTTCGCCGGTCCGGGAGGATCTGGAGGCACTGAGCCGGTGCTGCACCCGGTTCCGGGTGATCGGCGACAGCTTCCGGCCCGGGGATGTGCGGACCGGCGTCAAGGACGCCTACGCTGCGGCCATGCTCATATAAGTGAAAAGGAGGAACCATAATGAAAAAGATACTCGCATTGATCCTGGCGCTCTGCATGATCGCCGCGGTGTTTGCCGGATGCGGCGGCGCGGCGGAACCGGCTGCCTCCGCAGAAAACGCAGCTGCCGCCCCGGAAGAGGCGGCCCAGGCGGAGGAACCCGCCCCTGCTGCGGAAGCGGCTGCAGCGGAGGAAACGCCTGCTGCGGAAGTGCCTGCGTCTGCTGCCGAAGAGCCGGCGGAGGAACCCATCCCGGAAGAGCTGCCCTCACTGGAATACCCCATCGGCGACGGCAGCCAGGAACTGACCATGTGGTATGAGGGTGACGATAACGAAAGCACCAACAACGCATGGCTGGAGGGCATCGATGATACCGGCGTGAACGTGACCATCTCCTACGCGCCGAGACAGAGCGCCGACGACTCCTTCAACCTGATGGTGGCCTCCGGAGACTATCCGGATATCGTGGACAACGTGACGGACCGGTATCCCGGCGGCGGACAGAAGGCCATCGACGACGAGGTCGTCATCGATCTGGCGGATCTGCTTGCGGACTGCCTGCCGGACTACACCAACCGCATGAACGCGGACCCGGAGGTGGCGAAAGACCTGGTCACAGACAGCGGCGCCTATGCCGCCGTGTATCAGATCTACGACGAAGTCCGGGAGCCGGACGCGGGTCCTGTGATCCGGAAGGACTGGCTGGAGGATCTGGGCCTGGATATCCCGGAGACCTACGACGAATACGAAAACGTGCTTCTGGCCTTCAAGGACGCCTACGGCATCTCCTCCCCGATCCTGATGCTTTCGGACGGCGTTCCGGAGAACAACTATCTGGTGGCCGGCTACGGCATTGCCGGCAAGACCGCCGAGGCGGGCATCAGCTACATGCCCTTCTATCAGGTGGACGGCGAGGTCCACTACGGCCTGATCGAGGAGGGATTCCGGGAGTATACGGAGATGCTCCACAGATGGTATGACGAGGGCCTGTTCGCAGTGGATTACGCGACGCTGGACAACCCGGGCCGGGATTACCTCTCCGCCACGGAGCAGTGCGGCATCTGGTACTCCGGCTCCATGGTCTGCGGCAAGGGCGCGGAAGCAGGCGGTATGTGGATCCCCGATGATCCGAACTACCACGTGGTTGCGATCCCCGATGCCGTCAAGGAGAAGGGTGATCAGAACCACCTTTCCACCATCGCCAAATACAAGACCAACCACTCCATGTCCATCACCACGGACGCGTCCGATCCGGAGCTGGCGGCGAAATGGCTGAACTTCTGGTTCACCGACAAGGGCTCCCAGCTTGCCAACTATGGCGTGGCCGGCGAGGGCTTTGACGAGGCGTCCGGCGGATTCTCCGACCTGATCCTGAACAACCCGGATGGCCTGAATTACCGGGACTGCCTGTCGGCGTACACGGTCACCTGCGTGCCCTATTACAACCACGTGAACCGGGATATGGCCACCTACAACAGCGACGTGGTGGAGGCCAGCGCCATCTGGAGCTCCAACCGGGATGACGCCTACAACTATCCCGGCATGGCGACCCTGGACAGCGACGAGTCCGCGGAATTTGCCCAGCTCTATTCCGATCTGGGAACGGTGGTCTCCGAGCAGCTGCCGGAGTTCGTCATGGGCGTGAAGGATATGTCCGAGTGGGACGGCTTCGTCCAGACCCTGAAGGACATGAAAATCGAGCGGTGCATCGAGCTCAAGCAGAGCGCTCTGGACCGCTATCTGGAGCGTTAACGCTCCGGCCTGGACAGACAGGCGCGAAGACAACAACCCCACCGGTTTTTGCCGGTGGGGTTGATCTTGCCTTGCGGTTTCCGCCCGATTGACTTTCCCCTCGGGCCGGAGTATCATGAGTCCCATGGAGGTGGGAACTATGTATGTGGAAAACGTCCATCTGACGGAGGACGGGTACGCGGTGGAGATCATTGACCAGACGCTGCTGCCGGGAGAAAAACGGTTCCTCCAATGCCGGACGGCCCGGGAATGCTTTGAGGCCATCTCCTCCCTGCGGGTCAGGGGCGCCCCAGCCATCGGCATCTTTGCCGGTTACGCCCTGTATGTGCTGGCCCGTCAGATCCCGGAGGAACCGGCGGACGGCTTCCTCCCCCGGCTGCGGGAGCTGGCGGCGTATCTGGACGGCGCCCGGCCTACGGCGGTGAACCTGCACCATGCGCTCCGCCGTATGGTCTCCCTTGCAGAGCAGAACCGCTTTCTTGCAAGGACAGAGTTGCTCGCAATTCTCCGGCGGGAGGCGGAGGCAATCCAGATGGAGGACGCCGCCATGAACCGGGCGATCTCCGAATACGGACTGAGCCTGCTCCGGCCGGGCGACGGCATCCTGACCCACTGCAACGCGGGACCGCTGGCCACTTCGGAGTACGGAACGGCCCTCGGCCCCCTGCTCCTGGGACAGGAGCGGGGCTACGGGTTCCACGTTTTCGCCGATGAGACAAGACCGCTCCTGCAGGGCGCAAGGCTGACGGCCTACGAACTCCTTTCGGCCGGGGTGGATGTGACGCTGATCTGCGACAATATGGCGTCCATCGTCATGGGACAGGGCAGGGTAAAGGCTTGTCTTGTGGGTTGCGACCGCATCGCCGCCAACGGAGACACCGCTAACAAGATCGGCACCTCTGGGGTGGCGATCCTGGCAAAGCACTACGGAATCCCGTTTTATGTGCTGGGTCCCTCCACCACCATTGACCTTTCCACGCCCACCGGAAGGGAAATCGTTATCGAGGAGCGGGACGGCCGGGAGATTGCGGAGAAATTCTTCGAGATTCCGCAGGCGCCCGCCGGGGTCAAGTGCTTCAATCCCGCCTTTGACGTGACCCCCGCGGAGCTGATCACCGCCATCATAACGGAAAAGGGAATCTTCCGCTACCCCTATCAGGACCGGTTTGCGGCGGTCTTTGGCTGAGGTCAGATGACGATCAGCCTGCCGCCGCCGGGAAGGGCGTATTCCCCGCTGAGGGTGGTGCCTTCCGCGGCAACGGCCGTGATCGTAACGCCGGCCGGCGCGTCGATCCCGTCGATGGAGACCGCGTTCACCAGTGCCACGCGGGAATCCTTCGGGGCGGTCCAGCTGGAGCCGATCAGCTCCACATAGGCGTCAACGATGGCGCCTTCCACCCTGGAATCCTTCAGGACGATGGCCATGGAGCGGATGTCGTCGTTGACGATGTCGCCGGAGATGGTGGAACCGCTGATATAGAGCTTGTTGCCGTAGGGCACGCAGTCTGCCGGCATCTTCCGGGCGTCCGGGTCATCGTTGACGATGGCGTGGACCGCGTACTTCGGAGAGGTCAGAGTGCTGTTTTCGATGTCCGCGTGGATGTTGTGGCTCTTGATGTAGAGGCAGGCATCCTCCGCTGTGCATTTGGAATTGCGTACCTCCAGGGGCGCCGCCGAATCCGCGCCGCCGGAAAGGTCGTGGCACATCCAGTCATACTTCCCGGACTGCATGGTGCATCCGGTAAACTTTGCGGTGAAGTCTCCGGCCAGAATGCCGCCGTGAGTGGCGGTGGAAAAGCGGCAGTCGTTGAGGACCACATTGCACCCGCCGTCGGCATAGACGCCGTAGCCCACGTTCCCCACGATCACGTCGCAGTTGTCTGCCTGCAGATACAGGTCCCGGCCGTTGTCCGTGGACAGGGCTGCCCAGCTGTCGGATTCGATATGGCTGTCCTTGTAGTAGGTCTTCGTGGTGCCCACGGACAGGTGGGTGCGGATGGTGCCGCCCAGGAACAGGCCCGCCGGGGGCTCCATCATGCCGGGCCCCTTGATGGGGTTCTTCGGATCGTAGTAGTCCGGCAGGGGACCGCTGTTGCCGTAGACTTTGCAGCCAGTGACCCGCAGCGTGGCATGTCCGCCCACGGCGGTGCAGGGCCGGATGACGCCGTTGGTCTCGATATAGCTGTTCTCCACGGTGAGCTCGGCATTGTCGGTGGCCATCACCGCGGCGCCGATGCCCTCAAAGTCGTTGACACCCTGACCGTCCAGCTTGAAATAGGCGTCGGAGACCGTGTATTTGCTGTCGCCCTTGACCACGATGCCGTTGATGAACGGCGCGTCCGTGGTGAACTTTATCCCTGTTGCCGACTCCGGACCAATCTCTCCCTCCAGTTTGTGGGACAGCGGCGCTGCGGTGACCTGACCGTTCTCGATCACATAGGCGGGCTGCATCCGGAAGGAACGGGGGAACTTCGGATCGTCCGTGGGGTCGTTGTTAGGACCTCCGGGACCGCCGGGGCCGCCGGGACCGCCGGGACCTCCCGGACCAGGGCCGGGACCGCCGGGAAAGCCTCCCATGGGCAGCTTTTCGGGCCGGCCTCCGATCTCGTTCGGAATGGGCATGCCGTAGGCCGGCAGATTCTTTGTCAGTTCGTACGCCATCCTGATTACCTCCTGTTAGTTCGATTTGGAATCATTTTGATTATACTTCGGTTTTCCCGGTTCCGCAAGCGGAAAAGCAAAATGCGCCCCGTCCCGCCGCAGCAGACTTGCATATCCTCCGCCTGCAGGGTATAATGATCCCGACAAATCGGAGGCAAAGAAATGTGAAAAGGGGAGATTGCCATGTCGAAAACCGTGATTTGCGCCGGGCATATCTGCCTGGATATCACGCCCGTATTTGACGGAAAACGGAGGTATCAGGCGATCGGAGATCTGCTGGAGCCGGGCAAACTGATCGACACCCACGGCGTCAGCGTTCACACCGGCGGCAGTGTAGCCAATACGGGCCTTGCCATGAAGCTCATGGGCTGTGACGTCCGGCTGTTGGGAAAGGTGGGCGACGACGCCTTTGGCGGCATCATCCGAAAGATCCTTGCCGGCTACGGGGCGGGAGGCCTGATCGTTGACCCGGCTTCCGAAAGCTCCTATTCGGTGGTGCTGGCGGTTCCCGGCATCGACCGGATCTTTCTGCATGATCCCGGAGCCAACGACAGCTTCCTTCCGGCGGATATCCCCTGGGAGACGCTCTCCGACGCGGCGCTCTTTCACTTCGGCTACCCGCCCCTGATGAAACAGATGTATCTGGACGGCGGAGAGAACCTCCGGACCATATTCCGCCGCGCCAGAGAATGCGGATGCGCCACCAGCCTCGATCTGGCGGCGGTGGATCCCCAAAGCGAAGCGGGCAGGGCGGACTGGAGTGCGATCCTGGAAAAAACGCTGCCGTATGTGGACTTTTTCGTTCCCAGCTTTGAGGAGCTGTTGTGGATGCTGGACCGGGAGACCTGGGCCCGTCTGGGAGAAGGCGGGGACGATATGACGGCGGCGCTGGATCTTTCACGCTATGCCGTACCTCTTGCGGAGCGGTGCATCGCCATGGGCTGCGGCGCGGTGCTGATCAAGTGCGGCCTGTCGGGCATGTATCTCCAGACGGCCGGGCGGGAAAGACTCCGGAAGATCGGATGCAGGATAGCGCTGGACACAGAGAACTGGGCGGACAAAAGCGTAGTCCAGCCCTGCTTTGAGGCGGAAACGGTCCGCTCCGCCACGGGCGCCGGAGACGTGAGCATCGCGGCGTTCCTGACGGCGGTCCTCCGCGGCGAAGGACCGGAACGGTGCGCTGCGCTCTCTGCCGCCGAGGGAGCCGCGTCCGTTGCGGGGATAGATGCGCTCAGCGGTATCCTTCCGCTGGACGAATGCGCGCGGCGGATCTACGTGGGATGGAAGATAAGGGAGAGGTTATAATGCTTTGTAATATGCGGGACATGCTGGCACGGGCCGGCGCAGAGGGTTACGGAATCGGCTTTTTCAATGCGGTGAACGTGGAGATGGCCCGGGCGGTCATCGAGACGGCGGAGGAACTTCAGGCGCCGGTGATGGTGGGCACCGCGGAGGTGCTGCTCCCAGCCATGCCCCTGGAGCGGGTGGCGGAATATCTGCTACCTATGGCGGAAAAGGCGTCGGTCCCGGTGGCGGTCCATTTTGACCATGGTCTCCGGTTTGAAAGCTGCATGGAGGCGCTGAAGCTCGGCTTCACGTCCGTGATGTATGACTGCTCCGCTGCGCCCTACGGGGAGAATCTGGAGCGGGTGGCTGAAATGGTGCGGATCTGCCACGCCATGGACGTGACCGTGGAGGGAGAGCTGGGCCATGTGGGCGACAACGAAGGAGCCGGGAAACTGGACAATCCGTCAGACTACTTTACAGATCCTAACATGGCCCTGGACTTTGTGACAAGGACCGGCGTGGATGCGCTGGCTGTGGCGGTGGGAAACGCCCATGGGGACTACAAATTCCCGCCCAAGCTGGACTTCGAGCGGATCGCCGACATTGCCGGACGGACCCATACGCCGCTGGTGCTCCACGGCGGCAGCGGCCTTGCCGACTTGGATTTCCGGGAGGCGGTGCGCCGGGGGATCTGCAAGGTGAATATCTTCACCGACTTAGACAAGGCGGGAAAGGCCGGCGCGGAGGCCGGAATCCGCAGCGGCGCAAAGACATTGATGGAGCTGATGCCCTATGAGATCGACGCCATGAAAGCGGTGGTGCGGGAGAAGATCACGCTGTTCGGCGCGGCGGGCAGGGCATGAGACTCAAATCAACCGGAAAGGGGAAGCAAAAAGTGAAAAAGGAGAAAGATAACGAAAAAGAGAAGAAGCTGACGGAGGCGGAACAGAAAAGAGCGGAGCGGTTTGCGCGCATCTCGGAGGAGATGGTACAGCAGGGCTACACACGGCACGATCTGACTATCGGAATGGGAAAGGCCAATCTGTTTGCCGTGTTCCTGCTGATCCCTCTGTCGGTCATCGGATACGGCCTGTATTTTCTGGTGCACCGCAGTCTGGATTTCGCCAGCAGTCATTTCCTGCTCATGCTGGTCGCGTTCGTGGTGCTGATCGTTGTGCATGAGCTGATCCACGGCGTCTGCTGGAGTATTTTCACGCCCCATCACTTCAAGGATGTGGAGTTCGGTGTCATGAGATCTTCGCTGACGCCCTACTGCACCTGTCTTGTGCCGCTGGGGAAGAAGCAGTATATCTTCGGGGCGGTGATGCCGCTGCTGGTCCTTGGGATCCTGCCCATGATCGTTGCGATTATCATCGGAAATCCCGATCTCCTGTTTCTGGGGATCCTGATGGCGGACGGAGGAGCGGGGGATATCATGATCATCCACCGGATCCTCACTTTCAGGAGCGGCGCGAAGGAGATCGTCTACATGGATCATCCGACAGAGGCGGGCGGCGTCGTATTCGAAAGGTGACATACTCCCCGGACTGAAGTCCGGGCTTCTTAGGCTCGGATCCGGAGATTGTGCGATCAACGGGAAATGCCTCGCAAGTGAGGTCTTACAAACCCTCCTGCAAAGGTTGATGCCCCAACCTTATGGGAAGTGCTATGCAATCAGCATAGACAACCCCATGTTTCTGATGTTGATTGCGGCATTGACATCCCGGTCATGGACTGTTCCGCATGCGGGGCAGGTCCATGTCCGAATCCGGAGGTCTTTCGTGTCTTCTGTCAAAACGCCACACACATGACATGCTTTTGAAGACGGTGCCCAGCGGTCGATCTTAATGACCTGACAGCCATTTTTAAGGGCAACCCAGTCCAGGATACTGACAAACTCCGCAAAGGCGTAGTCAGAGACCTTACGTCCCCAAAGCCGCTTCATGGCGTCAAGGTTCAGGTCCTCGATACAGATGACTGCGTACTCAGAGGTTAGTTCGTTCGCCAGTTTAAAGAACCAGTCCTTGCGGCGGTTTGCAACCTTCTCATGGACGCGATCCAAATGCATGAGGGCGCGCTTTCTGTTGCCGCTGCCTTTTTTGCAACGGGACACCGCTCTGTTCGCTTTGCGGATCTCGTTTAGTGAGGATTTATACCACATAGGAGCGTCGATTTTTCTTCCGTTGTCCAGCGTCAGGAAATGTTTCAGGCCAAAGTCCATGCCGACAGCTTTACCTGTGCGCGCAGGGACATCCGGCCATTCCTGAATGCAGGACAGGAAGACGAAAAACTCTCCAAGGGCATTTCTCTTCACTGTGAGGGTTTTAATCGTTCCGGCAAAGGGACGGTACGCAGCATATTTGTAGTCCACACCATTGATTGTGACATGGTTGTTGTCATGGAACTTGTACCATGCGCTGCTCCAGGCGTTTCACTCCACGCGGCAAACCGTTTATGCGTTCCGAGTGGACTGCAAGCAGGAAAAGGGCTTCAACTACCGGGGACCGGAGCTGTTCCCCACCAGAGCGGTTCTGCTCTATACGGAGGATCTGGCTTTCTGTTATGACGCAGCACTTTCGGATCGTGCCTATGAGCTGTGGCTGCTGCCCGATGCCACCTTCCGGGTGGTGTCCCGTATCCGTATCGAGATCAACTGCGGGGAATCCGTCGCGGAGTACCGCACCATCAAGGGGGCGGACTGGAAGGATGCCGGAATGTTTATCGACTTTCTGGATCTGGCGGATGATTTCGATGCGCTGGTGGGCGCTGTGGATGAACATGAGCTGCCCATTTATGAGCTGTAAAACTTCACGGGAGAGTGTCAGAACAGCCTGACACTCTCCCATTTATGAAAGGACTGGTGTTTAAGGTCTTTCCCAGAGTTATGTATTTGGAAGATGCCTCCACGGTTGTGGTGCTGAAAACGCCGAAAACGGAAAGCAGCATACGCAAGGTGTGGATGCCCAAGACGGTTGCCTACATCCTTCGGGAATGGAAAACCGCCCAGGAGCATCAAATGGAGTTCCTGGGCGAGGAATACATCGACAACAACCTGGTGGTCGCACTTCCCAACGGCCGTCCCTGTGAGCAGACTGTCATCACAAACGCATTTAACCGGCTCAAAAGGGACGCAGGACTTCCGAATGTCGTGTTCCATTCCCTGCGGCACAGCAGTACCACCTACAAGCTGAAGCTGAACCACGGCGATCTGAAGGCTACCCAGGGCGACACCGGCCACGCGCAGGTGGACATGATCACGAAGATCTACGCTCACATTCTGGACGAGGAT
>JAFUFT010000031.1 GCA_017469795.1 Oscillospiraceae bacterium
CTCGCACAGGCCGGGCTTGTAAGCGCCCTTGGCCTGTACGAGCATCTGCACTTATGCGATTGAACCGCCGTGTACCGAACGGTACGCACGGTGGTGTGGGAGGACGGTCACTCAACTAATGGGTGACCTCCTACCCGATTACCTTCCGATCCCGAAGAAGAACACCGCCAGCATCCCCGGCCCCACATGGGCGCCGGTGAGGGGCTCGTGCATGGAGAGGATCAGTTCCCTGGGGTTGGCGATCTCCCGGATGCGCCGGGCCAGGGCCTGAGCCTCCGCCAGACAGTCCCCGTGGGAGATGGCCACCCGCTGCTTCGCCGCGTCTACCACCCGCTTGGCGTAGACGGCGGCCAGCTCGTCGATGGCCTTCTTTCGGCCGCGGATCTTCCCGCAGACCACGATATGGCCGTCCTCGTCGCCCCGGAGCATGGGCTTGATCTGCAGCATGGTGCCGATGGCGGCCGCCGCGCCGGAGAGCCGGCCGGTGCGCCGCAGGAACTGGAGGTCGTCCACCGTGAAGTACTCACAGAGGTTTTCCACGTCGTAATCCAGCTTGGCGGCGGCCTGGTTCACATCCAGCCCCTCCGCACGGTAGTCCGCCGCCCGAAGGGCCAGAATACCGGTGCCGAGGCCGGCACCCTTGGAATCCACAATTCTTACGCTGCGGTCCGGAAACTCCTCTTTGAGCTGGTCCGCGGCAATGCGGGCGGATTGGACTGTGCCGGTGATGCCCGAGGAGATCCCTACGTACATCACGTCCCGTCCGGCCTCCAGCTCCGGCCGGAAAGCCCCGCAGAACATATCGGTGTTGATCAGCGATGTTTTGACGGCCATGCCGGATTTCAGCCCCGTGTAGTAGCTGTGGCCGTCAAATCCGTCCGGGTATTTTGGACTCTCCGTGGAAACTCCGTCAATCTCCAATGGGAAGGAGATCACCTGAATCTCATATTCCCGCAGCTTACGGGCGGGCAGATTGCTGCCGGAGTCCACAAAAAGGGTAAAAGACATTGAAATCACCTGACAATATAATATCGAATATTATATTACATCAGTTTTAGCTGTACGTCAAGAGGGACGTACGGCGTGTTCCGGAATGTAGGGTTTATCATGCCAACTCTTGCCGTAGCAGGTATAACCCTCCGGCGGCGTCAGCATGGGGAAATCCGTCCCGAACATCTCGTTGAGCAGGATTCGCCAGGTGTTGATCCCGGTCTCACCTTCGATCTCCAGCGCCCTGCCGCCCCAGTAGACGCAGTTCAGGGAATTCTGCATGAAAGGCGTCTCCAGGAACGGGTCGTAGTCCGGTTCCCCGTAGAACAGGAGCATCTGACCGGGATATCTGGCGCCGTGGTCAGACTGAACTACGATGACAGCTTCCGGATCCTTTTCCAGAATTCTGTCGAAGGTGATCTCCAAAACTGAATTGAGATACCGGACCTGATCGAGGTAGTAGTGGTGGTCCTTGACGTTCTGGTGCTGGTCGGTGGGATTGCCCTCCGCGTCAAAGACGAAGGGGTAATGGGGGCAGCCCACATAGCTCACCGTCAGCGTCGGTTCGGTCCCCACATAATCGGTACAGGTCTCCATGCTCTGGAAGATCTCCAGCAGATGGTCCCGGCGGCTCATGTTGTCCTCCAGACCCATCCGGTCCCGCAGCCAGCCCCGGACGTAGGGCAGGACGGCATAAATGCTGTGGTCGAATACGATGCCGGTGATGCGCTCAGGGTACTGCTTGGGAGAGATCAGCGTGGCGCCGGTCTCACCCACGAAGGCCTGATCGCTGATCAGGTTGACCTGATAGCCGTTGTTACGGAACAGCTGCATCAAAAGCGGATTGTCCATGTATTTTTCCTTGGCCCGGGCCGGGATCTCGTCCTCCACCGCATAGCTGATGTTCAGCAGGTTCGGCACCAGGGTGGCGGTCCAGATGGACTCGGTGTTCTCCGTGGTATCGGAGACGTTGAACTTGTTGTCCTTCAGGTACGTCACAAATTCTTCGTTATCAAAGTCGAAATAGCGGGACAGGTTTTCCGTGCCGCCGTATTCGTCCACGATGAAGTAATAGACGTTGGGCTTTTCCCCCTGAAAGGCGACCTGCTCCGGATCGATATCCAGCTGGTCCATCCGGGTGGTGTGCACGGTCCAAAGGGTCGGGATGGCGGGAATCAGCCGGATTACCGTCAGAGTGCCGAAGAGAATGACCAGGATCGCGCAGCATTCCCAGGCCGGGAATTTCTTCTTCCGGGCGAGCAGCAGCAACAGCAGGACCAGAAGCACGGCCACCAGGATCAGCAGATAGCGGTCGTGATACCACCGGAAGTAGTATTTGAGGTACCGGGAAATCAGACCGCTGTTTCCCACCAGGATCATGGCAACGCCGGTGAAGAGTCCCGCGGCGTCAAACCGGCGAAGAATCAGAAGACTTAAGAGAAACAGAACAGCGGCAGTCAGGAGCAGAAGACCCAGCATGGGCAGAATATCCACCGGGTGCGCTTCATCCGCGTTCTGCAGATAGTAAAATGCGCCGGGATACAGACAGACCAGAAAAATCGCCAAAAGCGGCAGCAGCGAGCGTTTGAGTTTCACAAGGGTCCCTCCATACAGGAAATTATCATCATTATATCACATTTCTCACACGGAATCCACATGAAAGTAACACGAGATGAACATGAATCCCGGAAAAGGAGGAAACCCGGCTTACCGCAGCGGAAACACAAGATCTTGTGGAAAAAAGGAAGGCATAAAACGAAATATTGTGCTATGATTTCGTGATTTTCCACAAAGTTTACCATAACCGACAAAAACCGCAGATTACGGCTTGACATTGCCGGACCAGCGTGACAAAATATAGTGGCACGAAAAAACGCACAATACCATATATTGTGCGTTTTGCGGCAGAATCCATGGAATATGGAAGCGAGGAGAGAACAAAATGATCCAAAGCATCATCAAGCGGGACGGCCGGGTCGTCCTGTATGATCAGAATAAGATTGCGGCCGCGATCCTTAAGGCCATGGAGGCCTCGCGGGAGGGCGACGCCGCCGACGCGGCCCGGGTGGCCAACGATGTCCAGCGGGAGCTGGAGCGGGAATTCAAAAACACTTCGCCCAATATCGAGGCCATTCAGGACAAGGTGGAGAAGCAGCTGATGAACCACGGCTTCTCCGACACGGCCAAGGCGTATATCCTCTACCGGGCCAACCGGACCCGCGCCCGGGAGGCGAATACGACCCTGATGAAGACCATCGACGAGATCACCCGGATCGATGCCCGGGCCAGCGACATGAAGCGGGACAACGCCAACATCGACGGCAACACGGCCATGGGCTCCATGCTGCAGATCGGCGCTGCCGGCGCGAAGGCCTACAACGAGATGTATCTGCTGCGCCCGGAGCACGCCAAGGCCTACCGGGAGGGCGCGATCCATATCCACGATTTTGATTTCTATTCCCTGACCACCACCTGCTGCCAGATCGACATTCTCCGGCTGTTCCACGGCGGATTCTCCACCGGGCACGGCTATCTGCGGGAGCCCCAGAGCATTGAGAGCTACGCGGCCCTGGCGGCCATCGCCATCCAGTCCAACCAGAACGACCAGCACGGCGGCCAGTCCATCCCGAATTTCGACTACGGCATGGCCGAGGGCGTCGCCAAGACCTACACCAAGGCCTATCGGGAGATGCTCTGCGAGGCGGTGGAGGACCGGCTGGATCTGGATGACGCCTCGGAGCCGGTGAAAAACGCCATCACCATTGCGGAGACGGTCACGGGAGAAAAGGCAAAACTGGAGAACGTGGAAGCCTTCGACAAGGCGGTGGCCTCCGCCCTGTGCGGCTCCGTGGAAATCACGGGAAAGGACGCGGCAAAGCTCATCGCCCGGGCCAGAAAGCGTGCCCACAGATCGACGGAGCGCTCTACCTATCAGGCCATGGAGGGGTTTGTGCACAACCTCAACACCATGCACTCCAGGGCCGGTGCCCAGACGCCCTTTTCCTCCATCAACTACGGCACCGACACCAGTCCGGAGGGCCGTATGGTCATCAAGAACATCCTGCTGGCGCTGGACGCGGGACTGGGCCACGGCGAGACCTGCATCTTCCCGATCCACATCTTCAAGGTCAAGGAGGGCGTCAACTACAATTCGGAGGATCCCAACTATGACCTGTTCCGTCTGAGCTGCAAGGTCAGCGCCCGGCGGCTGTTCCCCAACTACACGTTCCTGGATTCCCCCTATAACCTGCAGTACTACAAGCCCGGTCACCCGGAGACGGAGGTTGCCACCATGGGCTGCCGGACCCGGGTCATGGGTAATGTCTACGATCCCACCCGGGAGATCGCATACTCCCGCGGCAACCTCTCTTTCACGTCCATCAACCTGCCCCGACTGGCCATCGAGAGCCACGGGAATGAGGGCGTGTTCTACGAGAAGCTTCTGGCCATGATGGATCTGGTGTCCCAGCAGTTGTTGGACCGGTTTGAGATCCAGGCCAGCAAAGCGGTCTACAACTTCCCCTTCCTGATGGGACAGGGCGTATGGCTGGATTCCGACAAGCTGGGGATCGCGGACAATATCCGGGAGGTGCTGAAGCACGGAACCCTGTCTATCGGTTTCATCGGCCTGGCGGAAACCCTGACTTCCCTCTACGGCCAGCATCACGGCCAGAGCGAGGAGATGCAGAAAAAGGGCCTGGAGATCATCAGCTTCATGCGGGAGTACTGTGATCGGAAATCCCGGGAACTGAAGATGAACTTCACCCTTCTGGCCACCCCGGCTGAGGGGCTGGCAGGCCGGTTCATCCGCATGGATCAGCAGCGCTACGGCAGGATCCCCGGCGTCACGGACCGGGAGTACTACACCAACAGCTTCCATATTCCCGTCTGGTATCCGATCTCCGTCTATGACAAGATCCGGCTGGAAGGACCCTATCACGCCCTGTGCAATGCCGGCCACATCAGCTATGTGGAGTTGGATGGCGACACAGCGAAGAATGTGGAGGCCTTTGAGGCGGTGGTCCGGTGGATGCACGACTGCCAGATCGGCTACGGCTCCATCAACCATCCTGTGGACCGGGATCCGGTGTGCGGCTATGTGGGCGTCATCGGCGACGTATGCCCCCGCTGCGGTCGACGCGAGGGCGAGGAGATCCCACCGGAAAAGATCATTGAACTGCGCAGGCGCTATCCGGAGATGCCTGCGTTCCAGGGAATCGAATAATCACCATTACGATACATACAACAGGAGGAGAAACAAATGGCACCGATCAATTACAATGAGAAAATGGGCAAGGGCGTAGGCTTTGAGCGGATCCGCCGGATCACCGGTTACCTGGTGGGTACCATGGACAAGTGGAACGACGCCAAGCGCGCCGAGGAGCGGGACCGGGTCAAGCACAGCCTTTCCAAGGATGCTTGATCTGGCCGGGATTCAGGCCGACAGCATCGTCGACGGCCCCGGCATCCGGACCACGGTGTTTTGCCAGGGCTGTCCCCATCACTGCCCCGGCTGCCACAACCCGGAGACCTGGGAATTCGGTTGCGGAACACCCACGGAAGTGGAGACCGTACTGGAAATTGTCAAGGGGAATCCCCTGTGCCGGGGGGTGACCTTTTCCGGCGGAGAGCCCTTCTCCCAGGCGGAGGAACTGGCCCGACTGGGACAGATGCTGAAAGCTGCGGGATATGAAGTGGCCGCCTATTCCGGCTATACCTTTGAACAGCTTCTGGAGGGCACCGACGGGCAGAAGAAACTGCTCGGCACGCTGGATGTGCTCATTGACGGTCCCTTCCTGCAGGCGGAACGCAGTCTGGAGTTAAATTTCCGCGGAAGCCGCAATCAGCGGGTGCTGAATGTGCCCGAGAGCCTGAAAGCGGGCAAAGCCGTGGAGGAGACCAGTCCAAGATGGCTGGGAGAATACTAAAAAGAACCCCCTTCGGATCATGATATGCTCCCCCTATGAGAGACAGTGAAAGATAAAAACACTGTCAAACATAGGGGGAGCATTGTCATGCCTTTGAAGCAAAAGTTGGAAATAGAAGAAAAGGTGAGAATAATTAGAGAATATCTCCAAGGGAAGATTGGTCTCTGTGAAGGAGCAAGAGAATCCGGAGTGGCCGACACAACTTTTCGTGGATGGATAAGCATCTACGAAAACCAAGGAGTAGAGGGTTTTACTCAGGAACGAAACCAAAAGTATACCGTCGAGTTGAAAACCGCAGCCGTCATTGACTACCAGCGAGGTGGCGGCAGCCTGGCAGCAGTCTGCAAAAGGTACAAGATAAAAGATACTAAGATACTCCGCAGCTGGATTAAGGTGTATAATGCTCATGGAGATTTCAACTCCGTAAAACATTCAGGAGGCGGAAGCTACATGAAGCAGGGGCGGGATACGACGAAAGAAGAACGTTTGGGGATCGTGAAGGATTGCCTAGCGTCAGGGAAGAATTACGGCGAGATGGCGCTGAAATACCAGGTAAGTTACCAGCAGGTACGGACGTGGACGCTGAAATACGAGGAACTTGGCGAGGCCGGACTTGAAGATCGGCGTGGAAAGCGGAAAAAAGATCAGACACCAAGGACAGAACTGGAAGCAGCTCAGATCGAGATTGAGCAACTCAAACACAAGCTTTATCTCGCAGAAATGGAGAACCATTTGCTAAAAAAATTGGACGAAATCGTGAGGAGGGATGCCTTGGACAAGTAAGACAAGGACACATATACAGAGCAATACAGGAGAATCACGCTGAGCGTGGAGATCCCATTGACGAATCCTGTAAACTTCTGCATGTATCCCGGGCGGCATATCATCGTTGGGCATCCGGAAAACAAAGTGCCAGGACAAGGGAAAATGAGATGATTGGAGCGAAAGTCGAGCAGATCCACATGGAATGCCCAGACAAGGGCTATCGCCGCATCAATGACGATCTTCGCCATGATCACCACATTCATGTGAACGACAAGCGCATTCTCCGAATATGCCGTGCAAAAAGCATTAAGTCCACCATCAAGTATAGCAACCATGGCTGCACCAGACGGGCGAAGAATCCTCAGTTTGTAGTTGAGAATCTGCTGAACCGGGACTTTCATGCGGACAAGCCCAATGAGAAGTGGCTTACTGATGTGACAGAATTCAAGTGGTATGAGGGTATTGAAGTACACAAAGTCTACCTTAGCGCAATCCTGGATCTCTACGACCGCCGCATTGTTGCCTATGTGATTGGCGACCGGAATGATAATCCTTTGGTATTCAAAACCTTCGACCGTGCGGTGAAAGCCAATCCCGACGCACATCCGCTGTTCCATAGCGACAGAGGATTTCAGTATACCAACCGTACCTTCCGCCATAAACTGGTGAAAGCTGGTATGACCCAAAGCATGTCCCGTGTGGCCAAGTGCATCGACAACGGACCGATGGAAGGCTTCTGGGGTATCCTCAAGCGGGAGCGATACTACGGCAGACGCTTTACCAGCAAGAAGGAATTGACCGATATGATCGAGAATTACATCCGTTACTATAACAACAGACGTGTGCAGCGTGGCCTCGGTATTCTCACGCCGATGGAGAAGCACAATCTATATTTAGCGGCATAATAACCGCAAATTCCGGTCGGACGCTTTAGCGGCCTACCGAAATCTGCGGTTGCCACAGCGCCGCAGCGCTGTGAACTTTTCTTTAATTATTTCACTGTCTACTTGACGGGGAGCGGTTCAGACTCTATCCGGAGACGCCTCAGGGGTTTTCAGTTCCTTTCCGCTACGGGATCAATCCGTAACGCTTTGCCTTGTTGTACATGGTGGACCGGCTGACGCCGATCAGCGCCGCCGCCTCGGTCAGACTGCCGTGGGCCTGCTCGATCGCCCGCTGTACCGCCTGCTTTTCGTATTCGGCCAGCGTCAGGAGCGGCTCCTGCGGCTCTGACGGCGATGGGGTACGGACGGGAGCCGGGTCAGCTTGGGCGGCCGATTCCTCCTTCGGCGGCAGTGGGTTGCCCTGCTTGTCCATGGTCGGTTCGGGGATCGGGTCCAGCTGACTGCGGTACTCCGGCAGCCGCACCAGATGAAACATGTCTCCGGTGGCGTTGTAGACCTGCTTGATTCCGATCACGGTGTTGGGATACAGAAAACTCATGCGATTGAGCACATTCCTTAGTTCCCGCACGTTGCCGGGCCAGTCATACCGCATCAGCATCTCCCGGGCGTCCTGGTTGAACTCCAGCTTCAGACCGTCCTGATCGATGAAGTGCTGGATCAGAAGGGGAATGTCCTCCTTGTGGGCGCGGAGCGGCGGGATGTTGATCTCAAAGGTGTTGAGACGGTAATACAGATCCATCCGGAATTTTCCCTCTGCAACCAGCCGCTTGAGATCCTGGTTGGTGGAGGCGATGATCCGGGCGCGCATGGGAATCACCCGGCTGCCGCCGATCCGCTCAAACTCCCGGGCTTCCAGCACCCGGAGCAGTTTGCTCTGGAGTTCAAAGCTCATTTCTCCGATCTCGTCAAGCAGCAGCACGCCGCCCGCAGCCTGTTCAAATTTACCTTTTTTCAGGCTGGTTGCGCCGGTGAACGCGCCCTTTTCATGGCCGAACAGTTCCGATTCCAGCAGATCCCGGGGGATGGCGGAGCAGTTGATCTTGACGAAGGGGATCGTCCGGCCCTGACTGTACTCGTGGTAAATGGCGTCGGCGATGATCTCCTTGCCCACGCCCGTCTCACCGATCAGAAGCACCGGATGATAGGTCTGGCTGATCCGCTGACACTGCTCGATGGTCAGGACCACATTCTCCGCCTCTCCGATGAAGTCCGAGAATGTGTATCCGGAGGTTCTTCCGGATTCCGGCGTGACCTTTTCCGTCTGCTCCAGGCTTCGCTCCAGAGTTTGGATTGCCCGCTTGAGCACCGCGGTGGAGCGAAAGACGATGAGCAGCATCACGCCGATGATCTCGCCGTCGGAGAAGATGGGCACCAGATTGGTCAGAAGCCTGCGGGACCCTACCTCCATAGGCACCGCCATCTGCCGGACGCCGTCAGAGAGCACCCGGTCGATATGGGCCTGCCCGTCGATCTTCAGTTCGTCGACCGGATGTGTCTGAAACTCTGCCAGCGACTGGCCGGTCAACTCTTCAAACCCCTTGGAAAGGTAGATGACCCGGCGCTCCCGGCTGATCAGGGCGGCGGCGTCCACCGTGTTGTCAAGGATCGTGTCGATCACGGGCGCGGCGACCTCCATATCCCGGCGGGACAATGTGATCACGTGTTCCAAGCAGATGCACCTCGGTTCCTCTGGAATGATCCAATAGTTCGCCATTGCGGCATCTCCTTTATACCACGGTATTCGGAACTTTTCAAGGGGGACAGTCCAAAAATTGAACGGCCTGTGTAAAAACTGGAACCCTACAGCTCGCTGCGGATCACAGCGCCCTTGTGCAGCACCAGCCTGACATTCTCCCGGTCCAGGGCGGCGAAGCTCTCGTCCACAGGGCCGCTGACCGCCACCAGGTTGGCCAGACGGCCTTCTTCGATCAGACCCTCTTCCGCACCGGTGCCGACCACCTCCGCCGCGGTGATTGTGCCGGCGGCAATGGTCTCCTGCAGCGTAAAGCCGGCTCCGGTCAGCGCCCGCAGCTCCGGAACAGGAATCACCGCGTCTTTCATGAAATCGCGGCTGTGGATCAGGTCGGTGCCGATGACGACCCGGCCGCCCGCCCTGTGGTAGCGGCCCAGGTTTTCCACCATGGTCTTCCACTGTTTTCGCTTTTCCTCGGGGGAGGGCATGACCATACCGGGCGGGGGACCCATGGGCGCGTCTCCGCCGGGGCCGCCTGGACCACCCGGGCCTCCGGGCATCAGCATGCCGGGAGGGGGCTCCATGGCCTTGTCCGGGTCGCCTACGGTGGTGTCCATGACCACACCGTTTTCCGCCATAAACCGGATCATTTCGTCCGGCATGGGATCGCTGGGCGTGTGGGCCAGCTCCCGGACCCCGGCGTCCAGCATGAACTGCGCGCCCCGGCAGATGCCGATATGCGCAGCTACCCACATGCCGTGCTCCCTGGCCCGGTCGCAGATGGCCTTTGCCATCTCCGGACTCAGGTGGGGCGTTAAGTCCATGCGGCCATCGTGAATGCCGATCTTGATACCGGGATAACCCAGCTTGTGGTGCAGACTTACCTCTTCGGCGGCCTCCTCCGCCGTTGTGATCAGCGTCCCTACCGGATGATTCGGATTGGGTCCCGCGCCGTAGCCTCCGGCCACGTCGATGTAGTTGCCCACGGCCACAACCGTCGCGGTCTCCGGCTGGCTGTTAACGGTCTCGATCCATTTGGCATAATCGGCCTGGCTGAGCTGAGACAGCATGCCCAACTCCCGGACTGTGGAGACACCGTTGTAGGCCCAGGCCCGGATGGCGTCCTCCCGGAACGCATTGTCGTCCACCGCCACATGGACGTGGGCATCGATGAAAGTGGGCAGCAGCGTACAGCCTGACAGGTCAAATTCCCGGTCGGCAGGTCCCAGATCGCGGCCGATGGCCGTGATGGTGCTGTCCGTTACCAGCACGTCGGCGGTTTCGTTGTTTCGGACGGAGTCCAGCAGGACAGCGTTTTTAAGCAGTACAGTCATACAAGCACCTCCTGATATTTCTGTATTCTTCTATAGCAATTTTTCTGCCAAAATGCAACTGAAATCTATTTTTCGTTCAAACCGGCACGGTTCTTGCTAAAATAAGGGTATCACCACGAAAGGAGACCTTTCCATGCAAATAAATGACATCTGCCTCGTGAATGAGAGCATATCACTTGAAGAACTGATCGTCGGGCCAAACGGCAGACTTTCCGCCCCGGAAGGAAAGCTGCTGACCGTGGTCGTGGGCGGTGTGGAGATCGACCCGGCCCCCGGCGAATACACCGGCGATATCCGGCTGGTCGTTACGGATTTTATCGACGCGCCCATCGAGGGAATGCATGCCCGGCCCGGGGATCCTCCGGAGCCCTATCGCGCGGCCCTGCTGCTGGGGAAGGACGGCCCCTCTGAGAATTCCGTCTCCGCTGCCTATGCGGGCGGGACGGTCGGGGGCAGTACCGTTTCCGGCGGAACAATCGCCTCCACCGGCGAGTGCTTTAACAGCATGATCGTCTCTGGGGGAAAATACGAGATCAGGGATCTTACCATCAAAAACTGCGGCCATTCCACTGACGACGGCAAGGGACTGGGCGCGGGGATCCTGGCCGGGGGTGACAGCGAGACCGTGCTGGAGAATGTGACCATCTCCAACCAGGGCATCCGCAACGACGCCATTGTCACCGGCGGTACCGCAAAAATGACGATCAAAAACTCCACGCTGATCTGTGCGGGCGGTACACCGGAGCAGATCCAGGCGGTCCACAAGATCCGCCCCGGTAAGGCCTGCATGACCTACGTGTCCGGCGGCTGGGGCACCACCCGGGCTGTCAACGTGCAGAATGACTCCAGTCTTTATCTGGAAAACTGCACGGTAAAGTCCGACAGCTGGGGCGTTCTGTCCACCGATGGCATCTCCTCCAAGAAGGAATGGGGCCCCGTCAAAACCCGGATCTATGCAAAGGACTGCGACGTGGAACTCAATGGCCGTCACGGTTACGGCTCCTACTCCATCGGAGACTGCACCAACATCTTTGACCACACCAGAATGTATGCCCCGGACGTGGCCTATAAGGTGGCAAACGAACTGGCAGGCGGCGAATTCATCGGCGGATCGGAAATCATCGGCGGGCGCTTCGGTGTCATGTGGCAGTCGAACCAGGGCGGCAAACTGATCGTCAAAGACAGCGCCATCCGGTCCGGCCGATCCACCTTCATCGCCCGATCCTGCTTCCCCAACATCTACTGCGAGAACGCCACACTGGAGCCGGGCAACCGGGTGATCCTCCAGATGTTTGACTCCGATGATCCCGGCTTCGGCAAATCCGAGGTGGAGGTGGACACGGAAGTGGCGGTGAAGGATCCTGACCACGACGTGACGAAGCCCCAGTACCATCCCGTGTCCATCTGGGGCTTTGAGCAGCCGGAGTGGTGTACGGATCTCCAGGCCACGTTTAAGGACATGACCATCATCGGTGACTTCTACAACGGCATCACAAACGCAAAAAAGCCCATGATGATGCCTGCCATGCCCGCGCCCGGCGGCGCGCCAGCCGGTGGTCCTCCTGCGGGCGGTCCTCCTGCCGGTGGTCCCGGCGGACCCGGTGCACCGGGCGGAAAGCCGGCCGGCGGTCCCGGCGGTATGCCCGGCATGAACCAGAAGAACTATCCCATCAACCTGGTGCTGACCCTGGACAACGTGAAGCTGGAGGGCGTGATCTCCGCCTCCAAAGCGCAGCATGCGGTAAAGACCATCTCTGGTTCCAACCGGAAGGAGATCTACCAGGTCTACGACACCCCCCGGCCCGTGGTAAATAACGGCGTGATCGTCACCCTGAAGAACGGCACTGAGTGGACCATCGTCGGCCACAACTACCTCTCCGCCCTGCACATCGACGAGACCTCTGTCATCAAAACTCCTGATGGCTGCGATGTGGAGATGACGGTGGACGGCGTGGAGGTTCCCTGCGTCCCCGGCGACTACACCGGCGACATCTTCATCCAGGCGAAGCAGCTGCCCACCCCCGCCATGTTCTGATTCCCAATATAAAAATCCCGCCGGTTTCTACCGGCGGGATTTTTTAGGGAATAGAAGAAATGAGAACAATCAGAGGATCATAGCTGCGTCAAAGGCGCCCCGCACCGCCTGCTGGACGGTTCCGACCTGCTTGCAGTCGCCGATCATGGTGAAGGGCACCCCGGGCAGGATCAGAGCCTCCGCGGCGGCGGTATTGGGACGGAAGCCTACGCACAATACCACGCTGTCCGCCTCCAGTACCTGCTCGGTTCCGTTTGCGTCCGTGTATGTCACCTTGCCGGCCTCGATCCCGGTGCAGCGGCCGTTTGTGACGGTGTGGAGGTTTTCCCGTTCGCTCAGTTCGATGTCCATGGCCCAGTGGTAGGTGAACCATGCGTCCGGGGCGATCTTTCCCTGCATCTCCAGGATGGTCACGTCCTTGCCCAGCCACGCCAGATGGATGCCGGTCTCGGCGCCCACCTGTCCGCCGCCGATGATGACGACCTTCTGCCCCAACTGATCCTCGCGGCCAAACACGTCGGGGGCCTTGACGGCATTCTCCACACCGGGAATGGGGATCACCAGAGGCTCCGCCCCAAGAGCCAGGATCACGTGATCCGGCTTTTCCGCGGAGAGAATCTCCTGCGTGGCCTTTGTGTTCAGACGAACGTCGATGTTCCGCTTGCCCACCTGGGTGATGAGGTACTGCTTGAACCGGCCCAGATCCCGTTTGAATTCGGCATAGTCCGCGAAATTAAGCTGGCCGCCCAAATGGTCCTTTGACTCGAACAGGACCACCCTGTGGCCTCTGTCCGAAAGGTACACCGCCGCCTGCATCCCGGCGGGACCGCCGCCCACCACGCAGATCTTCTTGCCGCCCTCAGTGGGAAGAATATACTTGTCCAGCCGGTCTTCGATGCCGATGACAGGGTTCACGGAGCAGACGAAGTGATCATAGTAGCAGGCCCCGTCGTGGCACTTGAAACACTTGATGCAGGGCCGCACGTCCTCCGGCGTACCCGCATAGGCCTTGTTGGCCAGGTCCGGGTCTGCGATGATACCCCGGGCGATGGAGACGAAATCCGCCTTCCCGGAGGCGATAATCTCCTCCGCCTGGCTGAGATTCTGAATGGCGCCGATGGTGACGATGGGGATAGAGGTGCCAGACTTTTTGATGGCCTCCGCGTATTGGACGTTGGGCGTATCCGGCAGGAAGCCGGAGGGATGGGTGGTGGTAAAGTACCTGGCGTTGTTCATGCCGCAGGAGCAGTGGAGCAGATCCACCCGGCCCTCCAGCAGCTTTGTGAGCTCGATGGAGTCCTCCACGGTGATGCCCTCCGGATCTACCTCCGAGGCGGAGAAGCGCAGCTCAATGAGGAAATCCTTCCCGCACTTCTCCCGGATGGCGTCCAGCGTCATGGTCAGATACCTTGCCCGGTTTTCCAGACACCCGCCAAACTCGTCGGTGCGTCTGTTGAACCGCTCCGACAGGAACTGGGCGTTGTCCGTGGCGTGGCCGAAGTGGACCATGCACATATCGAAGCCTGCCTTTTTGCAGAGAGCCGCCGCCTCGGCGTACATCCGGGCCTTTTTCGCGATCAGCTCCCTCGGCATCTCTACGCTGTCCCGGCCCATCTTTTTCAGGCCCGGACTCACCGCGTAATACTGGTCGTAGAAATACTGGTCGGAAAGCTGCATGGAGGCCACGGCGCCGAAGTGGTGGACCCGGGCCGCCATCTCATAGAGACTCCGGAGGCCGGCGGTGGTGTAGGGGTTGATGTGCAGGTGGTTCCCGTCGGATTTCATGTCCGGGTTGATCTGAACCCCGGTGCAGGTGACCATAGCGGGCCCGCCCTTTGCCCGGTTCCCGAAGTGGGTGATGACGGACTCCTCATAGGCCGGACCGCCGTTCTGCAGGGCGTGAACCCCGGTGGGAGCGGTGAAGATACGGTTTTTGAACAGGATATTCCCCACTTTCTTGGGGGACAGCAGATTGGGATAATTGCTCATCTCGTCACCTCAATACGCCACATAGTCGGGCTTGCCGGACCGATATTGCTCACACAGAGCGTCCCAGTTTTCCGGCAGCTCGATCTTCGCACAGGAGGGGCCGCCGTGGTCGCCGCCGCCCCCCAGCACCGTTACCATGCAGCCTGCCTGACCGCCTGCCACCGTCAGGAACATGTGTTCCGTGGACCAGAAGGTCCGGGTGGAGGCCTCCATGTCGAGGGGCAGGTCTACGGTCTTGGGCGGGTGGTTGTTCTGGATCAGCCATTGGAGGTCCACCTCCCGGGCAGGCTTCCGGGCGTACTCTACGATGTATTCGAGGATCCGCTGCTTGGTCCATCCCGCTTCCGCCATCATTTTCGCGCACTTAGGGGTGAGGATCACCGCCAGACCCGGGTCCCAGCCGTAGGGATCCATTTTGCACAGAGCCTTCAAAACGGCGGGTACGGTGGTGCAGGTGGAGACCCGGTGCTCCTGAGGCCAGAACATGGTCACGCAGGAGTCATCTTTGTCAAAGCCGAAGTCCTCGTGGACCGGGCCCCAGGGGTTGTTCTGCAGGCTGTCGCCCATGGCGAAGCCCTCCCGGAACTCGTGGCCCATCTCGGAAAGATCCTCCACGCCGGGCCGGACGCCGCCGATGTTCATCATGATGTAGCCGAAGGCTCTGGCGATGGTGGTGTTGGCTCGGAAAGCCGGGGTCAGAGCATGGTCGGCGGTGTTGAAGCCGATATCCTCGGCTACCTTTCCAGAGAGCGTCAGGACAGGGCCCCAGGTGCTCTGGGAGCAGCACCAGCCCTCCAGATAGATCTTCGGATCCATGGCGCCCTTCACCGCGGCGATCAAAACAGGCAGATAGGTGGGCAGACACCCGGCCATCACCGCGTTGACGGCGATTTTCTCCACGGTGGCCAGACCCATCATGGGCGGGATCTTCGACACCACGTAGTCCGCTGGGTAGTCCGTGCCCCGCATCATCTCGTCCACAGCCTCCCGGGTGGGCATTTTGACAGGCGTGCCGTTCGTCCAGCCGTAGGAGTAGAACAGGTCGGAGATCTCGTCCGGGGTCCCTTCAAAGGTCCGGGTGGCAAGGCTCTGGTCCGCAGGAGAGGGGTTCTTTTCCTCCTCGGTCAGAGGGGCGGTCAGACCGTCGACCAGCTCTTTGACGAACCGCGCCGTGCCGGCGCCCATGTTTTTCTCCGTCTGCTCCAGATCCGAGCGGCCGAAGATGTCCAGCACCTCCGGCTGGAAGGGTACGATCCGGAGACCCGGCACGCACCGGGCTTTCACGCCCCGCTGTCCCGCGGAGAAGGTCCGGGGCACCACCGCCATGACGGCAGGCTTGCCGCACTTCTCCATGAAGGCCGCGTTGTATCCCAGAAACAGGGAGCTGGAGGGCACCGCGCCGTAGAACACCATAACGCAGTCCACGCTCTGAAGCCAGGGCCGGAAGGTGGCCAGCGCCGCTTCATCCTTTGCGATGTCTGTCGTCTCTGTCTTGTACTCGTAGTAGGAGAATTTCACCTCTGGATACTGCTTTTTGACGTGCTTCTCCACCACCTTAAGCATATAGGTGGCGATCTTCATGAAGTCGCCGAACATACCGATGGTTTTCCCGTTCAGATCCGGCAGACGGGGACTCAGACCGTAGAGCTCAGACTGGTCCACCTCCGCCCAGGGGGAAAGAACCGTATATTTCATACCAAAACCTCCTGTGATAAGATTGCGATGATTCAGCGGGCATTCCGGCGGGAACGCTCCCGCTTTCGCCCGGATGCGGTCGGAAGGCCCATCTCCGCCCGGTATTTGGCCACGGCCCGCCGGGACAGCCGGATATGGCGTCGATCCAGTTCCGCGGCGATCCGCTCGTCGCTGAGGGGGTGCGCCGGATCCTCTTCGCGAATGATCTCCGCAATCAGCTCCTGCACGGACCCACGGCTGACGCCCGGATTCTGTCCGGCCTCCCGGCTGAAGAACGCGGACATGGGAAGCATGCCCCGGCTGCACTGGACGTATTTATGCCGGACTGCCCGGCTGACGGTGGATTCGTGGAGCTCCAGCTCCTCCGCCACGTCCTGAAGGGTCAAAGCGCAGAGGGCGCCGCCCCGCAGGAATTCTGCCTGCCGGGCCGCGATCACCTCGCCGCAGCGCTGGAGCGTGGTGTTCCGGCGGCTGAGATTCCCCATGACCTGCCGGACCTGCTGGAACTTCTCCCGCAGATAGGTCTGCACGGCCTCGTCCTGCTCCGTCTCCAGCATCCGGAGATAGGCGCTGCTGATGTGGATCCTGGGGAGATAGGCCTCCTCCACGGTGACAGTCAGAGTGCCGTCGAGCTCAGTGATGCTGAGATCTGGCGTCACATACAGTGTCTTTTCCTTCGACGCAAAGCCTCCCGAGGGGTAGGGACTGAGGGAGGCAATCACGGCCTTTGCCGCGGCGACGGCTTCCTCGGAGACGCCCATGGCTCTTGCGATCCGTCGGTCCGACCAGGCGCCGAGGTGGTCATAGTGTTCCGTCAGCATCCGAAGAGCCACGGGCTTGTCCAGCTGTTCCAGCTGGCGAAGCAGGGAACTGCGCACACTGTCCGCCGCCACGCCTACAGGCTCCAGACTGCGGACCCGGCGAAGGGCTTCCTCCGCCTCCTCCGCGGTGCATCCGGAGATGGATGCAATCTCGAGAGAGGAACCGGGGAACAGGCCCCGCTCATCCAGAAGATCCGCCGTGGTTTCCATGGCGGTCCGGATGGCCGGCGGCACGTCCAGGGTGAGGATCTGCTCCTTTAGATAGTCACTCAGGTATTCCGCCGTTTCCGCAGGGAGGTACTGATCCGGATGGTCATGCGCTTCAGCACTGTAATAGGTGCGGTTCTGCCGGTCACCGGCCCGGAGCCACCGGAGCAGATCAGCCGCCGTTTGACCAGCCGGAGAGACGTCCTGGCGCTCCGGTTCTTCCAGCTCCACTACAGGGTTCTCATAGCTCAGGTTTTCCAGATACTCCGACAGTTCCTGACTCCCGTACTGCAGGATCCGGACTGCGGCAATGGTATGGGGAGAGACCGACTGCAGCGTCTGTACGCCGGCCGTCATTCTCATGGTGCTCACCACGCTTTCTGCAGAAAATGCCGGAAACTGTGTGCCGGCGGTTGTTTCAGAGGGCGCTCCGGCGGAGCGCCCTCCGGAAAGAGAACAAAACAGGTCAGGCGCCCTTGATAACCTTGCCCCGGTTCATCACGAACTCCACGTGGGAAAGCGCCTCAAAGGTCTCATCAATGGGATCCTTCACGGCGATGATGTTGGCCTGCTTACCCACCGAGATGGAGCCCACCTGGCCGTCGATCTTGCAGAGCTTCGCGGCGGTGATGGTAGCCGCATCGATGACCTGGGGCACGCTGAGTCCCGCCTTGTAGAGAAGCTGCAGCTCCCGGACCGGCATACAGGCCACATGGGGCTGAGACTCCATCCGCATGGTGTCGGTTCCCACCGCCACCGTGCCGCCGAATTCCACAAACCGGCGCACGTTGTCCACACAGATATCCTCCTGCTCCTGGGGGTCCTTCATCATCATGGGCGGAGGACCGCCGGGACCGCCCGGACCGCCGGGCATAGGCGGCATCTTTGCGCCCTTCGGCAGCGGGGGCCGTGGGGCGTTGATGGACATGAGGGTGGGGGTACAGGTGACGCCCGCGTCCGCCATGGCCCGGAGCAATTCGTCGGAGACATAGTCCGTGGGCATGTGGGCAAACTCCGGCATGCCTGCCTCCAGCAGCGCTGGGATGAATTCAGCGTCCAGAATGTGGCAGGTGACCCAGACGCCCCGGGCCTTGGCGGTATCTGCGATGGCCTTGAGCTTTTCGGTTTCAATGGGCGTCTGTCCGCCGCCCATGCCCCGGCCGATGGAGGTCTTGATGCCGTCGCAGCCCATGTCGATGAGCTCGTTGACGGTGGCTGCCGCATCCTCCGGGGTCCGGCAGCCGTAGCCGGTTTCCGCACCGTCGGACATGACGTGGTTCAGCCCGTGATATTGGGCCACAAACCGTCCCGCCGTCAGGCAGTGGGCACACTCCGGCATCTCGATTGTCTCCCGGTAGGCCAGGAATTCCTCCGTGGGATGGTCGTTTTTGTCGTTTCCCATACCAAGATCCCGGACGGTGGTGACACCGGCCTGCGCCCAGGCCCGGAGGGCCCGGTCGTTGTATTCGATATCGCCGGTGACGATGTGCATATGGGCGTCGATGACGCCGGGCAGAACGGCGGCGTATCCAGACATATCGTGGATCTCATCGGCAGCGTCAAAAGAGCCGATTCCGATGATCTTGCTGTCCTCCACCAGAATATCGGCAGGATCGCCGCCATAGATGTTCGCGTGCTTCAGTAAGATTTTCATGCAATCACCTTTTTGTGAATAGTTAAGAGTGAAAAGTGAAGAGGGGGAACAGATCGCTTACTTGTGAACGATATGCTCATGGGGGAAGGGACCCCACTTGTCGGGGTTGTTGCCCTCGTCAGGGTTGAAGGAGTGAATGGTGGCGGGCTCATCCGGCGGCCAGTAGGGGGCCGGCGTCCGGCGGCAGTCCGGGCACTCCAGGAAGCTCTTGTGGTAGGGCGTCCGCAGCCAGCAGATGGGATGGAGCTTGAGGATCTTCCACTCGCCGTTTTCCTTCACGAACTCGTTGTCATATTTGCCGGCGATCCAGAAAGCGGTGTCCTTTTTGGTGCTGGTCTCGGGGTCAAAGACCCGATTGGTGTGAGGCCCGAAGATGTGCCACTGGCCCCAGGCGTGGGTGCCGTCCTCGCTGACCTCGATGAGCGGGGAGGAGATGGTCAGCATCAGCAGCAGGAAGGCGCGGTCCGTGTTGGTGTTGGACATGGTGGCGCCCTTCTGAACGGGATTGCCGTCGGTGTCCACCCGGCGGGCCATGGTGTCCCAGACCCGTTTCACGTGTGCCTGGCCCAGGTAAGCGCCGGAGTCCATGATCTCGACCCGCACGTCCGGATTGGTGTGGGTCCAGAGATCGTCCCACACCTCGCCGATCTTTCCGTTTTCCATATAGAAGATGTAGCGGCTCATCAGATTCTGGATATCCACAGCGTCGGCGGCGTACTGGAGTCGCTTTACCTCCTTCTCCAGAGACTCAATTTTTGAGAGCAATGCCTTTTCGTCCATGATGGTTCTCCTTTCAAAAGTGTTTCGCCTTCATTATAGCAAGAATTGTGCCAAAAATAAATTTGTTTTGCTGCTCGTAAAATCGGCGGTTTGGCACAAAATCTGCTGCAACAAAAGCATCATGCTTTTGAAAGGAGAACCACAATGAAAAAGACATCTATGATAAGTCTGGCACTTGCATTGTGTCTGCTGCTGTCGTTGCTGGCGGGCTGCGGCGGAACCGGAACGCAAACGGGCAGCGACGCGGCCCCGGCCTCCGCAGTGTCCGGAGCGGAACCCGCTGCGGCCGAAGCAGCCCCGGCGGCGGCACCGGAAGCTGCGGCGCCCACTGAAGCCGGTTCCGCGCAGGAGCCTGCCGAAGAACCCACGGAAGCGGAGCCGGTCTATGAAAAGGTGGAGGTCGCTTTGCCCATCACGGACGGCGGCGAGACCATCAGCATGTATCTGCTCCTGCCTCCCTTCATCACCGCCATGGTGGAGCGGCCCAACGATCTGACTGTTTTGGGAGAGCTGGAAAAACGGACCGGACTGACCTTCGATATCACGCCGGGAAACTATATTGACGGCCAGACCGACGTGAACCTGCTGATCGCCGGCGGCACCTATCCCGATCTCATCAACCATGCGGATCTGTATTCCAATGGAATCGACGCGGCGGTCAATGAGGAGATCGTCATCGATCTGAAGGACCGGATCGAAAACGATATGCCCAATCTGCTGGCCAGCCTCAAGGCCTATGATGTGGACGTCATCAAGCAGATGACCACCGATTCCGGTTATATCGCCTACTTCCCGCAGATCCACAAGGAGCCCTATGTGGACAACTTCGCCATTGTGGTGCGTAAGGATCTGGTGGAGGAAAACGGTCTGGAGATCCCGGAGACCTTTGACGAATTCCACGACTTCCTGACCGCCCTGAAGGATGCGTCCGGGATGCAGTTCGGATTCAGCAACGACGGCTTCGATCAGGCCATGATCACGGGACTGAACCTGGGTCCTGCCGGGACCGTTGGCGCTGAGAGTCTGCGTGTGATCGACGGAGAGCTGGAATACTGCGGTGTGGCCGATGAGATGCGGCAGTATCTGGAGATGGCCAGAGACTGGTACGCCGAGGGGCTGCTGTACAGCGACTTCATTTCCTATGAGAGCTTTATGCAGGGCAACATGGTCACAGCCGGCAACACGCTCTTTGGATTCAGCAATGGCAACGCCCAGACGATCCAGGAGGGACTGGTCAACGGCATCGACCTGATCCCCATTCCCTATCCCACGCCGAGCGCCGGAGACGAGATCAAGATCCACGGTTCCGGCGAAGTGGTCCGCTGCGCGGCCTGGTCTGTCTCCACCCAGTGCAGCGAGGAAAATCTGGACCTGATCTGCCAGCTGGTGGACTACATTTTCTCCGACGAGGGCACCCTGCTCTTCAACTACGGCGCGGAAGGCGAGGCATTCCGGTACGGCGACAACGGCGAGCCGGAGTGGACGGACCTGATCCTGGACTACGCCGGCGGCACCACCACGGCCTGCATGATCTATGCCACCGCAACGCCTGCAGAGTATATCCCGGGCATCTATGACGACAGCAAATTTGACTACAGCTACACCGATACCATGGTGGAAATCGAGGATATGATCGACAACGCCTCCACCGGAGAATACGACTATCCCATCGGCGCAGACAACCGGATCTCCTCTGAGGACCTGCTGACCGCGGCCGCCCTGTCCAGCGAT
Source organism: Oscillospiraceae bacterium (assembly GCA_017469795.1). GTDB lineage: Bacteria > Bacillota > Clostridia > Oscillospirales > Oscillospiraceae > HGM13006. The sequence continues at coordinate 21,528 of JAFUFT010000031.1, forward strand.
CTTTCCACCTACGTCTCCACCACGATCCTCAGCTGGATCCACGGCCAGACGGAACTCAACGATCAGACCTGGCAGGAATATGTGGACACCTGCTACGCCATGAACCTCCAGGATATCATCGATATCTATCAGGAGGGCTACGACGTGTTTATGGCGGAATGATCCGCCGCATAACGCACAAGAAAGGAAGCGCACAATATGAAGAAAAGAATCGCGATTCTGCTGAGCATGTGCCTGATCCTCGGGCTGTTTGCAGCCTGCGGCGGCACTGCGCCCGCCGCGGAAGCCTCCGCATCCGCCCTGGCACCTCAGGAAGAAGCTGCCGCTGCCGGAGCGCCTGCAGAGGAGACTGAGCCGGAGCCTGCAGCTGAAGCGGAAACCGAGGAGATCTCCGCCGAGGAGATCGCGGAGGAGACTGAGCCGGAGATCGTTCACCTGGTAGAGTTCCCCATTGAAGAGTCCTTCTCCATCTCCGTCAGCGAATCCACCACCCCGTCCCTCACCGGCTCCGCCCTGATCGGCGATGACGGCAGTGAGCTGGGCTGGGCCAAGTGGCTGCAGGAGCGGACCGGGGCGGATATTGAAGTGGATCTCTACTCCTTCCTGGACGCCACGGACAAGCAAAATCTGATGATCGCCTCCGGAGACTACACCGATATTCTGGTGGGTCAGCTCAACTATGCCGGCGGCGTGGACGGCGCCGTGGAGGAGGACGTCCTCACCGACATCGCCGAGTATGCGGAGTATATGCCCGACTACATGAACACGCTGTTCCAGGATGTGAACAACGTGGCCGCGGCCTACTCCACCGGAAATCATCTGACCGCCTTCTACGGCATCAACGACCCGGAGGCCCGGGCGGACTACGGCCCGGTGATCCGGCAGGACTGGCTGGACGAACTGGGTCTCCAATCCCCGGAAACCTATGACGAGCTCCACGATGTGCTGACGGAATTCAAAAACGCCTATGACGCCACCCTGTGGATCTCCGCCTACGGCGGCGTACCCGGAGACTTCTCCGGCGGCTATGGGTTCCCGGAGTATGCCGGAGGCGCCGGCTTCCCCACGGAGGTCAAGGACGGACAGTTCCGGTTTGCCCCGGTGGTGGATGGATTCCAGGACTATCTGCGGATGATGCATCAGTGGTATTCCGAAGGCCTGATCTACCCCGACTTCCTCAGCCAGGGCGGCTCCGACTATCCTGCCAACGACCTGTTCACCGGCGATAAGATCGGCGTCTGGTTCACCTATGTCTCCTACATCGACGCGGAACAGACGCTGCTGGAGCAGGGCACCATCGCCCCCATCGTCTGGCCCTCCCTTGAAAAGGGCAAGCCCTGTGAATACGGAAAGGCCCCCAACAACTCCGGCGTGGACGGTATGGGCGCATTCTCCGTCACCACGGCCTCCGATGACATCCCGCTGCTGTGCGCCATCTTCAACGAGTTCTACACCGAGGACGGCTATGACTTCTGCAACTGGGGCACGGAGGGTGAGACCTATGTGGTGGAGCCCGACGGCAGCCGGTCCTTCACCGACCTGATTGTGAATGACCCCTATTCTCTGGGCGCCAACGTGATGATGACCTACTACTTCTTCAAGGACGGTCCGTTCCTGTACAACAACGAGCGGTATCTGGCCTCCTATTCCGACGTGCAGCTGGAGGCCGCCAACATGTGGACCACCAGCCGCTCCGCTGCCCAGCTCTCCACCATGACCACCGATCAGATGTACGAGTCCTACACCCTGCAGAGCGACATCTCCACGGTGTATCAGGAGTATGTGGTGAAGTTCATCGTGGGTGACAAGGACATCGAAGCCGACTGGCAGGAGTTCATGGATCAGCTCAACGGCTGCGGTCTGGAGCGCTTCCTGGAGCTGGGACAGACCGGCGTAGACCAGTATGCCGACCGGCTCACCGAGGTGCAGGAAATCTACGACAGCTTCTGGAACAACGAAACCCCGTAATGTGTATAAAAATTGGACGGCTGTTTCAGCCGTCCAATTTTTGTGCGTTTGATGGCGCCAAGCTACTCGACCAGCGTTCTTCTCCGCTTCCAGATCCCGGAGAGGAAATAGGGGAACACCACGACGAAGAACATATACCCCGCGATGGCGCTGCCGTACCAGTAGCCGTGAACGCCCATGCCAAGGACCTTGCCCATCAGCACGGCCAGTCCGATCCGGACCACCACACCGTCCATGATCCCCATGACGAAATTCATGCCGGCGAAGCCGATGCCGTTGATCAGCGCGCTGGCGGGGGTTCGGGTGGCGGCGCCGAAGAAGTTCAGCACGATCATGGCAATGGCCTCCATGGCGACGGCCAGAACTGCCGGATCGTCATCGAAGAGCCGGAAGATCTGCGTGGGGAACAGCAGCAGGATCGCCGTCAGCAGCGCCGCAAAGCCCACACTCAGCAGCAGCACGTACCAGAAAACGCTGGACACCCGGTCGTTCCGCCCTGCGCCGAAGTTCTGGCCGGTCATGGTGGATCCGGCGGCGCGGAGGGAGGCGGTGACGATGTTGCAAAGCTGGGAGATTTTGCTGGCCACGCCGTTGACTGCCGAGTAGATCACGCCGTAGACGTTGATGCAGGCCGTCACGTACATGACGGAAATGCTGATGGCGGTGTTCTGGAGGGTGATTGGAATGCCCAGCTTGAGAATGGACAGGACGATATCCCGGTCCAGCCGGTAGCTCCGAAGCCGGAAGTCAAAGCCAAAGGCCTCTCTGCGGCGATAGAGGAAGATCATGGAGATTACGAAGGAAAAGGCCTGTCCGATGACCGTGGCCATGGCGGCGCCCATGGAGCGCAGGTGGAAGGCGCCCACGAACAGCAGGTCCAGCACCAGGTTGATCCCTGCGGCGATGGCAACAAACATCAGCGGATGACGGGAATCCCCCATGCCCTGCATGATGTTGCTGACGGTGTTGTAGCCGTAGACGAAGAACATGCCCGCACCGCAGACGGTGCAGTAGGCCACGGTTTCTGAGAAGGACTCCGTCGGTGTGTTCATCAGCATGGCGAATTGCCGGGGAAACAGAACGCTGACGGCGGTGATGATCAGGCTCAGCCCCAGAATAAAGGAGAAGAGATTGCCGATGACCCGGGACAGCGCCTCGCCCCGGTTGCCCTTGCCAATGTTCTGGGCAATGATGATCTGCCCGGCCTGGGCGAAGCCCACGGCGATGAAGGTCAGAAAGTGCATAAAGTCTGCGCCGATGGACACGGCGGACAGACCGGCGCTGCCCACGAACTGCCCGACGATGATCATGTCCACGATATTGTAGAGGAACTGGAGGAAATTCGCCAGAACGAAGGGGATGGAAAAACGGATCAGCTTGCCAGGTACGCTGCCGACTGTCAGATCGTTGATCATGGTGTTTGACATGGGGGTCCCTTCCTGTGTATGTAATGCTTTATCAGTATAGCACATTTTTGGCCGAAAGAAAACGGGAAAGGAAAAACAGCCGGGACAGAACAAAACTGAACCCATAAAAAAGTCAAAAACTGAGTCTGTTATAATTCCAGAATCGGTATATACTGAGAGAAAAACGCACTGGAGGAATTCCACATGAAACGAATCCTGACGATTCAGGACATCTCCTGCCTTGGGAAGTGTTCCCTGACGGTGGCGCTGCCGCTGCTGTCCGCCATGGGGGTGGAGACGGTGATCCTGCCCACGGCGGTGCTGAGCACCCATACCATGTTTTCCGGATTTACCTGCAAGGACCTCTCCGACCAGCTCGGCCCCATCACGGAGCACTGGAAGAAGGAAGGCGTCACCTTTGACGCCATCTATACCGGCTATCTCGGTACGGAAGAGGAGATCGAGACGGTCAAGGAGATCATCCGTACCTTCCGGGGACCGGAGACGCTGGTGTTTGTGGATCCGGCCATGGGCGACAACGGCAAGCTCTACCCGGCCTTTGATGAGCAGTACGCGAAGAAAAACGCGACCCTGTGCGCGGTGGCGGATGTGATCGTGCCGAATCTCACCGAGGCCAGCTTTATGACGGGCCTGCCCTATCGGGAGGAATATGAGGAGGACTATGTGCGCCGGATGCTTCAGGCGCTGACCGGACTGGGCTGCCGGACGGCGATCCTCACCGGGGTCTCTCTGGAGCCCGGGAAGACGGGCGCCATGGGATACGACAGCGTCACCGGGGAGTATTTCCTGTACCAGAACGACAAGATCCCCGCCCAGTATCACGGCACCGGCGATATCTTCTCCAGCGTGGCCGTAGGCGGACTCCTGCGGGGGCTGAGCCGGCAGGACGCCATCCGGGTTGCGGCGGACTATACTGCCCGCACCATCGACGTGACCCGGCACAATCCGCAGAATCCCTGGTACGGCGTGGACTTTGAAGCCACCATCCCGGAGCTTACGGATACGCTCCGCACTATGACAGGTAAGTAAAAAGCAACAGGCCATCCCCGGCGGGGATGGCCTTGTTTCAGTTCTGGGCAAAAGCGCCCACGTCCAGATCCACAATGTTCAGGACCTGCACATTGCCCTCCAGATCCTCGTAGAGATATACCAGAGTGTAGTAGGGCGCGGCGTCCGGAACCACGGCGGTAGACTGGCAGAGGAAGCAGTGATTGGTTCCCGCGACCACCTGATGGGCCAGATAAGCCACCGGTGTGTGGCTGGCGCCTACCAGACCCTCCAGGCCCTTGTCAAATACCGCCTGGAGTTCCGGCGTGATCTCCGGGGACTCCGATGCGGTCCAGCCGCCGGTCAGGGCGCCGCCTGCGGCAGCCGTTTCGATTTCCGATGGTGCGGAGGCAGATGCCGCTTCCGCGGAGGACGCGCCGGCAGGAGCGCTTCCGCATGCCGCCAGAGCGCAGACAAGCAGAGCGCAGAGGAGTATCGCTGTAACTCGTTTCATCATAAGACCTTCTTTCCGATCGCGGCAGGCTTTGATGTTGCCCTTGCAATCCACATATCGTTCCGCCGCCTTCTCCGGGCAGGGATATCCAGAGTATACCATATGGATGCGAAAAGCGCCAGACTCAAAACGCCGGGTTGATGAAAAAAGCCGGATCTGATATAATAACAGGCAGAAACACAAAGGAAGTGAACGTATGGGTGCGGCGGACAGAATGACGGAGGGCCCGATCTGGCGGCAGATCCTGATTTTTTCTATCCCGCTGATCCTTGGAAATCTGCTGCAGCAGCTTTATAACACCGTGGATTCCGTTGTAGTGGGCCGATTTCTGGGAAGCAACGCGCTGGCCGCGGTGGGAAGCGGTTCCCAGCTGATCTTTTTCATCATATCCTTCTCCATGGGCGCCTCCATCGGCGCGGGCGTGCTGGTGTCTCAGACCTTCGGCGCGGAGGATCAGGCGGGCGTCCGCCGGACAGTCCACAATGCGGTGGCGCTGGGACTGATGGCGGGGGCACTGATCACGGTTGCCGGTGTGATTCTGGCCGGGCTGCTGCTGCGGCTGCTGGGTACGCCGGAGGAGGTGTTCCCCCAGGCGCAGCGCTATCTGCGGGTGTACTTTGCCGGCAGCCTGTTCGCGGTATTCTACAACTTTGCCACGGGAATTCTCAACGCGGTGGGGAAACCGAATAAATCCCTGCAGTACCTCGCGGTTTCGGCCCTGACCAATACGGTGCTGGACGTGCTTCTGGTGGCGGTACTCGGCATGGGCGTGGAGGGGGCAGCTCTGGCGACGGTCGTCAGCCAGGCGGCGGCCTGTGTGTGCATCGCGAGATACCTTCTGACCGCGGAGGGAGAATACCGGGTGACGGTCTCCGAGATCCGCCCGGACCCGGCCACCATCGGGCAGATGCTGAAAATCGGCCTGCCCACCGGCTTGCAGAACACTTTGATGTCCCTGTCCAATGTGGTGATCCAGTCTGCCATCAACAGCTTTGGCCCTACCCTGATGGCGGCCAACGCCGCCTATTCCAAGCTGGACGGCTTCAACATCCTGCCTGTCATCAGCTTCAGCAACGCGATCACCACCTTTGTGGGGCAGAACACCGGCGCCCGGAAACCTGAACGGGTCAGGACGGGACTGTATGTGACGCTGGCCATGGGCGTGGGATATGTGATCGTCACCGGGACACTGATCATGCTGTTCGGGCGTCCACTGATGGGGATTTTTGTCCGGGAGGAGCCGGTGATCGAGCTGGGGCTGTACATTATGCGGTTCTTCTGCCCGTTCTTCGCTCTCAATACCATCATGCACATCACCTCCAGCGCCGTCCGGGGTACGGGGCGCACCGTCCCGCCGATGCTTATCATGCTCTTTTTCCTGTGCGTATTCCGGATCATCTGGGTGAATGTGACGCTGAGCCTGTTTGGGCAGATGTTCTGGGTGTTTGCCTCCTATCCGGTCTCCTGGGTGCTGACGGATCTGGCGCTGATGATCTATCTGCGGAAGAGCAACTGGCTGGTGATGCCGGAACAGCCCTGAGCAGACGGCTGGCCCGAAATTATATGGAACTTCCATGACGAACATATACTCTATACTTTGACAGGAGGAATCTATCAATGGAAGAAAAAATCACTCAGACCGCCGGACGGGATCAACTGGGAATGTTCTCGCCCATGTTCGCGCATCTGAACGACGACGTCCTCTTCGGCGAGGTATGGAATGAAACGGCCATCGACGTGAAGCAGAAATGCATCATCACAGTGGTGTCCCTGATGGCGTCCGGGGTGACGGATTCGTCCCTGATGTACCATCTTCAGAACGCGAAGAACCACGGCGTGACCCGGGAGGAGATCGCGGCGATCATCACCCACGCGACGATGTATGTGGGCTGGCCCAAGGGCTGGGCGGTGTTCCGAATGGCGACGGAGGTCTGGAAGGAGGATGCTCCCGCACAGTCGGGAAAGGACCGCCATCAAAGCGAGATCATCTTTCCCATCGGCGCGCCCAATGACGCTTTTGCCCGGTATTTTACAGGGCAGAGTTATCTGGCGCCGCTGACCATGGATCAGGTTCCCGTGTTCAACGTGACCTTTGAGCCGGGATGCCGGAACAACTGGCACATTCATCATGCCTCCTCCGGCGGCGGGCAGATGCTGATCTGTGTCGGCGGCCGGGGCTGGTATCAGGAGTGGGGGAAAGAGCCGGTGAAGCTGGAGCCGGGGACGGTGGTGAACATCCCGCCGGAGGTCAAGCACTGGCACGGCGCCGCGGCAGACGCTTGGATGAGCCATCTGGCCCTGGAGATTCCGGGCACGGATACCTCCAACGAGTGGTGCGAGCCGGTGTCTGAGGAATGGTACGGCGGCCTGAAATAAGAAAAGAGCGGAGCCGGCAACTGCCGGCTCCGCTTTGTTATGAGGAAAATGAAATCAGACGGACAGGCCCGCCTCACAGCCCTGCCGGATGGCGTCGATGGCCTTGCCCAGCCGGCCGGCGTTGCCGATACACCGGACAGGGATCCCGGCGGCATTCAGTGCCTCATAGAGACTCGGGTCCGGATGGACGCCGGAGGCCACCACGACGCAGTTGCAGGGATAGAAACGCTCCTCGGTGGAGCCGTCTTTTTTTGTCTCCGTCGCCCGGACGCCCTCGGAAGTGATGGCCGTGACCTCCGTGAGCTTCTGGAAGGGCACGTCCAGCCGGTTCAGATCGCCCAGCACCGGCCAGCTGGTTCCGGATTCAAAGCCGAGGCCGATCTTCCTGCCCTTTTCCAGCAGGACCACCTTCCGGTCAGAACGGTTGAGCCGGTCGAGGATATGGTCCGCAGTGTCGGACCGGTGGGCCAGCGCGAAGAACAGCTCGTCGGCAGAGAGGGATCCCTCCCGGGCCAGATACTGGGCGGTAAAGCAGCCGATATAACTGCCGCCGATGACCACCACAGACTGCCCCGCCACGACTTCGCCGGAGAGGATCTGGCGGGCGGTATAGACCGGTACAGCGCCGGGCAGGACCGGAAGCTCCGTTACATTTGGCGTGCCGCCGGTGGCCACGATCACCTCGTCATACCCCGAGGCGGATCCCGCATCCGCCTCCGTGTGGAACCGGAGTTCCACCCCGAGCCGGGGCAGGTTCTCCTCGTAGAACCGGATCAGGTCGAAGAATTCCTGCCTGGCGGGGACCACGGCCGCCTGCCAGAGCTGTCCGCCCAGAGCGCCGGAGCGCTCCATCAGCGTGACCTGATGGCCCCTCCGGGCCGCCTGATAGGCCGCTTCGCAGCCCGCCGGGCCGCCGCCGACCACCAGGAGCCGCTTCGGGACGGGGGCCTGCTCCACAGGAAGCTCCAGCTCCCGGCCGCAGCGGGCGTTGACCAGACAGGTGATGGGCCGGTCGAAGAAGGTGTTGGCCAGGCATCCCTGATTGCAGGCCATGCAGGGCCGGATCTCCCCGCTGCGTCCCGCCTTCGCCTTGTTCGGCAGCTCCGGATCCGCCAGCAGAGGGCGTCCCATGCCGACCAGATCCGCCCGGCCCAGAGCCAGGACCTTTTCGGCGGTGGCCGGATCCTGGATCCGGTTGCACATCATCACCGGCACCTTGACCACGGATTTGATGCCCTTGCCCAGATAGCTCAGGCCGCCCCGGGGCAGATCCCCCGTGAGCTGGGGAATTTTCGTCTCATGCCAGCCGCCGGTGACGTTGAACAGATCCACGCCCTTCTCCTCCGCCAGCGGGGCGAAGGCCATGGCGTCCTCCAGCGTGTTGGAGCCGGGGACAAAGTCGTCCGCGCCGAGCCGCAGGATCAGCGGCACCCGGCCCTCCAGAGCCTTTTTCACGGTCTCGATGACCATCAGCGGGAAGCGGCAGCGGTTTTCGAAGCTGCCCCCGAATTCGTCGGTGCGGAGATTGGTCAGCGGGGAGAGGAACTGACACAGAAGATATCCGGAGGAGGCGCTGATCTCCACCGCGTCAAAGCCGGCCTCCACGGCCCGCCGGGCGCCGGCAGCATAGTTGCCCAGCAGCTCGAAGATCTGCTCCCGGGTCATCTCCGGGGCCGTCTCCCGAGTGTAGGCGGCAAAGGTAGCCGAGGGGGACAGGGCGTCGCCGCCGCAGGGTACGTCTTTTTTCGGCATATAGCGGCCCGCGTGGTAGAGCTGTACCGCGACCTTGCCGCCCCGGTCGTGGACGCCTTTGGTGAAGGACTGCCATCCTGGAATGGTGTCGTCGGTGCGCAGGGACATGGAATTGTCCTTGGCGCCGTAGTCGTCAAAGCGGCAGGAGCCCACGATGATCAGGCCGGCGCCGCCCTCCACCCGATCCCAGTAGTAGCGGCTGAACCGGGGCGTACAGTATCCGTTTTCCGTGTAGAGATGGTGCATGGCGGGCATGACGATTCGGTTTTTGAGGGTCATGTTTCCAATGGTGATGGGGGTAAACAATCGGGAATATGTCATAACGGTGCCTCCTCGGGCGAAATACGCATAGGGCGAAGGATCTTCGAATATATTGTTCCATCACGACAGCGAGGTGTAGCGGATGGAACAGGCAATGATAACAGAAAACAACAGAGCGCTGCTACGGGGAGAACTGGCGGAACTGCCGGTGTTTTCCCATGAGAACCACGGACGGCGCTTTGATACCTTTGTTCTGGAGGTGGAACGGCTCTCCGGCGTTCGGGACCGGGTCCGGGTCATAGCGGAGGAGCGCATGATGGAGCGGCTGGACCCCACCGCCGGAGACAAGGTGGAGGTGGAGGGACAGATCCGCTCCTACAACAACCGCAGCGGTCAGGGCAGAAGGCTGATCATCACCGTGTACGCCTTCCGGGTGGAGGCGGTGGACGGCCCGCCGGAGAATGAGATCTGTCTGCGGGGCAGGATCTGCCGGGAACCGGTATACCGGCGAACGCCGCTGGGCCGGGAGATCGCGGACCTCATGCTGGCGGTGGAACGGAAATACGGCCGCAGCGACTATCTGCCCTGCATCCTGTGGGGATCGCTGGCCAGAATGGCGGCGGACTGCGCCAAGGGGCAGACGATCTGGCTCCGGGGCCGGCTCCAGAGCCGCACATACATCAAGCAGCTCGAGGACGGAAGCGAGGAACGCACCGCCTTTGAGATCTCCGCCATTACGGCGGACCGGGTGGATTAACCGAGATCCAGGATCCGGTCAAGGATGGCGTGGGCGGCCTCTGTCTTGCTCATCAGGGGAAACTCCCGCACATCTTCGGCAGTGATCATGGTGATCACGTTGGTGTCCCCCTGAAAGCCTGCGCCGGAGATCTTGACGTTGTTGGCCACGATCATGTCCAGATTCTTCTTCGCCAGCTTTTTTCGGCTGTTCTCCAGCATGTTCTCCGTCTCCATGGAGAAGCCGCAGAGCTTCTGGCCGGGGACCCGGTGCTGTCCCAGATAGCCCAGGATATCCTGGGTGCGCTTGAGGGGGATGAACATATCCCCGTCGGTCTTTTTGATTTTGTTGTCCGCCACGGTCTCCGGGGTGTAGTCCGCCACGGCGGCAGCCTTGATGATGATGTCCATCTCCGGCGCGTTGGCGGTGACGGCCTCATACATGTCCTGGGCGGTCTTGATGTGGATGGTGCGGATCAGCGGCGGGTCCGCCAGCGCGGTGGGGCCGGCCACCAGCGTCACCTCCGCGCCCCGGAGCATGGCGGCTTTGGCGATGGCGTAGCCCATCTTGCCGGAGGAGTGGTTGGTGATATAGCGCACAGGATCGATGGGTTCCTGGGTGGGCCCTGCCGTGACCAGCACCCGCTTGCCGGCCAGATCCTTTTCACAGGCCAGGATGGCCTCGATCCGGTCGAAGATGTCCTGGGGCTCCGGCATTTTTCCTTTGCCCACGGCGCCGCATGCCAGACGGCCGGAGAGAGGCTCCATGATGATAAATCCACGCTCGCGCAGCACCGCCAGATTTTCTTGGGTGGCGGCGTTTTCGTACATGTCGGTGTTCATGGCGGGGACCAGCAGCTTCTCGCAGGTACAGGCCAGCGCTGTGGTGGAGAGCATATCATCCGCCAGTCCCCAGCGGAGCTTGGCGATCATGTTGGCGGAGGCCGGCGCAATCACCAGCAGATCCGCCCGGTTCGCCAGATGGATGTGCTCCACCTTGGCGGTGTCCATGGGATCGAAGGTGTCGGTGTGGCAGCGGTTTCCGCTGAGGCTCTCGAAGGGAATGGGCGAGACGATCTTCCCGGCGTTTTCCGTCAGGATCGTCTCCACATTCACGCCCTGCTTCACCAGAAGTGAGCAGAGGTTGGGGATCTTGTAGGCGGCAATGCCGCCGGTGACGCCCAGCAGCACGGTTTTTCCCTGCAGCATAGAAGGTTCCTCCTGTCGTTGGAATACCATAATCATACCATGTTTTCGGCCAAAAACAAGGGGCGAAACAGGAACTTGATAAAATGTGCCGTTTCGGGTACAATCACAGTAGAATGCGGAAAGAAAGCAGGCGATGGTATGATTCTGACACTGAGCGTAGAGAACACATACGTTGTGCTGGGGGTATTCGACGGGGCGGAGCTGAAGTTCTCTTCCCGGATGGCCACGGACCGGAAAAAGACCGGAGACGAGTATGCCGTCGCCTTTCGCAGCACCCTGGAGCTGCATGGCGTCCGGCGGACAGACATTCAGGGCGGGATCGTTTCCTCGGTGGTGCCGGCGCTGATCCGGGAGATCCGGCAGGCGCTGCGGCTGATCCTGGGCCGGGAGCCCATGGTGGTGGGACCGGGGGTCAAGACCGGACTGAATATCCTCATGGACAACCCCGCCTCCCTGGGCAGCGATTTGGTGGCGGCGGCGGTGGCGGCCACGGCGGAATACCCGGTGCCGCTGATTGTGGCGGATATGGACACGGCGACCACGCTTCTGGCGGTGAACGAAAAACGGAATTTCGTGGGAACGGTCATCGCTCCCGGAACGGCGCTTTCCGCCCAGGCTCTGGCGGATGCCTGCGACCAGCTCCCCCGGATTTCCCTGGAGGCGCCGAAGGAGGTCATTGGCAGGAACACGGTGGACTGCATGCGCTCCGGCGCGGTCTTCGGTACGGCGGCCATGCTGGACGGACTGGTGGAGCGGATGGAGAAGCAGATGGGAAGCCGCTGTACAGTGATCGCAACGGGGACCCTGGCGGGACTCATCACGCCCCACTGCAGCCGGGAGATCCTGGTGGATGAGCTGCTCATGCTCAAGGGCCTGCGGCTGATCTATGAAAAAAACGCAAAGAAATAAAAAACAGCCGGCATTCCGCAGGGAATGCCGGCGTTCGTTATTTTGGAAATCTCCGGTGCAGCTCCGCCACGATCTGTGAGATCCACGCCTTGACCTGTTCGATCTCCTCCGGACCCATGCTGGCCGCGTCGTAGTGGAAACAGCAGCAGTCGGTGACGCATTCGCTGCTCATCCGGACCAGAATGCCGTCCTTCCGGAAGGAGCCGTCCACGCACATGCTGTCCACGCCGTAGGTGATGTGCTCCGGGGCGAGGAGCTCCTTGATGATGTCGTACATGGCGTAAAAATCGGTTTCGCCGCAGTAGCCGGTGATGCTCACCAGCACAGAGCCGTTTTTCAGCTGCATCTCCTGCAGATCCATAAAAACCCCTCCTTGTTCGTTTGCCCTATTATACCACAGCTTTGCCCGGAGGCATAGGAAAAGTTTCGGTTGCATTTTTTTCCGGACTGTTATATACTGACCCTGGTCCGGGGAAAAGGACCGGGCCGTATTTTGCGTTGCATCCGCCGGAGGCGGAGTGACAGCAGGAGGTTACATTATGAATAAGAAAACAAACGTCCGTTACCTGACGGAGCTGGCGCTGCTGATGGCGCTGGAGCTGGTCATGTATTTCACCCCGCTGGGTATGCTTCCCCTGCCGGGCCAGTACGCGTCTCTGCTGACGGTGCCGGTGGCGGTGGGCGCCATGCTGCTCGGCCCCCTGGCCGGTACGGTGCTTGGCTTCCTGTTCGGCGCGCTGAGCTTCTGGAAGGCGCTGCAGACCGGGATCCTCATCGGCGCGGGCGTATCCATTCCCGCAATTCTGGTGCTGACGATCTGCACCCGGACGCTGATGGGATTCCTGACCGGCCTGATCTTCAAACTCATTGACCGGATCGACAAGACCAACACCATTGACTGCTTCATCGGCGGTCTGCTGGCGCCGGTCCTCAACACGATCCTGTACATGACCGTGTATGTGATCATTCTTTTGAACAACGAGCTGCTGCAGAATGTCATCGCCTCCACGGTGGGCGAGCAGATGATCGAGACCCTGCGGAACAACGTGATCCTGTTTGTGGCGGCCTATGTGGGCATTCAGGCGGTGATCGAAGCCGCAGTGGGCTGCATTGTCAGCGGCGGCGTGACCAAGGTCCTGCGGGTGGTTCTCAAGCGGTAAAAGGAGCGGACGCGATATGAAAGAGATCGGGATCATGGAGGTCGGCGGCTTCCGGGTGGGCCATGCCCAGAACCGGGAGGCGGCCACCGGCTGCACGGTGCTTCTCTGTGACCGGATGAGTCCCGCGGGACTGGATGTCCGGGGCGGCGGTCCAGCCTCCCGGGAGTCCCAGATCCTGAATCCGCTGATGGCGGCGGAGGGGATCAACGCGGTGCTTCTGTCCGGCGGCAGCGCCTTTGGCCTGGATGCAGCGGGCGGCGTGCAGCGGTATCTGGAGGAGCGGGACATCGGCTTCGACGTGGGCTTTGCCAAGGTCCCGCTGGTGTCGGAGAGTTGCCTGTTCGATCTCGGGGTGGGCAGTAAGGACGTGCGTCCTGACGCAGCCATGGCCTACTCCGCCTGCGAAAACGCCTCCTATGACCCTCCCGCGGAGGGCAACGAAGGCGCAGGCACTGGCTGCACAGTCGGCAAGTACAAGGGTGCGGCTCGGGCTATGAAATCCGGCTTCGGCACCTTTGCGGTGGAGGCCGGGAACGTCCGGGTGGGCGCTCTGGTGGCGGTGAACGCGCTGGGAGATGTCTGCGGGCCGGACGGAAGGCCGGTGGCGGGTCTGCTGACGGCGGACGGAAAACGCCTGTCCAGCACCGTTCAGGAACTGATGGACGACGTGAGCCACGCGGCCAACCTGTTCTCCGGCAACACCACTCTGGGGATCGTGGTCACCAACTGCATCTTCCGGAAGCCGGAGCTCTGCAAGATCGCGGGCATGACACACAACGGTTACGCCCGGGCCATCCGGCCGGTGCACACCACCGCCGACGGCGACAGCATCTATGCCCTGTCTGTGGGGGATGTCCCCGGAGATGTGAACCTGGTGGGAACCATGGCGGCCTACGCCATGGAACGGGCCATCGTTCGGGCAGCCGCCGCCGCGGAGAGCGCCTACGGGTTCAAGGCCTGTCGGGACCTTTGAAAGAATAACAGAAGGACTGCCTCGTATGAGGCAGTCCTTTTTTCGCGTTTCCCGCTCAGAAGGCCCAGTTGCCACCACGGAATACGGGCTGAACGGACCCGTCCCGGCAGACGGCGTCGATGTTCATGTCATCAGAGCCGATCATGAAGTCCACGTGGATCATGGATTCGTTGATGCCGAGGGTCCGGCACTCCTCCAGCGTCCGGTTCTGGAAATCCTGGATGCAGTCTGCGAAGCCCTCGCCCAGTGCCAGATGGCAGGCGGCGTTCTCGTCGAACAGGGTCTCGTAAAACAACAGGCCGCTGTTACGGATGGGAGAGTCATAGGGCACCAGTGCGCACTCGCCCAGATAGCAGCTGCCCTCGTCCATGGTGATCATCTTGGTGAGCAGCGCCTCGTTCTTCTCCGCATGCCACTCCACCGCCTTGCCGTTTTCAAAACGGATCCAGAAATTCTCGATCAACTGGCTCTGATAGCACAGGGGCTTGGTGGCGTAGACGATGCCCTCCGCCTTTCCCTTCATGGGGGAGGTGAAGCACTCCTCCGTGGGCATGTTGGGGTTGAAGGTCACGCCGCCGATGGTATCCTCGCTGCCGCCGCAGAACCGGCCCTCCGGGATCAGGCCCACGGTGAAGTCCGTGCCATTGGAGCTGGTGTAGTGGAGCTTTTCGATGCCCATGGCGTTGAGCCGGTCGCAGTGGGACTGGAGGGAGGCGTTGTGGGCTTCCCATTCCGCCACCGGATCTTCCCAGACCCGGCAGGTGTCCAGAATTGCCTGCCAGAGCTTCTCCACTGCCTGAGAGGCCCGCAGCTCCGGGAACATCTTCTTGGCCCAGGGCTTGCCGGGGACAGCGGCGATGCACCACTGATACTTGTTCTCCATCTGATCCCGGTAGGGCTTGATGATGGGATAACGGGCCTGCTGGGCCTTGGCGACCTTGGCCTGATTGACGCCCCTCAGTCCGTCGGGATCGTCGGAGATCAGGTAGATCCGGGCGGGAAGCGTATCGGCATAGTGCTTCCACCGGGCCTCCTCGTAGTCATCCATGGCGTTGAGGGTTTTCTGGCTGCGGTAGCGGTAGTGGAGCTTCTGCAGGGGCTGGTAGTCCCAGTCCACCACCACCTTTTTGGCACCGGCCTTGTAGCATTCTTCCACCACCAGTTTGACAAACTCCGGCTGATCCAGTCCGGCGGTGATAAAGACCTCCTGGCCCTTTTGGACGTTGGCGCCGGTCCGGGCGATGAGTCTGGCGTACTTGCGCAGTACGGTTTGTTTCATTCCCAATTCCTCCTTTGCGTTTCGCACGGACTCTATTATAGTGCAGCGAAGGCGGCTTTGCAAGGGCTCTGTCCTTTCGATGGATAATCCGGGGCCGGCGTGGTAGCATGTCCCGGGAGGGGTCGCAATGGCGGGAGAATGGATCGAATATCTGGACAGGCTGGTTTGGGGCTGGCCCATGATCGCGCTGCTGATGGGGACGCATTTATATATGACGGTCCGGACCGGCGGAATCCAGCGGCAGGTTTTTCGGGGGATCCGGCTGTCGGTGTCCCGGGACCAGGATGCGGCGGGTGATGTGAGTTCCTTCGGCGCCCTGACAACTGCCCTGAGCGCATCTGTCGGAACGGGGAACATCCTTGGGGTGGGAACAGCAATCGCACTGGGCGGGCCCGGGGCGGTGCTGTGGATGTGGCTCAGCGGCCTTTTGGGGATGGCCACCCGGTACGCCGAGACGCTCCTGGCGGTGCGGTACCGGGTGCACGGAGAGCGGGGGGAGATGCTGGGCGGCGCCATGTATGTGCTGGAGCGGGGACTGAATATGCCTGGAGCCGGGATCACGTTTGCAGCGCTGGGGGCGGCGGGCGCCTTCGGAATCGGCTGCATGGTGCAGGCGGATGCGGTGATGGAAGGCGCGCGGATGCTGGCGTCGGCCCCGGAGCCGGTGATGGCGGCGGGACTGAGCCTCCTGGTGGGAGCGGCTGTGTTCGGGGGGATCCGCTCGATTGCCCGGGTGACAGCGAAGCTGGTGCCGGGGATGGCGGCAGCCTATCTGCTGGGCTGCACCGCGATTCTGGCTGTGAACCGTCCGTTTCTTGGCCCGGCGGTCCGGATGATCCTCCGGTCGGCACTGGATCTGCGGGCGGCGGGCGGCGGCCTCGTGGGGCAGGGCGCGGCGGCAGCCTGCCGTTACGGGGTTGCCCGGGGGCTGTTCTCCAACGAGTCCGGTATGGGCTCGGCGCCTCTTGCGGCAGTTGCTGCCCGGACTCCGAATCCCAAGGTTCAGGCGCTGGTTTCCATGACCGGGACCTTCTGGGACACCTGTGTGATCTGCCTGCTGACCGGGCTTGCGCTGATGACGGAACTGGCCCGCGCTCCGGTGCCGGAGACCCTTTCGGGGAGCGAACTGGCCATGGCCGCCTTTTCCCGGCTGCCCTGTGGCGGGAGGTTCCTCTCCCTGGCGCTGATGGTGTTTGCATTCACGACCATACTGGGATGGTATCATTACGGGCAGCGATGCTGCGCCTATCTCTTTGGGGAGGGCTGCGCTTCCTGGTATCAGGCGCTGTGGACGGCAGGGGTGTTCGCAGGGGCACTGGGAAAAACGGAGACACTTTGGAGCCTTGCAAGCGTGATGAACGGCCTCATGGCAGTGCCAAATCTGCTGTCTTTGTTTCTGCTGCGGCGGGAAATCGATCGGGAGACCCGCCGTTTTGACGGGGACCGGCTGATGGAACGGGACGGCCGGCCTATTCCCGGGGTCGGAGTGGGAAACAAAAAAAGGTGGGAGGCTTTCGCCTCCCACCGGAAGGATTCTGTCAGGGACGGGGCGGACGGTGACTCAGCGCCTCCGCCAGCAGGGGCATGATCTCCGGCACCGCGATGCCCTGGGGACAGTGGCTGGTGCAGCTGCCGCAGCCGATGCAGTCTGCGGGCTTGCCCTCGGAGACCACGGCGTCGGCCCGGTTCAGGGCCATCATTCCGTCCACCTTGTAGTCGTTGTAGACCTTCAGGAACTCCGGAATGTTGATTTCCATGGGACAGTCCGGCGTACAGTACCGGCAGGCGGTACAGGGGACCCGGAGCTGATTGTGGAACAGGTCGCAGGCCTTCATCAGCAGGTCCATATCCCTGTCGGAGAGGGGCTCCGGATCCGAGAAGGTCCGGCAGTTGTCCACGATCTGATCCAGCGTGCTCATGCCGCTGAGGATCACCTGTACGTTGGGCAGGCTCCGGACGAACCGCAGGGCCCAGGAGGCCATGGACCAGTCGGGATGGGCCTCCTTCAGCAGCGCCTCCGCGCCGGGCGTCAGGGAGGAAAGACGACCGCCCCGGACCGGCTCCATGACCACAACGGGGATGTTCCGGTCCGTGAGAATCTGATATTCCTCCTTGGAGGTGGAGTAATTCCAGTCGAAGTAGTTGAGCTGAAGCTGGGCGAAGTCCCACTGGTGATGGTCGGCGAAGCGGCGGAGGTTCTCAGGGGAGGCGTGACTGGAGAAGCCCAGGTATTTGATGCGCCCCGCCTTCTGCTGCTCCAGGAAATAGTCGATGCAGCCGCAGTTAAGGTAGTTGTCGATACTGCCGTCCATGACCGCATGGATCAGATAAAAGTCGATACGGTCCATGCCCAGCCGCGCCAGCTGCTCGGCAAAGACTGCCTTGTAATCGGGGTTCGCGCCGTAATTGAATTTGGTGGCCACATAGAAGCTATCCCGGGGATACTTCTTCAGAGCGGCGCCGAGACATCGTTCGGAGTCTCCGCCGTGGTAGACGTATGCGGTGTCGTAGTAGGTGATGCCGTGAGCCATGCCGTAGTCGATGATCTCGTGGGCCTTCTCGTAGTTGATAGGGGCGCTGAAGCCCTCCCCGTCGGTGGGCAGACGCATGTTTCCCATGCCGAGCCGGGAAAGCTGAATGTCCTGAAACGCCTTGTATTCCATAAAAACGCTCCTTTCCGGATGATGGATCCTTATGGGTTCAATATATCGCAAAAAGCCGGAAAATGTCAAGGCCGGCCCTCTGGACCGGCCCGCTTTCCTCTTATTTTGAATCTCCGGGAACCAGGTCGGGCCCGGCCTGCAAGTCCCAGATCACGGGGAGCTGCCACAGCAGGAAGCCGCCGTAGGTCACAATAGCGGAGAGGCTGAGGGCATGGATGCCGTCCATCATGGCGGCGGCGCCGAAGAACACGGCGGCCATGCAGTTGAACAGGGTCCGCCGGGGCTTCCCCTGGTCCAGTACAAAGCCCGCGCCCCGGAAGAAGGCCAGCATGGCGAAGATCAGCGCGAAGAGCTGCACGCAGTAGTCCAGGATCACCGGGTCGGTGCTCCAGTTCTTGAAATTCAGCATGGTCTTGACCAGAAGATACACCACCGGAAGAATCTCCGCGGCGGGATAGCGGGCGCCGTTCCGGCGGCGGTGCAGGACGGTGATGAAGGCGCAGATCCCGCCCAGCAGCCCCAGCAGGAGCATGATGGGAGCACTGATCCCGGGTCCGGCCACCAGGCTCTCCCAGAATTCTGCCGCTGCACCCAGCAGGATCATTCCGGAGGCCAGCGCCCCGCAGATCCAGCCGCCCCGGCCGTAGATCAGCGCCCCGGGTCCGGTTTCCCGACAGGAGGAGCGCACCGCACAGAGCAGCGCCAGCAGAAGATAGAGTGCCGCCGCGGCGATCAGCGCATAGATGGAGCGGTGCATGACGGGCATGCCCAGATTGTCCACCGCGGTGTTCAGACTCCAGATCCGCAGACCGGCTGCCACCGGGATGCCGGCCAGGGTGATGAAATATGGAATGGAAAAACGCCGGTCCATGGAATGTCCCTCCTGTGATCGTGTACTGAATGATATTATAGCAAGCTCCGGCCAGGTTTTGAAGAGCAAAACCGGATTTTGTAAAAATAGACTATAAATTTTCAGGGGAATCCGGTATAATGGGAACAACGATTCAACTCGGGAGGGAACCCCATGGAAAAAATCAAAATGACGACACCGCTGGTGGAAATGGACGGCGACGAGATGACCCGGATTCTCTGGAAAGAGATCAAGGAAAAGCTCATCGAACCCTTTGTGGAACTGAAAACGGAATACTATGATCTGGGCCTCCCCAACCGGGACGCCACCGGTGATCAGGTGACCCACGACGCTGCGGCGGCCAATAAAAAGTATGGGGTCGGCGTCAAGTGCGCCACCATCACCCCCAACGCCGCCCGGATGACCGAATACAATCTCCATGAGATGTGGAAGAGCCCCAACGGCACCATCCGTGCCGCCCTGGACGGCACCGTGTTCCGGGCGCCCATCCTGGTGGACGGAATTTCCCCGGTGGTGCGGACCTGGAAAAAGCCTATCACCATTGCCCGGCACGCCTACGGCGACGTGTACAAGGCCGCGGAGATGCGGGTGGAGGCCGGCAGCAAGGCGGAACTGACCGTCACCAGCAAATACGGCGGGATCTCCAAGGAGCTGATCTACGATTTTGAGTGCGGCGGCGTGCTCACCGGCCAGTACAACAAGGATTCCTCCATTGAATCCTTCGCCCGGAGTTGCTTTGCCTACGCCCTCTCCACCCATCAGGATCTGTGGTTTTCCGCCAAGGATACCATCGCCAAAAAGTATGACGGCACCTTCCGGGATACCTTCCAGAGGATCTACGACGAGGAGTACAAGGCGCAGTTCGAGGCGGCGGGACTGACCTATTTCTACACGCTGATCGACGACGCGGTGGCCCGAGTCATCCGCTCGGAGGGCGGCTTTATCTGGGCGCTGAAAAACTACGACGGCGACGTGATGAGCGACATGGTCTCCACCGCCTTCGGTTCCCTTGCCATGATGACCTCCGTGCTGGTGTCCCCGGAGGGGAATTTCGAGTACGAGGCCGCCCACGGCACCGTGACCCGGCACTATTACAAGTATCTCAAGGGAGAGGAGACCTCCACCAATCCCATCGCTACCATCTTCGCCTGGAGCGGAGCCCTGCGCAAGCGGGGAGAGAAGGACGGCCTGCCGGAGCTTCAGATCTTTGCCGACCGGCTGGAGCAGTCCAGCCTGGACGTGATCCGGGAGGGAACCATGACCGGCGACCTGTGCCTGCTCTGGGAGAAGGGCGAGGCCAGAAAGGTCACATCCACGGAATTCATGGACAACATTGCGGAGAAGCTGCACGCGTATTACAACTGATTCTGCAGAGAACGAAAAAGGGCCGCCCCCGATGGGGGCGGCCCAAATTATTTCCGGATCAGCGCTCGCCGGCGATGTACTCGTCATAGGCGTTCTGATAAACCGCGATGATCTCGTTGATGCCCAGGTTGTCGCACTCGGTGACGAACTCGTTCCAGGTGTCGTCGTTGAGCGGGGTGTTGCCGTTCAGGAAGGCCAGGATGGCGCCGGGGGCATAGGTCAGGAAGTCGCCCTCATACTCGGCAATCTTCTCGTTCTCCTCAACAGTGAAGACGATGGAGTCGGGATAGTACCGCTCGTCAGAGCCCTCCACGTTCCACAGTTCCACAGCGTTCAGCGCGGACTCGGGGAAGGTGGGAACCAGACGGTCGTTATCCAGATAGCCGCCGGCGAAGCGCTTCATGGTGAAGAGCTCCAGAGCCATGTCGGCGTTGGGGGCGTTCATGCCGGTGACGGTGACGGGGGTCTCCCAATCGAACCGGGGCTCCTCGCCCTCCCAGGTCAGGCTCTCGCCGTCGATGCCGTAGTTGTTCAGCAGCCAGCCGTCATAGGTCCAGAAGTAGTTCTCCCACTGGCAGACCAGTTCAGGATTCTCACAGGAGGTGGACAGGGAGAAGCCGCCGCGCTGGATCAGGCTGGAATCCTGTTTCCAGACATAGGGAGCGTCGGGATCAACAGCAACGTTGGGAACAGCAGAGACCTTGAAGTTGGGATCCTCGGTGTACCAGCTGAGCTCTTCGAGCTTGTCAGCACCCATCTGCCAGATGGCAACGTCGCCGTTGGCATAAGCGGTGTTGCGGACGCCCTGGTCACCGTCGAGACCCATGAAGTCCTTGTCGATGAGGCCGTCATCCATGAGCTGCAGGACATACTCCAGATAATCCCGATAGCCGTCCTGGTTCCAGCCGGAGACGCACTCGTCGCCGCGGCGGAAGATGGCGGAGGACACGGAGGTCATGAAGCCGTCGCCCACCAGAGTGGGGATGGAGGTGTCAAACACGGCGTTGAGGGGCAGCGTACCATCCGTGAAATAGATGGTGTGGGCCACGTTGTACTTGTCGTGCATCTGATGGAGCATGTCGTCGAACTCGTCCAGAGAAATCAGCGTACTGTCAAAGCTGATGCCCAGCTCGTCGAGCCAGTCGCCGCGGGTGACCTGGCCGTTGGCAGCGAAGGAGCCGTCGTTGACCTGATAGAAGGCCAGCAGGGCGCCGTCGGTGAGCATCTGAGACTTGGTCTTCTCAGACAGGCACTCCCGCACAGCGGCGAAGTTGGGCATATACTCCTCCACATAGGGCTCGATGTCCATGATCACGTCTTCCTCATAGGCTTTGGTCACGCCGGAGGAATAGTACTCGATGACGGGGATCAGGTCGGTCATGTCGCCGCCGGCAACCATCAGGTTGAACTGCTCGGAAGCGGATGCGGAGCCGACCTCGATGAAGTCCAGCTTGACGCCGGTGGCCTCTTCCGCGGCCTTCAGGGCGTTAAAGTTGGCGTTGGAATCCACGAACTGGACATAGGGAGGCGTGTAGTACCACATGGTGATGGTGCCGCCCTCTTCCAGAGGATAGGAGATGAACTCCTCTTTCATGGCGTCCATGGGGTCGCCGGCAAGCTGCTCCTCTTCGGGAACATCTTCCACAGCGGAATCTTCCACAGCGGAACCGGCTTCTGCAGCGGGCTCGGCAGCGGGAGCGGCATCTCCGCCTTCGTCGGCCGGAGCTTCCGCAGAAGCGGCGGCGGAACCGGCGGCGCTGCCGGCGTCAGATGCCGGAGCGGCAGTGCTTCCGCAGGCGGCAAACAGAGCCACGACCAGGGCCAGCACCAGAAGCATAGACAATGTCTTCTTCATTTTGTAACCTCATTTCCTTAATAATTTGGTAATATACCACGTTGATACTATACAAAAACGAGTTATTTCTGTCAATGGGTCTGCACAAACTGACAAAAGAGGGTGGGAAAAAACACCAGTCCCGGGGATACGAATTGTACCTTTCGGATACGAAGCGATAAAAATGGATGATTCCCTCAATCTGTTCCGGTGTGGTGCAGATGCTGCCGCAGCAGCACCTCCTCCCGAAGGGTCCGGCCGCGATCCAGAAGGGCGTGGACTTTATCAAGATCATCCCCGCCCAGCGCCTCCCGGAACTCCGTGAGATTGGCGATGAGCGTGTCGATCTCCGAGAGCAGAGGGCCCCGGTTCAGGGAGAACAGCGCCGTCCACATATCCGGATCCAGCTTGGCCACCCGGGTCATATCCTGAAAGCTGCCGGCGGTAAAGCCCAGCGTCAGGGCCGAAGTAGGACTCTTGATGTAGGCAGAAGAGACCACGTGAGCCAGCTGAGAGGTATAGGAGATGATGGTGTCGTGGCGGGCGGGATTGGTGATCTCCACCCGGGTGAAGCCAATGGCACCGGCCAGGTCCTGCAGGGTATCCACCGCGGCCGGGTCGGTCAGGTCTGTGGGGGTGATGATAAAGCTGGCGTTCTTGTAGAGATCCACATCGGAGTTGGCGAATCCGGCCACTTCCTTGCCGGCCATGGGATGGGTGCCCACATAGCGGACGCCGCGGTCGTGGTACAGCTGATCCACGGCGTCGATGATCGGCTGTTTGACGCCGCAGATGTCCGCCACGATGGCGCCGGGCTTGAAATCCGCCGCGTGGGCCTTCAAATATTCGATGGTCGCCTCCGGCGGCAGGGCAACAAACACCACGTCCGGTTGGGACAGGTCTTCCAGGGGCCCGTCAACGGCGGAAACGCTCATGGCAAAGGCCACGGTCTTTTTGTTTCGTGTCCAGCCCAGAACGGTATGGGGCGTATACTGCTTGAAGGCCCGGCACAGGCTGCCACCGATCAGGCCCATGCCCACTACTCCAAGAATCATGGGAATCACCTCGTCATAAAATCTGTTCTGTTATCAGAATAGCAGGAATCAAAAGGAAATCAAGTCTAATCTGGAAAAAAAGAAAAAAGAACTTGCATCATTTTGAAAAAAGTGTTATTATATCAGTTGCCTGTCTTATAATCAGCGTACTGCGCCGTGTTCGGCGATTATCTTTTTTTCGGCTGATGAAGAGGGACTTCTTATTTAAAAGGAAGTGCAATATGGCAATCACAAACAATGCGGCTGTGAAGCTCAGTGATGAGGTCAAGGCACCTGTCCTGGCGCTGCTCAGCAAGGGACAGAAGGCCGGCGCGCTCCAGTCCTCCGAGGTGCTCGGGGTGCTGGAAAAGCTGGACATTGACCCGGAGCAGATCGAGCATATCTATGATACGATCGAGGGCCTCGGCATTCAAATTGTCGGCGCGGAACTGGAACTGGATGCGCCAGAGGACGTTCCGGCGGAAGAGGAGGAACTGGTCGACCCTGTGGAACTGGCTGCGGAGTACAACCTGGACGATCCCGTCCGGATGTACCTCAAGGAGATCGGCCAGATCAAGCTGCTGACCCCTGAAGAGGAGCAGGAACTGGCGGCCAGGGTGGCTCAGGGCGATAAGTATGCCAAGGACAAGCTGACCGAGGCCAACCTCAGACTGGTGGTTTCCATCGCCAAGAAGTATTCCGGCCGCGGCCTTCACATTCTGGATCTGATCCAGGAGGGAAACACGGGCCTGATCCGGGCCGTGGACAAGTTCGACTACACCAAGGGCAACAAATTCTCCACCTACGCCACCTGGTGGATCCGGCAGGCCATCACCCGTGCCATTGCTGACCAGGCCCGGACCATCCGGGTCCCGGTACATATGGTGGAGGTCATCAACAAGGTTACCCGCTGCAACCGCAAGCTGGTGCAGGAGCTGGGCCGGGAACCTACCATGGAGGAGATCGCAGAGGATCTGCACATCCCGCTGGAAAAGGTCATCGAGGCCACTCGGACCTCCGCCGATACGCTTTCCCTGGACACCCCGGTGGGCGACGAGGAGGACACCACCATCGGATCCTTTGTGGAGGATGACAACACGCCGGGACCTGCCGATGCCACCTCCAACACCCTTCTGGCGGAGGCGCTGGAGGAGATCCTCCAGACCCTGACCGAGCGGGAGGCGGAAGTGCTGCGGATGCGGTTCGGTATGTTTGATGGCCGGACCCATACCCTTGAAGAAGTGGGACAGATCTTCGGCGTCACCCGGGAAAGGATCCGCCAGATCGAGAACAAGGCCATCCGGAAGCTGCGTCATCCCAGCCGCGCCAAGAAAATCAAGGATTTTTATTGTTGAAGCCATCCCCGGACGCAGAATGCGCCCGGGGGCTTTTCGTATTTTTGAAAAAAACCGGAAAAAACATGAAAAACCCATTGTATTTATCGAAAGAACACGATACAATATATAGGTACATAGTTTACATAAGGACGAAGCGGCAATTGGGCCGCGTGACCAAAGGAGTGATAGATCCATGCTGATCAGAAACGTGTCGGCAGACAAGGCCATCAATCTGCTGCGGGAGTGGAACGGACAGGTTTCCGGTGGAAGGACCGCGGAATCCGAAAAGGCCTTCCGGGATATGTGCGACCGCTATCTCCTGGTGGAGGTGGAGAGCGCCCAGGAGCTCTCCCGGCTGAATTCCATGGAGAAGTATCTCACGGCCGGCCATGGATTCTATCTCTATGTGCGGTATCCCTCGGATGTGCTCGATGCGATCCGGGCGGGCCGGGCGGCGCTGCCGGAGTTCGTCCACCGGGCGGAACAGCGGTATTCCAGCGCCTACAGCCGCGGAACTTTGAAGCTGCTGCTGGGCTTTATTCAGGAGGCAATGGATCCCAACTTTGATTTCGGCCTGTTCATCGACATCATGGATGAGCAGAAGAAGGCAAAGGAGCGGGAGCGGTTGGCCCGTCAGATCCCGGTCTATCAGCCTCCTGTCCAGCAGGTGCAGCAGACTTACCAGCCGCCGGCGCAGCAGCCTGCCCAGCAGGTGCAGCAGACCTACCAGATGCCGGCGCAGCAGCCTGCCCAGCAGGTGCAGCAGACCTACCAGCCGCCGGTCCAGCAGCAACCCCGGCGCAGGACCACCAATGTGGTCCACTACCACTTTGGAAATCAGGTGTCTTAAGCCTTTATGTTTACCGGCTCTCCCGTCAGGGCGGGCCGGTGATTTTCTCTGACGGGAGGCAGCCATGGAAACGGAAAAACTATTTTATCAGGATCCCTATCTGCGGAAATTCGAGGCAGTTGTGGAGGAGTGCTCTCCCTGGAAGAAGGGGTTTGCGGTAGTACTGGACCGGACCTGCTTTTATCCGGAGGGCGGCGGCCAGCCGGGGGATCGGGGTACGCTCAGCGGCATTGCGGTGACGGACACCCGGGAAGCAGAGGGCCGGGTGATCCACATGACGCAGGCGCCGCTGGAGCCTGGGACCCGGGTCACGGGAGAGCTCGACTGGGACCGGCGGTTTGACCTGATGCAGCAGCACTCGGGGGAACACATGGTGTCGGGCGTGATCCATCGGATCTTTGGATACGACAACGTGGGATTCCATATGGGCTCCGACGTGATCACCATCGACTTTTCCGGTCTTTTGACAGAGGAGCAGCTCCGGGAGGTGGAGCGGGAGGTCAACGGGCGCATCTGGGAGGATCTGCCGGTGAAATGCTGGTATCCCGACCCGGAGACCCTGAAAGAGATCCCCTACCGGAGCAAAAAGGAGCTTTCCGGAGCCGTGCGGATCGTGGAATTTCCGGGCACAGACATCTGCGCCTGCTGCGGCACCCATGTGGCTCGGACCGGAGAGATCGGCCTGGTCAGAATCCTCAGCGTGGAGAAATTCCACAGCGGCGTCCGGGTGGAGATGGCGGCAGGCCGGCGGGCCTATGAATATCTGAGTGATATCGCGGATCAGAACCGGCAGGTGTCCCGGATCCTCTCCGCCAAACCCCTGGAAACGGCGGCCGCGGTGGAAGCGGCGGCAGCGGAGCTGGAAGCGAAAAAACAGCAGATCTACGCTATGGAGCAGCGGCAGTTTGCGGCCAAAGCAGAGCGGCTCCGTGGGAAAGGCGACGTTCTGGTCCGGATGGAGGGATTGTCTCCGGACAGCCTGCGGCGTGCGGCCATCGCGATCCAGGAGACCTGCGGCGGCAGGGCGGCGGTGTTCTCCGGGGACGACGCCGGCGGTTATAAGTATGCGGTTGGGTATCCCGGTGGGGATCTGCGGCAGTGGGTAAAGGAACTCAACAGCGCGCTCTCCGGCCGGGGCGGCGGAAAGCCGGGCTTCGTCCAGGGCAGCGTCAGTGCCAGTTGGGAGGAGATCACCGGATTTTTCTCCCGTTCAGTGTGAATGATACAAAAACCGGCTCCCCATGGGAGCCGGTTGATTTGTCTATACGGGAAGCTGAATGTATCGCTGCTGGGAGTCCGGCGAGGGATGGAGCTTGACGCTGGATATGACGCCCATGGAGATGAACAGGGACAGCATGGAGGAACCTCCGTAGCTGAAGAAGGGAAGCGTCAGACCGATGACGGGCATCACGCCCAGGCACATTCCCACGTTGGTCAGGATCTGGAACAGGAGCATTCCCGCCACGCCCACGCAGATCTGCCGGTAGAAGTAGCTCTGGGAGCGGACGCCGATATAGATGATCCGCAGAACGATGGCGGTCAGCAGCAGGATGCACAGGAAACAGCCGAGGAATCCGAGCTCTTCCCCGATCACGGCAAAGATGAAGTCTGTGTGCTGGGCGGGAATGGCGTCGGCCTGGGTCTGGGTGCCATGATAGAGACCCTGACCGGACAGTCCGCCGCCCGCAATGGCGTTGATGGAGCGGGTGGCCTGATAGCGGACATCGATGCCCAGCGGGTCGATGGTTTCGTCGAAGATGACCATGACGCGGTTTTTCTGGTAGTCCGCCACCAGTCCGCTGTTCCAGACGATGGGGACGATGACCAGCAATCCTGCTCCGGCGGCCAGGAACCACAGGAAACTGAACCCGGCGGACAGCGCCATGATGATGAAGGTAAACACGTAGATCAGCGCCACGCCGGCGTCCCTGGAGATGACCAGGATCAGTCCCAGAAACACAGCGGACACCAGTCCCACCCGCAGGATACATGGAATCGAGTTGATGCGCTCCTGATAGATGGAGGTGATACGGGCCACGGCGATGATATACAGGATCTTGCAGTATTCCGCCGGCTGCATCATGCCGATGCCGGGGACCCGAATCCAGCTTCGGTTGCCGGTGTCTCCGGCCACGCCGAGGGGATACAGCAGCGCCAGGAACATGGCCGCAAAGATTACCACAAGGGCGTTGTGCTCCGCCAGGATCTCCATATCAAAAAAGGAGATGAGAACATACATGATCAGGCCAAGCGCCAGAGCAATGATCTGGACCCGGACGTAGTCGCCGGAGCCGTTGAGGTTGGTGGCGCTGGAGATCATGATGATTCCGAACACGGAAGCCGCCAGACAAAGTCCCAGCAGGATCCAGTCTGTGCGGGTAAAAAAACGTCGAGCGAGATTGAGCATGGTTTTCCCTTTCCCGGATTTTTTGTTTGTCCCATTTTATCATTTTGCCCCTGGAAAGTAAATAGAAAAGGTTTTTTATTTGCGGGGAGATGTGATATAATAAACAAACTGGAGTTTGTAAAGCTCTTTTTTATTCCCTCCGGGGGCCATGCCGTGCGATGGGACCCGCTGCGACAGCAGTGGGCGCGCGTTCCCTACTTCTGCCCTGCCAGAAGTAGGCAAGAGCAGCCAAAGGGCCTTGCCCTTTGGAATCCCGCCCGCGTGGCGAGACTTTTTACGCCGTCGAGCGCTCGGAAGATAATCTGCGGTCGCCGCTTGACTTCGTGAGCGGCTGAGGGTTGGCCTCCACCTCGTTTCGGGTAGGACCGACAAGGAGTGCCTGCCGTCGCGCCTGCGTCAGCACCCCCGAGCGTGGGAACGAAACGGGGTGTGCATCGACAGCGGCGACGCGCGAGCTGGTAGCGCGGAGTCCGCACACCAAGGTCGCAGTCGAGCGTTAGATTTTGCACTGTTTGCCCCTGGCGTGGGAGAATCGCAAAGGGGGAACCCCCTTTGCCCGGTTCTTTCCCCTGTTTCTTGCCGGAACAAGAAACAGGGCCGTCGGAGACATTTCCGAAGGCGCCAGCTGGCATCCAAGAATAATCAACCCCCCGACAAACTCCAACTATCCATACAGGAGCAATCACATGACATACTATACCCATTCTGAAGCGGAAACGGAGGCATTGGCACAACGGCTGGCCCCCTATCTGGACCCCGGCACGGTGATCGCCTTTGACGGAGATCTGGGCGCGGGCAAGACGGCCTTTACCCGGGGGCTTGCCCGGGGACTGGGGATCACGGAGCGGGTGACCAGTCCCACCTACACCATTGTCAACGAATATGACGGGAAGATTCCGCTGTTTCATTTTGATTTGTACCGGCTCACCTCCTCGGAGGACCTCTTCGACATCGGCTGGGAGGACTATCTGGAGCGGGGCGGAATCCTGGCGGTGGAATGGAGCGAGCGGGTTGCCGACGCGCTGGAGGATCCACTGCGGGTCTCCATCCGGCGGACGGAGGAGGGAAACGGCCGGCGCATCACCATAGAAGGAGGGAAGCGTTTTGCGGATCTTAGCCTTTGAGTCCTCGGCCAAAGCGGCGTCTGCGGCGCTGATGGAGGACGGAGTTCTGGTGGCGGAGAGCTTTGTGAACAACGGGAAGACCCATTCGGCTACCCTGATGCCCATGGCGCAGCAGCTGCTGCGTGACTGCGGCGTGGCGGCCGGAGATCTGGACGCAGTGGCTGTGGCCCGGGGGCCGGGCAGCTTTACCGGCGTGCGGATCGGTGTGGCGGCGGCAAAAGGACTGTCCTGGGCAGCGGAAAAACCGGTCTGTGGCGTCAGCACCCTGGAGGCCATGGCCTTTCAGCTGCGGCAGGTCCGCGGGATCGTCTGTCCGGTGATGGATGCCCGGCGGGCCCAGGTGTATAACGCCCTGTTTACCTCGGACGGTGAGACCCTGAACCGGTGTGCAGAGGATCGGGCCATTTCCCTGGAGGAACTGAAAAAAGAACTGCAAAAAACAGAAATTCCGATTTTTCTGGTTGGAGACGGAAGCAGATTGTGCTATAATACCCTTAAAGCTGAGGTCCCGAATCTGATCCTGCCGCCGGCGCATCTGGAGATGCAGAGGGCGTCTGGGGTGGCGATGGCTGCCATGAAAGCGGCAGCTGCGGGAGAGCTTCAGACTCCGGAATCGCTTGTGCCGAATTACCTGCGGCTGAGTCAGGCGGAGCGGGAGCGCCTCAGCAGATTGAGCGCTGAGAATCAGAAATTGAAAGGAGATTCCTAAAATGGGAGAGCTGCATGTATTGGACCATCCGCTGATTCAGCACAAGCTGAGCATTCTGCGGGACAAGAACACCGGCGTAAAGGAGTTCCGGGAGATCGTCGGAGAGATCGCCGCACTGATGTGCTATGAGGCGACCCGGGATCTGCCCCTGGAGAACGTGACCATCGAGACGCCTGTGGCCGTGGGCACTTTCAAGAGGCTGGCGGGCAAGAAGGTTGCGATCGTTCCGATCCTTCGGGCGGGACTTGGCATGGTGGACACCATCATCGACCTGATCCCCTCTGCCAAGGTGGGCCACATCGGCCTGTACCGGGATCCGGAGACCCATAACCCGGTGGAGTACTACTGCAAGATGCCCCCGGATATCTCGGAGCGGGAGGTCATCATTGTCGATCCCATGCTTGCCACCGGCGGCAGCGCATCGGCTGCCATCACCTTCATCAAGGGTTACGGATGCAAGAATATCAAGCTCATGAACATCATCGGCTGCCCCGAGGGCATCGAGGTGGTTCAGCGGGATCATCCCGACGTGGACCTGTATGTGGCCGCTGTGGATGAGAGACTCAATGAGAACAAGTATATCGTTCCCGGTCTGGGCGACGCCGGCGACCGGATCTTCGGCACCAAGTAAATACGACGGAAGCGGCGGGCTCTGCCCGCCGCTTTGTAGGTTTGTCAATGATGTGTTACACATAAGGGAAAGTAAATAAGACCTGTTTAGGAGATTGCCAATTAAGCGGACGCATGGGAAACTGATTATACTTACGGTTCCAAACCGCAAGTTGATTCTGGTAGTCCTGGAACGA
>JAFUFT010000032.1 GCA_017469795.1 Oscillospiraceae bacterium
ATGTCCAATGTCCATCTGAGAGACAAGGCGCTTTCTCTGAAAGCAAAAGGCCTTCTCTCATTGATTCTCAGCCTACCCGATGACTGGCAGTACAACGTCAAGGGACTGGCTGCGATTTCTAAAGAGGGACGTTCAGGCATAGCATTCTCTGTGAGAACCGCGTATAGATCTTCCGTGAACCTTACGGGCAGCTGGTGAACTTTTGCTGGCGGCGTTTCCTTCGATGGCCTTGCCATACGATTTCCTCCCTTCTGGATAGTAGGAGACTAATGTTCTTGACGGAGAGCAGTGGGAACTTGAGTTAAAGCTTTCCGGAGGCCGAGTTAGAAACTATGGCGGCAGTAATGCCTTCCCCCCATATTGGGCAGAACTTAAAACTGCGTTCAGGCCATTCTTCAAGGAGGCAGGAGTTAAATTCTGACGCATTGAAACTGTGAGGCTGTTATGGTTTTTGAAAGAGATATTGACGGGATTGAAGTTAAGCTGAGGATTGATGACTACCAAGATCCCTCAAAACATGACTTTGGAGATGTCTGGTGCGACTGCGGGTATTCATTCAGATTTGGTAACGCCATCAACTATTACAAGGAGCACGATGAGATTCTTACGTCTGAAGAGGTAGATGATCTCATAATTGTGTTGTCTGACTTGTTGGATGGTAAGGTATCTGAACCACGTGAACTACCGATGACAGAACCTGATTTTGCCTTTATGCTTTATCCTCAAAAAGATCTCCGCAATGATCCGAAGTATACTTATGTCGCTCCCGGCTATGAGATTCAGGACATCTATGTTGAGTGGCGTATCTTTTTCTGGAATGGGGGCTTGACGGACAACTTTTTGACTATCACTCTGGACAGAGGAGATATTGAAGCCTTCAGGGACTTTTTGATCAGCTGCAAGAAATAAAAACGCAAAAACCGACCAGTGGGGAATCAGATCCCTGCTGGCCGGTCTTTTTTGCGTTATGGGCTTATTTCAAAAAGTCGTTCCGGTGTTCGATGTTCCGGAAAGAGTATCCGCGCCGGGAAAGTTCACTGACTTTCAGGGCGACAAGGTTGATAACGGCTCATCTATTTTACAATTAAAAATTAGTTTTAATCACAAATTCTTGAGAAAATCATCCAATACGAGGGAGCAAGGCATTCTCTTTCATCCCAGGATTGAAATCGGAGATTTTCCTGTTCATATTTAAAAAACTATCTTTGAGAGCGGCTGGACACAAAAAGATTTACCGTTCTTAATCCTGTGACTGTAATTTCTCCTCGTCCCGCCTTTCTCTCTGTGAATATCGCTGCTCTGCACGGTATCGGAGTTATATGACAGCTGTTGATCATCCAACCGCCCCGCCCGACCAGGACTTGCTTTTGGTCAGGCGGTGCTGCTGTTTGGCTGCAGCTGTACAGACTGCACAATCATTGTGCAATATTTAGTCCTGCGCCTAAAGAAATGAGGCCAGGAAGTCGGTATAATGGATGTAACATCAGGAAATAGGCGCGATCTGACGGACCCGCTGCCGGTAAAAACCATACTCCGCGATATGCAGAGAAACCATCAGCAGAAACGTGATATAGTCATCCTGAAAATCCAGTCCGGGCATAATCTCCTTGCACTTGCCGATTCGGTAATGGATCGTATTCCGGTGGACATTCAGCGCCCGGGCGGTGCTGCTGGCATTTCTGGCATGCTCCAGATAACACAGCAGGGTCCGGCACAGCTCCGAATCGTGGGTCTTATCGTATTCCTGCAGCGCCTGAATGTCTGGCAGGCAGAAGCCGCTGAGGGATATGTCATGGGGGATCAGTTCCAGCAGACGGATCATCAAGAAATCGTCGTAGAACCCTACCGTATTGCTTCGCCCCAGGATGCGGATGGTGCGAAGGGTTGCCGAGGCCTGGCTGTACGCCTGACGAAGCCCGGATAAATCATCAAAGGGACGGCTGACCCCGGCGGAGAGTCCCTGCTTCCGAAGCAGTTCCTGCAGCGGATGCATATCCACCGGCCCACCGGATGATGCGGCCACGATGACAAGATACGATCCATAGCGCATTTGCCAGCAGCCGGGGGGCATCGGAACATTTAAGTCTGCGTCTGCGTCCACCGCCAGCAGCGAAAAGCTTGAAAACACTCTGCCGGTCAGCTTGCCAAAAGTCTGATCCGCATTCGGTAGTTCATTTTCGGTCAGAAGTGCGGAGAGCAAGCCTTCCGGGGTGGTCAGGTTTTTCTGCGGCTCAGCGGCTGTCTTTTGGAGAAATGCCGCACACAGCCGTCTTGCCTCCGGCAAATCCTCTGTCTGGGCCAGCTCCCGCAGCATGGAAATCTGTTCCGGCGACAACATTTCAGACCCCTCCCCAATCAAAATTTATTACCATTATACCAATGTTTTGACGTTTTGCAAAGAAAGGATGATATGATGGACGATCTGCATCAGATGCCCGTACAGCACCCGGTGGCCGGCGGTCCGCCTCCCCTGCCCAGCATTGTGCTGCCGGATCGGGACTGGGACCACATGACCCTGGACTGGGCGCAGTATCAGGACAAATGGGAACGCAGCGAGGACGGCACATACTACGCCCTGCGATTTGTGTACTACGCCACAAACATACTCAGCCGGAACCACCAGTACATGAACATCTTCGTTTCGGCCGCCTATCTCCATGCCGACGGTACGGTGAACGAAAAGGGAACCTGTAACGGCTATACGGCCAGAACCGCCCCCATCATTCTGGTGAACGGCTGCGCCGGCTGGATGTCCAGCACGCCCATGGAGGCCATGTTTGACTATCTCCGGGAGGGCTTTGTCCACATCTCCGTGGGCGCCCGGAGCCGGGACCTGGGCCCTGTGGGTAAGGCCCCCAGCGCCTGCGTGGACCAGAAGGCAGCAGTGCGGATGCTCCGGCTGCATGACGGGATGATTCCCGGCGACAAGGAGAAAATCATCTCCTGCGGCGGCTCCGGCGGTGGACAGATGAGCTCCATCCTGGGGGCCACCGGCAACATGCCCGACTACTTCCCTTATCTCTACGAGATCGGCGCGGCAGGCCTGGAACGAAATGCGAACGGCAGCTACACCAGCACCATCCGGGACGATATCTTTGCCAGCCAGTGCTACTGCCCCATCGCGGACATTGACAACGCCGACATGGCCTACGCATGGCAGCGGTTTGACGATCCAAACATCCAGTTTGAGGACTTCGGCACGCCGGGTTTGCAGCGGCTTTCTCCGTTCCAGCAGGAATACCAGCGGGATCTGGCGAAAGCCTACGGCACGTATTTGAACGGACTGGGTCTGCAAAATGAAGACGGCGCTGCCCTGACCCTGACTGACGATCTTCGGGGCGGCAGCTATTACCAGCAGATTTTGCAGAACATCTCCGACGCTCTGAACAAATTCCTGGCGGAGAAAACCGGGTCGGACGGCAGAGTGACTTTTGAGGAAGCCCACGGCTTCGGTCCCAAAGAGACCGTCTCCTATCCCTCGTTGGAAGCATATCTGGCGACCCTCAAAGACACAGAGCAGTGGCTCCGCCGGGATGAAACCGGCTTCCATGTCACCGATCTGCCCGGCTTCTGCCAGGGAACCGGGCTCAAGCGAGGGAAATCCGTTCCCGGTTTTGACACCTTCCATTGCAAGGCGGAGAACAACGCCTTTGGAAACGCCGGCGAAGACGCAGTCCATTTCAGCGCCGCAGACGGAGCGGTGCTGAAGGAGAATCTGGAGAAGTATCGGACGCTTCATGGCTTTGAGGCCTGCGATGCTGCAGGATACATCGCCGATTCGGCGCGGGAGGATCTGAAGCGGCAGACCTACCTGATGAACGCCACCCATATCCTGCTGGACAACGGCAGAGGCAAGGTGAAATCCGACTTCGCGAAGCACTGGCGCACCCGCAACGGCACCGCCGATGAACACACCGCCTTCACCGTCGCTTACAACCTGTGCATGGCGGCAAAGATGGCCGGAGCCGAGGTGGACTACGCCCTGATCTGGAACGCCGGGCACGGCGACGTAGACGGCGACGGTACAGGCAGCTTCGCCCAGTGGGTGCACGATATTTGCAAGTAAACCAATTCAACAATACTTAGGAGGAATCATCATGAAGAAATTGTTATCCATCTTGCTGGCAGCGGCCATGCTCCTGGGCCTGCTCGCTGGCTGCGGCGCATCTGCGGAAAGCGCGGCAGCGGCTTCCGCATCCGCCCCGGAGGTTCAGTCTGAAACGGCAGACGCGCCGGAAGAGGAACCTGCTGAAACAGAGTCTGAGGCGGCAGAACCGGAAGCGGATTCCGCCGAGGAAGCCGCTGACGCAGAGGAGACAGAACCGGAAGTGTCCGGCCGGGAGATCACTCTCCCTATTTCCGAGGATGTGCTGACCTACACCTATTGGCTCTGCTACGCCCCCTTTGCGGCAGACCTAATCGACACCGACACCATGGAGGGGATCCTGGTTCTGGACACCCTCCAGGAGATCACCAATATCCACTTTGACATGACCGCTGCCAACGGCGCCGCGGAGCAGGACAACTTCAATCTGATGATTGCCGGCGGCGACTACGCAGACATCATGTTCGCCATGGGCTACTACGGCACCGGTCTGGAGGGGGCTGTGGAGGACGGCATCATTCAGGATCTGGCGGATGTGCTGCCGGAGAAGTGCCCCACCTACTGGTCTTATCTCTCCAAGGACACCAGCACCCTGATGGCAGCCTACACCGATTCCGGCTACATGCCTACCATCTGCGCCCTGACCCCTGAGGTGGCCCAGGAGGTGGTGGGACCCGTGATCCGCCAGGACTGGCTCCGTGAATTCGGCATGGAGGTCCCCAGGACCTATGATGAGCTGTACGACTATCTGAAGAAAAGCTATGACGAAAAGGGCGCCATCTATGAGGTTCCCACCACGGACGGGCTTTTCTTTGACCTCGCCTACGGGCAGAATATTGATCTGGACGGCTATGAGGTCGTGGACGGACAGGTGGAATTCGGTCTGGCCCAGGATCGGGCCAAGGACTACTTCAAGTTCATGAACCGGATCTATGCCGATGGGCTCATGTCCCAGGATTTCTTCTCCAGCACCAACGCCGACCTGGGTTCCCAGTCCCGGCTGGACTTTGGCCTGGGTCTCAATAGCCTGGTTTCCACCGCCGCCAACAACACCTCGGATATCATGATGAACGTCAGTGACGACGCCTTTGAGATGGCGGTACTGCCCTATGTGTCCGCGGACGGCGGCGAGGCCCATGTGGGCGAATCCACCCTCCTTGGCATGATGAAGGACAACGACAACTGGGCTTTCTCCGCTGACTGCGAGGACATCGATCCGCTGCTCGATCTGGTGGAGTATCTGTTCAGCGACGACGCCTACCTGCTGACCAACTACGGCGTGGAGGATGTGACCTATACACTGGACAGCGAGGGTAAGCCCCACTATACAGATCTGATCATCAACAACCCGGATGGCCTTAGCTATTTCTTTGCGAGCTATGTGTACGCCACCAACGCGGCCTCCAGCTTCTTCCCGTTCCTCAACGATATGTCCCGGACCTTCTTTGACTTCACCGACAACCAGTGGCAGGTCTATGTGGATCTCCGGACCCTGTCCGACTGCGCATGGAACTATCCGGATTACGCGGTGATGACCACCGATGAAACGGCGGAATACGCCTCCATCGAATCTGACCTGTCCACCTATCTTGACAGCAAGATCCTGGAGTTCATCACCGGTTCCGCCGACGTGGACGAGGAGTGGGATTCCTTTGTAGATATCCTCTACTCCATGGGTCTGCAGGATATGATCGACCTGAAGCAGGATGCCTATGACCGGGCTATGGAGCGGGTTAACGATCTGACCGCCTGAGTGCTTCTCTTTGAATTTCCCCACCCAATACGAACGCGGAAATAATCCGTGTTTCGATTGGGTGGGGTTTTTGGCACTCTTGCAGCTCACGCAGCGGGATTCTTGAGTACAAGCGGTCAAGTGTCGCAAACAGAATGTATTGACCGTTATTTCATTCCCGAGTATAATAATAGGTAATCCATTGTTCGATATGCGTTAGGAGGATTTCACATGAAGAGAGTTGCATTATTACTTATATTGACGCTTCTGATGTCGTTATGTGCCTGTGGTGGAGAGCCAGCTGCGCCAAGCCCTGCTTCGGATTCTTCCGATTCGGATCGGAATGATCCGGTTTACTCAGACGAGGCCGCTGATTCAAATGCCTTCGCGGATTACGAAGGATCCCCATTCGACATTTTCAAGCCGGACGGTACAGACACCGCGGAAACGCCAGCGTCCCCGGATACAGCGGAAGCCTCCCAGGATGATAATCGTATCACCTTGTTCTGGGATATACTCGGGGCCCCTTCCAGCGGAAATCGGTTTGTCATCAGCGATGCTACCAGCTTTTCTGATGGAGTCGCCTGGGTCACGGTAGATGAGGAAATCCTATCGCAAAGCGACAGCACCACTTCTGTGACAACCGGAGAACGCACCACATTCCTGATCAACACCTATGGGGAACCGCTCTTTGAAATCACCGAGGATTATCCAAGATATACAAACTTCTCCCATGGAGTAAGCCTGGTGGACGATGGCAATGACGCCTATCTGATCAACAACAGTGGTGAAGTTGTTTGGAGTGTATCAGAAAACGGCTGGTCAGAGGCTACACGGCTTTATGGGGAAGGCAACGTGGAACGCATTGAACTGGATTGCAGCACCTACACACCAAACAGTAATTTCACAGAGTTTGATTATTACAACACCGGAATTGCGACTGATCGTTTCAATGGGTACACCGCAGTATTGATGCACGTGAACACCTTTGATAAAACAGGCGATCTGTGCGGCATTTTGAATCCGGACGGCACTTGGCTTCTGGAGCCGATCGATGGAGCCATCAACCTTCGCGCAGACGATTGTTTTGCCTTTTGGAAATCACAGGAGGACGAAAACATATATGCCATTCGCCTGGAAACCGGCGAAATTGTGAATTGCGGCAAAGATTCATGGTATGAAATTTACAACATGGATGATGATGTGGAAGACTGGCACCCGGAAGCGCAAATAGTTTGGCAGTGGCAGGACGAATACAATCGCGCCCATCAGGATAATCTGATCTATGACCAGGCTCGCAGGGGCTTTACGGATGAACGCGGAAACGTGGTTGTTGACCTGTCAGAGTACACGCTGTTAAACGACTGTTTCCCAGTCTACAAGAATGGATATTGTTTTCTTGCTGTCAAGAATCCCGATGGCGCTCCCTATTTCACTGTAATCGACACAAACGGAAACCGTGTATTTGAACCGGTAAAATATCCATCCTTCGCCAAGACGTCCACCGACTATTGTGCTTTTGTGGTGAATGACCGATTTGTGCTGACTAAGGCTATTTATGCGGAGTATTATGCTTTCACTTTCGGCACCTATCAGGACGGATACTACTTTGATCTGAGCGGTCAGGAGCTGCCTTGGTCCTATAACACTATCTATCCTTACTCAGATGACCTGGCCTTAGTGAAAACCGATGCGTTTAACTACAGCTTTATTGATCTGGACGGAAATGAAGTTTTCACCATAGATTCAGAACGGATGACCGTGCAAGAGAAGGAAGCTGCAGAGCAGCAAAAAGCCGCCGCAGCCACTGCAGCTGCAGCGGAACCGGTTCCATCTTCTGAACCGCCCAGTGACGATCCACAGTCGTCCGGCGGCGGATCGTCAGGTACCTCCCTTTCAGAACTAAACTTTGAGGATTTCAATGCAACCGGAGATTTTAATGGGGATGGATCGTTAGAGTCCGTAAACGAACTTGAATACTTGCGCACATCGAGCTTGCCTCACAATTTCATCTACTATGACCCGGAATATGACGCAACAGTTGAAGGCGCGATCTGTACCGACCGAGGGATTCATATATACGACACTCTGAACGATGTAGAAGCTGTTTATGGAGAAGGCAGCCGCTCCGACGTTGATCCACAGGATACCTATGTGAAAAACTATGTTCCCGATGCCACATATATAATTACTTATACAGATTCCGCAGACCACGCGTTCATTCGCTTCTACTTCGATGCTGACAATCAGGTAGTCGGCGTATATTACGGGCTGGACGAGGACTGATTCCATGCTGTTTCCCCAATAGAAACATGGCGGCTGGCAGGCCGCCATGTCTGTATCCTGCCGCATAAATGACTACCTGTTGTGCAGTGTCACTCTGCTTGCTGTAACATACTTCCCGGACTGAATTTACTCTTTTTGTTGGCAAATTGATAGTTCAGTTCAGATACTGTCAGTTGTGTTTTAACCATAGATTGGATATCATTGGATACACAACGTGAGAAAGGGCGTGAACCTATGACCAGCATTCCCCAGTGGGCCATTCCCATGGAACCTGTTCCGGAGGATCAGATCGTAAAGACCTATACTGCCGATGTGGTAATCCTTGGCGCAGGTTATTCCGGCACCGCTGCCGCAAGAGCCGCCGCCGAGGCCGGAGCCAGCGTTCTGGTGGTGGAACAGCAGCAGGAGAAGAATTTCCAGTGCTTCGGAGCCCAGTATGGTTCGGTAAACTCAGAATTCATGAAGAAGCGCGGCGCACCGGAGGTAGATCCGGTGGACATCATCGCCGACTGGCAGCGTCGGAGCCTGAACCGGGCCAACCCTGCCCTGGTGCGGCAGTTCGCCTACAATACAGGCTCCACCTTTGACTGGTACATCAACCCGCTGCCGGAGGAAATGAAGCACGTAATGACCTTCATGAACCCCTGGCCCAAGCACTTTGAAGGCGAGTTGAACGGCTACAGGAACTATGTGGGCACCGCTATTTTCCGGAACTCGAAATTTGACTTTTCCAAGATGGGACCTCCCCCGGAGATGGACGAGGACGGTCCCGGCGATCCTCCTCCCCAGGAGGGAAAGGACGGCGAACCTCCGAAGATGCCCGGCAACCCCCTGAGCATGACGGAGTCGATCCAGTTTACCCACGGCATGATCCGGGACATGGGCGGTCAGTTCGTATTCGGCATTACCGGCGAATACCTGGAGAAGGACGAAACCGGCCGGGTGGTGGCGCTGATCGGCCGGAACTACAAGAAGGAATACTTCCGGTTCAAGGCAAAAAACGGCGTGATTCTGGCAGCAGGAGATTTCTCCGGAAACAAGCAGATGGTCATGGATCTGCTCAATGAGTACGCCGACCTGACGGAAAACGGCGAGAAGTTTCCCTACCAGCCTGCAGGCCGGAAGGGCAAAGGCATCCAGATGGGCCTGTGGGCTGGCGGAAAGATGGAACCGGGTCCCAGAGGCGGCATGTGGTGCTGCGTAGGCGGAAACGGTGGCCCCATGGACGGCAGTGCCTTCCTGCGCCTGAACAAGCACGGAAAGCGCTACACCAATGAGGGCATCATGGGCTACTGGGGCGCAGGGCTTCAGGGTGCCCGGCAGCCCAGGGGCGCGATCTATACCGTATGGGACAGCAACTGGCGGGAGGAACTGGAATACCAGACTTTGGACCACACCGCCGTGGAGCCCTCCGGCGCGGATATGATCGCCCGTCAGCTCCGGCAGGTGGAAAAGAATGGCCTTGTGGAGATGCGGCCCATGGGTCCTCCGGGCGCGAAAAAAGGCCCCTCGAACTACCTGGCCTGCGCCAATACCATCGAAGAACTGGCAGACCGGCTTGGCGTCACCGGCACGGACAAAGAGAACTTTGTCGCCTCCGTGGCCCGGTACAATGAACTGGCCCACAAAGGAAAAGACGAGGACTTTGCCAAGGATCCCCGGCAGCTCCATCCCATTGAGAAAGGTCCCTTCTATGCCTTCTGCGAAAATGAACGGAAAGTGGGCTTCCTGATGGTGACGGTCTGCGGCCTGGTGGTGGATGAACATCAGCAGGTGATCGCCAAGGCCGATGACGAGCCCATCCCCGGCCTCTACGCTACCGGCAACTGCTCCGGCGAGCGGTTCCCGATCCTGTACACCACCCCGGTGGCAGGCGTGTCCATCGGCATCGCCATTACCCTGGGGCGCATTGTGGGAGACTATGTGGCCAGAAACAAATAACGAGTGAGTGGCAAGGACTCCGGACAGTTTATACGGCTGTCCGGAGTCCTTTTTGCCCGATCGTCCTTCGGCCTCAGTTTACCTTTTGATAGGCTATCCGGGTTTCTGTCAGTTGCGATCCGCGGAAGCAGGACGGTACAATGAGCGTAGATAAAACTGAGAAAGGAGTATCACAATGATGAAAAAGAAGCTGTCTGTGCTGTCCCTGCTGCTTGCCATTGCAATGGTGCTGGGGCTGCTGACCGCCTGCGGCCAAAGCGGAGAAGGCGCACAAGATGCCGCCGCTCCCGCGGAAAGCGCTTCCGCGCCTGTGGAAGAAGCCTCCGCGGAGCCGGAGGATAACACACCTGCGCCGGAAGCCGCTCCCGTTGAGGAAGCCTCTTCTGCCGTGGAAGCCGCCCCGGAGGAAGCCGCGCCGGAGCCGGTGGAGATCCCGCCGCTGGCAGTGAGTCTCCCCCTGGACGAGACCGCTACCGTCACCATTTGGGACGTGTTCCCGCCTCCGCTGGTGGGCTACATGGAAGGTCCCTGGGACTGCGCGGCAAATCATCTTCTGGAGGACGCGACGAACGTACATCTCGACTACACCTCCGTCAGCACTGAGACCGCGTCGGAGCTGTTCAACCTGATGGTGGCCTCCAACGTGTACTGCGATCTGATCTACGGGGTGAAGGACTTCTATTCCTCCGGCCCGGATGCGGCCATCACCGACGAGATTATCATTGATCTGAGCGACATGGCCGCCACCATGCCCAACTATCAGCGTCTCCTCCGCGAGTATCCCGACGCAGTGGAGCACACCTCCGGCGGCAATATGTACCGCTTCCCCATGATCGCCACCGAGCAGTTCAGCGACATGGTGCGTGGCCCGGCGACCAGAGGCGACTGGCTGAAGGAGCAGAATCTCGATGCACCGGAAACTCTGGACCAGTTCCACGATATGCTTCTGGCCTTCCACAGCGCTTACGGCGGCGGCACTTACCTGATGGACGCCTCCGGCTTCGACAACACCATCGCCGGCGGGTTCGGCATCCAGAACGGCTTCTATCAGGTGGACGGAGAAATCAAATACGGGCCTCTGGAGGACGGCTTCAAGGAGTATGTAGAGTATGCCCACAGCCTGTTTGAAGAGGGGCTGCTGGCCCCCGACTTCTATGCCCTGTTTGGACCTCCCACGGACATGATCTCCGACGGCACCGTGGGTGTGTTCGCCGCAGATGTGGGCATGTGGCCCATGTTTACCTCCGGCATCGAGACCGAGGGCTACGAGACGGTGGGATTTGCGCCTCCGGTCAAAAACGCCGGGGACAAGACCCACTTTGCCCAGGAGACCTCCCGGATTTCCGAAGGCTTCTCCATCTCCACCGCCTGTGAGGATCTGGACCTGATGGCGGCGTATATCGACTATATGTACTCCGACGAGTTCGCGCTGGACGCCAACTTCGGCGTGGAAGGCGAGGGCTTCTACTACGGTGACGACGGCCAGCCCCATCTGTCCGACAATGTGCTCCACAGCACCGAGACCATCACGTCCTTCGCGGTGAAAAAGTACACCCTGTTCTCCCTGCTGCCCCACCAGGATATTCAGACCCGGTTCATGGACGCCTACGACGAGAACCAGCTCTCCACCATTGAGCTGTGGACCAACGCGGCGGACTCCGCATGGATCCTGCCCAGCGCCTTTACTCTGACGGAGGAAGACAGCGTAGCCGCTGCAGCGATTATGAGCGACGTGGAGACCAGCGTGGACGAAAACCTGCTGGGATTCATCACCGGTTCCATTCCCATGGACACCTATGACGCCTTCCTTCAGGGCCTCCATGATATGGGCGTGGATGACGCCATCGCCATCTATCAGGATGCTCTGGACGAATACCTTTCTAACGAATAAGCGCTGGAAAATGCCCCCGGACGAGCCTTCGTCCGGGGGCCTTGCCGTTCCATATCAAGTCTGCCTGTCAGTACATGGTCGTACCATGATCCACATACAGAATCTGCCCGGTGATCGCCCTGGCTTCATCGGAAGCCAGGAACAAAATGGCGTATGCCTGATCCTCAGTCTGGGCCTCCGGCAGTGTAATATCAATATGTTTTCCGCACAGCGCGGCAAAATCCTGATTGAAATGCAGTGCCGCCTCCGGTGCATTGAGCGGAGTGGGCGTGGGGCCGGGGCCCACGGCA
The DNA here is from genome assembly GCA_017469795.1 of Oscillospiraceae bacterium. GTDB lineage: Bacteria > Bacillota > Clostridia > Oscillospirales > Oscillospiraceae > HGM13006. Next base: position 12,246 of record JAFUFT010000032.1, read on the forward strand.
TTGCAGCGGATGTCTGTGGCAGAGAACTGGATGGCAATATTCTTCGTCATCGCATTCACTGCGGCCTTGGCGGCGCTGTAGGAGATGCCCGCAACGCCCTGAGAGCCGATGGAGGACACGTTGACGATAGAGCCCTTTCCCGCCCTGACCATGTGCTCCAGGGCATATTTGCTCATATAGTACACGGCGTACTGGTCGATCTTGCAGACCTCGTCATACCATTCCTCGGTGCAAAGATCGATGGGCATGTGCTTATCTGCGATGCCCGCGTTATTCACCAGAATGTCAATGCGCCCGTACTTTTCGATGGTGTAATCCACAACCCTGTGACAGCCCTCCGTGGTGGTCAGATCCGCATCCACTGCGGAGATCTCCCCACCCAGGGCGCTGATCTCCTCCACGGTCTTCCGGTTCTCTTCTGTGCGGCGGGCGGCGATGACCACCTTGGCCCCCTCTTTGCAGAAGATCTCTGCTGTCTTTTTCCCGATGCCGGAGTTTCCTCCGGTGATGATGGCTACCTTGTTTTCGAGTCTGTTCATTTGCAAATTCCCCTTTTTATCCGGTTGGAGATTCTCTTTTCCTGTGCAAACGGAATCAGCCGTTTTGTGCCAGATAGTCCTGATAAGACCGGTTATAGGCATCCACGATCTCTGTCATCCCCATGTCCAGAGCGGTCTGCACAGCGGTATCGAAGTCCTCCATAGTCTCCTGACCGGCGATGACCTTGTAGACATGCTCCCAGAAGTAGGTGCTGCAATCGTTCTCGTACTGGTTCACAATATCCCGATCCTCGGTACTGAGCTGGAAGTTGGGCGGATAGCACAGGTAGGAGCCGCGGGTGGCCACCCACATATCCACCGCATCATACTGCTCCGGGGTGTAGTCTGCGATCATCAGGTTCACATCGAAGTCGCAGGGTGCCCAGTACAGACCGTACTTGGCGCTGCGGAGCAGGAAGAAGAAGCAGTCAGTGTCGGCCCATACCGCATCGGAGTAGGTGGGCTTGCCGCTTTCGTCATAGACAAAGGTCTTGTCCACCACGCCCCAGTTTGCCAGGAGGTTGCCCTCGTCGGTAAAGAAGTAGTCCAGGAACTCCAGGAACGTCTCCGGGCGCTCACAGCTATTGAACACCATCATATGTCCGGTCTGAGCGACTTTTTCCTGATCAGTAATGCCGGAGATATTGGTGGTTTCATCGTTGTAAATCTTCAGATCCGGCACAGGCACACCATCGACGGAGTCATCGAGCAGCGCGGCACAGTCAGAGTTCCATGCGGCGGTGTTGCCGGCCATATAGGTGGACTGGACGTTGCCGTTCTGGTTGGAGATATTCAGATAGTCGTCGTTGAAGATGCCGATCTCATACCAGTTCCGCAGGAACTCCACATAGTCCCGGAAGTTCTGGGTGGTGCCGGACCAGACGATCTCGTCGCTGCCCTCCTCGGCCAGCTGATAGCCCATACGGTCACCCTCGGCCTTGACGTTAAAAGCGCGGTTCAGGCCGATGTTCAGATCCGCCAGCACCAGATAGGGATTGGTCAGATCGTATTTGTCCTTGCAGGCCAGCAGGAAATCTGTGAGTTCATCCACGGTGGTAGGCGTGTCGAAGCCCAACTCGTCGAGCCAGTCCTGCCGGATGTTCAGACCGTTGTTGATGAAGGTGCTGCCCCGGGAGGAGATCTGGGTCAGTGTGCCGTCGGAGTTGTAAACACAGTCGGCAAAGGCCTTGTCTTTTTGAAGCAAGGCGTAATAGTTGGGCATGTGCTCCGGGATCATATCCGCAAGATCCAGCATGACTTCGTCCTGGATCAGGCCGATGTTTCCGGTGGTGTAGTTGATCCGGTCGGCGCAGGCATCGGGGTAGTCCCCAGCGGCGATGATCAGACTGATCTGGGTTTCCCAGGCCTGCTCTGAGACGCTCTGCCAGATGAGCTCTACGCCGGTGGCTTCGATCATGTCCGGATAGACCTCGGAGAAATCATAGTCTACGCCGTTCATCACAGTGGCCTCCAGAATGGTGGGCTTGGCATAGAGCACGTCAAAGGTGCCGCCGTCCTCCAGGGGATAGGAGATGGTGAACTCCGGTTCTGCAGGCGCCTCCTCCTCGGATTCCTCCGGCTCCGCTTCAAGTGCTTCCGCGGGTTCGTTTTCCTGGGGTTCCGCTGGAGCTTCCAGTTCCTGCGCCGGGGCTTCGGCCGCGCTTTCCTGGGAGGCTTCCGCCGGCTCTGGAGCAGAAGCTGGCGCTTCGCTGTTCCCGCATCCGGCCAGACAGCTAGTGAGTATAGCTATACTAAGCAGGAGTACCCAAATTCTTGATTTCATGGATTCATCCTTCCTTTCAAAATGATCTGCCATGGCAAGAAATTTGGTCATAGCATCAGCAATATTATACCAGAGGGAAATGGCCCCTTCCAATCGTCAAAACCTGAACTGGAAAATCAATTTTCAAGGTGACGTAGTCAATTACTCACCTGCCAGGGCAGAGGAGGAACATCCGGCGCGCGCCTGTGCCCGGGATCTGGAGCTGGAGGAGTTCAGCAGCCTTGCCTCCGGACCGCTCGGGAATATAAACGCCGCGAAACGAAGCGATTCGTTTCGCGGCGATTCTTTTTTATCTGCGTTTGGTGTAGGTGTTGTCGTCGTCCATGGTCACGTAGGGTACCGGCCAGGGCACCGTGTCCTGCACCGGCTGGATGGGCGTCCAGTCCTTGTGCAGCGGGCCGGGATCCTGGAGCCGCTGATCCTTCTTCGGAGGCATTGCGCCGGACGGAGGCGGAGGCGGCGGGTTCTTGAGCATGTCATACTTCTGGTGGGCCCAGTTTCCATCGTCCAGGTTGCCGAAAATATCCGGGCAGACTTGCTCATGCAGGAACAGCCACTGGCCATCCTCGAAGACAAAGTCCGCACCGTAGCGCTCCCAGAGGTAGGCGCAGCGCTTCTTCTGGTTGCCGTTGAGGGTGGAGTAGATCAGGCCCGGCGTCAGGAAGTAGGCCCGGGCAGTCTTGCCGTCGTCGGCCACCTCAATGATGTCCGTCACCAGCGTGTGGCAGGAAACCTCACTCAGAGGCCGGGGATCCATGCCGCCCACCTGGGGGTAGATCTCATAGATTTGGGTGAACCGGGAGAAGCAGGCCGCATCGTAACAGGTTACGGAGCCGTACCAGACGTTCTCAAAGCCGCGCCAGCGGCCGAAAGCGTGGGCCCAGGAGCAGTCGTCGCTGCGGCTCCAGATCTGTCCCCACTCCTCCTTGGCAAAGCTCTTGCCGTGGAGATAGGAATGGCGGGCGTGGATGTTCTCAGCCTGCTGGGAGCCCACCGCGTTGTGGATGCGCTGGGAAAGAGAAAGATGTGTTTTCATCAGTAGGGCCTCCAATCATTCAGTACGCCCTCGGGGCAGCAGCCGTTCTTCGGGTCATAGGTATAGTAGGCTTTGGGGGCGTGGGGGAAATCGTCGCTCCAGTTAAAGGTCGGATCGTGGGCGGTCACGGAGACCGTGGGCGTTCCGAACAGATTCTCCATCAGGTTCGCGCCCTCCTCCCAGAACACGCTCTGGTTTGCAACCGCGTCGCCCGGGGTGACGATGATGTCGGGCGCCTCCACTACCCGCCAGATCTTCCACTGGCCGTCCTCTTTCATGAAGTCCGCACCGATCTTTCCGCAGACCCAGTAGGCCGAGGCGGTGCCGTCCCCATTGGGGTCCGTCCGCTGGCCGATGGAGTACCACAGGCCCTGGGCGGTCTTGCCGTCCCCGGCGATCTCCACCAGGGCAGTGGACAGGGGCGCGGCAATGGCGGAGCCGAAGCCCAGGTTCTCCGGTTTATTCTCCACAGCGGGATCGTTCTTGCTGATTTCGTCCAGCTGCTTCTGGCGCAGGTTGCCGTGTTCTCCAACATACCAGGCGGAGATGTTGTCGAGGCCCAGATAAAAGCCCCAGTTGGAGCCGAACACAGCCGTCTCCCTGTTCTCCGGCTTCTGCACCCAGAGCATCTCGATCTCCTGCCGGCGCATATCCTGCATGTACATATAGGCCCTGCGGGCCATCAGGTCCTTGACCTCCTCCATGTCCCAGACACGGCGGATCTGCTCGTCATCGGAAAAAACCTTCGTATTCACGGTCAGACCTCCTTCTCATAGCCGTAGCTGAATGTGTTTACAAACGTGTCATAGGGCACCGGGGGCAGCGGGAACCGGGCCATGGGCTTTTTCGGAGAATAGTACTCCATCAGCGTTACCTTTTCCGTAGGCTCCGGGAGTTTGAGATCCTTGAGGACTGCAAACGCTTCCAATTCGGGGAAGGGCTTCTCCGGCTCCGCCCAGCTCTGGCCGCATAGGGTCTTGATGTTCTCCAGATACTGGAGGTGCCAGATCTTCCACTGTTCGTCTTCCCGGACGAAGTCCACGGCAAACACACCGAAGGTCCAGTAGGAGACGGGGCCGCTCTCGGTCACATCGGCCTTGGAGCCCTGGGAGTACCAGATGCCCTTGGCGGTTTTCAGATCGTCCGCCAGTTCAATGACCGGGGTACCCAGAGGCTTCACGTCAAAGTCTCCGATGCCATAGAGGTCCTTTAAATCCTGCCCCTCCAGCTTGTCCGGCAGATCGGCCTTGAGCAGTTCCGCTTTCAGGGCCGTGGCTCTGTCAATGGCGGCGAACCAGTTTGCGATGGCCTCCCGGCCCACATACCAGCCGTCGTTGAGACCCATGCAGACGTCCTCCCGGGCAGCCCAGAAATCCGCAAACATGGACGCTTCTTTTTTCAGCAGGAAGGAGACCGCATACCGTCCCATGAGATTTTTGATCTCCCGTCGCTCTTCCCAGCGGCCCACCAATTCTTCCGCCGAAAGATTGGCTTTGTTCATCGAATCATTCCTTTCAAAATTGCCGGGAGGGCAGAACCTTCCCGGCAACGAAAATACATATCAGTAGCTGAAGGTCTCGGAGAAGGTGCCGTAGGGCTTCGGCACGGGGACGCCCGCCTGAGGCGTGATCTCCGGGGTATAGGCGGCATAGTATGCGCCGGTGGGCGCCAGGTTCACATTGGCCCAGTTCTCCCCTACCGGAGTCTTGAAGTCGGTCATAGTGACCATATGCCAGATTTTCCAGCCGTCCGCTTCCCTGACGAAATCCACCGCGTACTTCTCCCAGACCCAGTAGGCCTTGGGGCCCTTCGACCGGTCGATTTCGGTGCAGGAGCCGAGAGAGTAGAACATACCTTTTGCGGTCTTTTCGTCCTCTGCCAGCTCGATGACCGGGGTGGTGATGGTGTGGACCATGGCAGAGCCGGCGCCCCACATCTCGCTGTCCTTCTTGCCGGCAAATTCGTCGGGATAGAGCCTGCGCATCACATCGTTGTCCTTCCGGGTCTGCTCCTCGCCCTTGTCCACAAGGAAGCCGCGAACCGCGGCATATCCTTCGATCTTCTGATCGTTGGTGGTCAGGGTGGTGTTCTGGTCCGTCCAGTATTTTTCCACCGCCTCATAGTAGCGCTTGTAATAGGTCAGGAACGCATACTTGCTCATCACGTTCTCCACGGCCCGGATGTTCCGGATCCGGGAGGCAAGCTGCTCCGCTGTATAACTCATAGGAATACCTCCTTCGGAATTTTGGATCAGACCGCAGAGATTCCCTATTCGGATGGTTCTATTATAGAAGTTCCAAAGAAATCTGAAAACAGACAAAACCGCAACTGACCTATCAATTTGCAAGATTTGTGCGGAGTTGCGGTTTTGATAGGTAATCTGAGGTTTTGCCAGTTTACGGCGCTGTTTCCGGTATGCTATGCTAAGTTCGGATCAGGCCGACATAAAGGATTCCGACAAGACTAAGGAGGAACCGATATGACAGACTACGAAGCGCTGCAGAGTGCTTATGATATCTATATGATCAAGAACGTCATGGGCCGCCACGCTTATCATCATGCGCTGGGCGACCATCGGGCGGAACTGGACGAGATCTGGTCCCAGCGTGACGACATCTCCTGGGGCAACAATATGGGCTTCTGGGTAGGCCGGGAGACCATGTACAACTACTATGCCGACGCGAAAGAGGTCCAGGATGAGGCCACACTCAAGCTGATGGCCAAGGCAAACCCGAAGATAGAAGTCAAAAAAGAAAACTTCCAGCTTGGTGCGCTTTTGATGCACTCTCTGACCACGCCGCTGATTCAGGTGGCCAACGACGGCAAGACCGCCCAGGGCATGTGGTACTCTCTGGGACAGGTCACCAACGCCGGCCCCGACGGAAAGGCCAGCGGGCAATGGATGCACGAGCGCTATGCTGTTGACTTCATCAAGGAGGGCGAGGACTGGAAGATCTGGCATTTCTTTGTGGGAACAGATCTGGGCTGTGAGGCGGGCAAACCCTTCACCGGAAAGTTCGGCCCGGCTCCCGGCGCGGAGCCGGATCCCCAGGCGGAGGAGAACAGGAAGGCCATGATGGCGATCATGGAAGCGCTCCCCAAGCCCACGATCCCCATGGAGCTCTATCACTGCAAGTACGGCTGGCACAACGAGCCCCACTTCCCCCGGCCCTATGCCACCCACACCGCCGAGATCAGCTATGGTCCCGAAAAATACCTGTAAGGAGGAACGATGATGGACAAGTTTAACGGCCTGAGTCTGGAGGCCCATCGCATCGCCTCCATTCCCCAAATCGAAAATCTGATGGCCCTGCACAGCTACTATCATGCGGCCAATATGAATTCCAACGAGCTCACCGACATCTGGTCCAAGGAGCAGCCCGATGAGGTCTCCTGGCAGCAGAACTTCGGCTTCTGGAAGTCCATGCCCCACATGTCCCTGTACTACGGCGAAGGCCACTGGGACACCGGTCTTGCCCTGCGGGAGCAGATCATTGAGGCCCGGCCTGAGCTGAAGGACGATCTGATGCAGCCGGACATGGATGTGCGCCGTCTGGTGGAGATGCCCGTCCACACGCTGACTACCTCCATCGTGGAGATCGCCGAGGACGGCATGAGTGCCAAGGGCCTGTGGTACACCCCCGGCTACGCCCTCCGCCGGAACTATCTCCAGGACACCGCCTCCGCCTGCTGGATGTGGGAGAAGTATGGCGCCGACTTCGTCTGGGAGAACGGCGAGTGGAAGTTCCTGCACATTCAGATCGGCATGGATATCATGGCGGACTACGGCCAGAGCTGGGCGGAGCCCAAGCCTATGGGCGCTCCCGGAGGTCCCCCGCCTGCAGGCGGCCCCGGCGGTCCCCCGCCCGAGGAGGCAAAGCCCGCAAAGAAAGAAGCTCCTGTGGGAAAGGACGGAAAGAAGCTGAAGGTTGCCCCCTCCATGGGCGGCGGCATGGCCTGCCCGCCTGACGGTCCCGGCAAGTACAGCGTCTACAGCCGCACACGGATCCCCACGGAGTATCCGAAGATCCCGGAGCCCTATACGACGCTCAGCGAGACCTTCTCCTATTGATTTGATTCCAATTGCTTCTACATAGAAATTCCCCGGATGGTTTTTAAGCCATCCGGGGAATTTCCTGTCTATCTGGATTGTTCCGCCATCAGTGCTTCGCGCAGCTTGTTTGGCGTCGTGCCCTCGTAGCGTTTAATGGTGCGGGACAGGGTCAGGGTGGTTGTAAAGCCTGTCTCTTCGGCAATGGCGGCCAGGGTCTTTCCGGCGCAGAGCAGTTCCTTCACCGCCTCCAGGCGCTTTCTCTGGATGTAGTCCGGCAGGCGGATCCCATAGCGATCCCGGAAGGTCTTGGAACAGTAGGTGGAGGAGAGGCCGAAATGATCCGCCACCGAGGATACGCTGAGATTCGAATCCCGGAAGTTCTCGTCCACATAGGGCATGATCTCCTGCACCCACGGAGAGGACGCGGCTTCCCGTTTTTGTGCGGTATGCGCCGAGAGCTGGGAGAAGATATCGTCCATGACCTCCACGATCTCACTGAGGCTCCCGGCTGAAGTCAGTCGCGGACCGGGATCTATCTGGTTGACCAGTTCATGGCCCACCACATTCCGAATGTCATTCATCAGATACAACATGGTATTGACTACGCCGTAGACCCGGAATCGAACAGTTTCGATAGTGGGCTTGGCATCCCCGAATTCTCCCTGGATCAGTTCATGCATCACCCGGTCCGCCTGTTCAAAGTCCGAGGCCCGGATGCAGCCCAGCAGGCGGCTCTCCAGCTCCAGATAGGAGGTGTCCGACGGCATCATATGGACATGGGTCAGTTCCTCAAAGGTGGTGATCGGCCGGTCCTCGTCCAAAAACGCCAGATACTCGTAGATCTGGTTCACATCCTCCATGGCCCGGGGCAGTTCCTGAATGTTTTCATACACCCGGCTGACCGCTACGGTCACCGTGATGCCGAACTCGGTTTCCAGCACCTCCAGGATCCGCCGGGTATCCTGTACGATCCCCCGCAGTCCCGATTCCGGCAGTCCGGTGAGATTCACAATGCAAATCATCTTCCCCTGAATGTCTGCGGCTTGGACCGCGCCCGGAAGTCCGTCCTCCAGGGTATTCCGGAGAATGAAGTTGCTGTCCATCCGGTCCATCTGTCCGGTTGTGAACAGATCGCCCCAGGTTTCAGGCCGGGCGGAGAGAAGCAGAAAATACCGGTTGGGGAAGTTCAAGTCATATTGTTTCCCGGTATCCAGCGCTTCCTGTGCGCTCTGGAAATATCCGCCGCCCAGCAGCCGGGAGATATACAGGTCACGACGGTCACAGTTGGCGCCGCCCAGCGCACGCCGCAGATCCTCTAATTCCTGTTCGCGCTCGTCCATAAGCGTATTGGTTTGATCCGGTACTTTCACAGGAATCCCTCCCGATTGTTGCTATTGTTATTATATCGAAAAATCCGGAAAAAGGAAAGCCGGGATTTTTATATCTCTTCACTTTAGTTTTTGATAGGTGATCCGAGGTTTTGCCGGTTGTGAGGAAACTTTTTCCTATTTTATAATGGCATCAGGCAAACAAAACGCAAAGGAGGTATTTTTCGTGAAAAAGAGTTTGCTTGCGATCCTGCTGGCTGCCGCCATGATGGTCATGGTATTTGCCGGCTGCGGAAGCGCTGCCGGTTCTGCGGCAGAGGCCGCCGCGTCTGACGCGGTCAGTTCGGCAGCGGAGGCGGCCGAGGCAGTGGAAGAAGCTGCAGAAACCGTGGAAGCAGCGCCCGCGGAAGAGGCTGTTCCCGCCGAAGATGAGGCATCTGCAGAGACAATGCCCGGCGCTGACACCCATGAGTACCCTGAGATCACCTATCCTCTGGTGGACGAGCCCACCACCCTGACCTACTGGCAGGCGTGGCCGCCCTTCCTCAACGAGATCTCTGAGCCCCAGGACGCCGCCATGTTCGCCAAAATGGAGGAAATCACCGGGATCCATTTGGACATCACCGCTGTCTCTACAGAGACAGACGCCACTGACTTTATGCTCATGTGTGCCACCGGCGACATGACAGACTTCATGCAGGGCGGCGCAAGCCACTACACCGGCGGCGGCACCAAGGCCATCGAGGACGATATTCTGGTAGATATGCTTCCCTATCTGGAGGAGTATTCCGCCAACTATTACCGCATCATGATGGAGGATCCCACCTTCTATAAGACCGTGGTCAACGACGAGGGTCAGGTTCCCTCCCTGATCGGCATCTACAAGGACCCCTATTATACTGACCAGGGCATGTGGATCCGGCAGGACATCCTGGACGCGGTGGGCAAAGAAGTCCCCACGACAGTGGATGAGCTGGACGATGTGCTCGGCGCATTCAAGGATCATGGCCTCACCGATCCGTATGTTCTGCTCTATGAGGGCACCTGCGATCTGCTGAGCCGGGCCTATGACGCAGGTGACAAAGTCGTGGACGGACAGATCGTTTCAAACGCTCTGACAGACAACACCAAAGATATGCTGAAAAAGCTCCATGAGTGGTATGACAAGGGCTTTGTGAATGTGGACTTTGTCACCTATACGGACTCCAACACCAAGCCTCCTCAGAGCGTGGTTCTGTCTGACAACGGCGGTATGTTTGTGGAAGACGTGGCCTCTATCGCCGGCTACTATCTCATGAGCAACAACCCCGATTTCAATCTCCAGCCCATGGGCCAGGTCCGGCTGACGCCGGATCAGGAGCTGAACACCGGCTTCATCGGACAGTACGCCGCAGACAAGTATTCCCTGTCCATGTCCACTAACTGCTCCGATCCCCGTCTGGCCATCCAGTACATGGATTATCTGTTCTCCGACGAGGGCTTCGTCATGGCGAACTACGGCATCGAGGGAGAGACCTACACCATCGATGAAAACGGCGACTACCAGTTCACCGATCTGATTCTGAACAACCCCCAGGGCTTTGACTGGCAGCTGTGCCAGAGCCTGTACATTAACCCGGGCTTCCCGTGCCTCAATGACCTGGCAGCCCAGGAGCTGACCTACAACGACGCCCAGAAGGCCGCGGTTCCCACCTGGACCGCCGCCTACGACAGTGCCGACGAAACCATGCCCAACCAGAACTGGCTGAGCTATACCACGGAAGAGTCCTATCGCCGGGCAGAGCTCCAGACCGATCTGGAGACCTACCAGGAAGAGTTCCGTCTGAAGGCCATCACCGGCCAGGTGGACATTGACGCCGAGTGGGACAACTACGTCGCCACCTGCAAGTCCATGGGCTTTGATGAGCTTCAGGAAATTTCCCAGGCTGCACTGACCCGGTATCTTGAGAAGTAAAAGTACCTGAGCAGGCTCCCATCCGGCACGGAACCGGATGGGAGCCTGTCTAACAAGATCACAGCGTCTCCCGGACGGGATGAGGCGCGAACAGGAGGCCTCGCTATGAAACAGAGAAAAAAACGTCCCGCACCGCCGCCGTCGCCGGTGGTGATGGACCCGGAGGAAATGAAAAAGAAGATGGAGTCCGATGATCCCCCGGAGATGCCGCCCATGCAGTCGGCCTTCGTGGATCCGGACACGCCACTGTACCTGGAGCGCCATGGGGCCGCCCAGGCCCTGCAGCAGCAGACTGCCGAGGAGGGCTTCGTGCTGCTGAAGAACACGGGCGTCCTGCCGCTGACCGGGAGAAAGCTCAACATCTTTGGCCGATACGCCAAGCTGGTTTTCGATCCTGCTCTCTGCAGTGAACAGGGTGTGGAAATCAACCGGGAACTGTGGAACTCCTACGCGGGTTACAAGACCCGGGACGCAGGCTACACCGGCTCCGGCTGGGATGCGGAGACCAATACCTATGTCCGCCAAAGCCGCACCTCCACCGGTATGTTCGGCGGTATGGGAAATCTGGACCACGAGCCCTTCATTGGACACGAGGTCCTGAACCAGGACGGCTCCGTCCGGGTCGCGCCGGTGGACGAAAAGCTGCTGGAGCAGGCGAAAGCCTTCTCCGACACCGCCATTGTAGTGCTGCACCGCCACGGCGGCGAAGGAGCCGACCATGAGAAGGGCGACGAAACCCTCTCCGAGGGCGAGGCTGCCATGCTGTCCTACTGCACAAAGAATTTTGCAAAAACCATCGTGGTCCTTGCCACCAACAGCGTCATCGACGGGGAATTTCTGGTCCGGGATACTGCACAGAAATACTATATGTACACCTACGGCGGCGGGGTCTACTCCAACAATATTGGTCAGGAGGTCCTGCCGGACTTTGACAGCCGGGTGGAGCTCCGTTATCTGGACGGAAACGGAAATCCCGCACCCCATGTCTATCCCATTTCCGCAGAGAAAATCGGCGGCGTGTTCTATACCAGCGACCGGCCAGGCGACCGGGGAAAAGAGGCCCTGCTGAACCTGCTCTATGGCGAGGTGAATCCCTCCGGCCGGCTCATGGACGAGATCGTCTGCGACTTTGACGACAACCCCGCCTCCCGCTGCTGCGGCGGTCTGGTGTTCAGCAGGGAATCCACCGGGGAACACCGGTATATCTACGGACACAATTTCGTGGCCTATAAAGAGGGCGTTTACCTGGGCTACAAGTATTTTGAGACCTTCTGCCCGGAAAAGGTGGTCTACCCCTTCGGTTACGGTCTGAGCTATACCTCCTGCCGTTGGGACGCGGGACCGCTGCGTTCTGTGAAAAACGAATATGGGGAGCTCCAGTTCCGGGTGGACGTGACGGTCACCAATATCGGAGACAGGCCCGGCAAGGACGTGGTGCAGGTCTATGTGCTACCGCCCTATTACGCAGACGGACCGTACAACCTGGAAAAGCCGCTGGTCTCCCTCTGCGCCTTTGAAAAGACTGCGCTGATCGAGCCCGGGGAAAGCAATACGGTGACCCTCGTCTGGAATGCCCGGGATGTGGCCTGCTGGTCGGACGTGACTGGCTGTTATGTGCTGGAGCCGGGAGACTATAAGTTCCAAATCGCAGCCAATGCCAACCGCGCCCACACCGCACCCGCTGCCACTCGCAGCTGGATGCTCCGGGAGGATATGCTCTTCACCGAGGACGAGGTCACCGGGACGCCCTACCGGAATCTCTTCACCGGCAGTGAAAAGGACGGCTACCGCTATGACGCCAGAGGCACGGAGAAGGAACACATCGTCTATCTCCACCGGATCGACGTGGCCGGAGTCCCCACCGTGGCCCCCGGCACCGATCCGGAGGTCAAGGTGCTGGACGAGATCACACGGGAAACAGATCAGATCCTGGACCTCGAAACCCGGGGGCTCAGTTCCTTTTTTGAAATGGACGGCACGGACGTGCACCTCTACGAGGAGGACATCCCCGCCCCTGTCACCGGCGCAGTCTACCGGGACGCAGACGGCAGCCAGAAGAACTTTATGCTCCAGGACGTGTACGCCTACCTGAAGGATCGGGACAGCGGGCGCTATCACGATCTCGCCGCCCTGAAGGCCCAGACCGGCATCGAAGTGGCGGAGTGGAGTGATGACCTGGTCTGGGATCACTTTCTCGATCAGCTGAGCGTCCATGAGATGCTCTGCCGGTTCTACCACAGCGGCTTTGACATTCCTTCTCTCTTGGAGTATGGCATCCCCCGGACTTTCTCCGCTGACACGCCGGGCCAGATCGGCACCAACAATCCGGTGAAGATGGGCCGGACCACCGAATACGGCGATCCCATCCTGGCCTGTACGTTCAACAAGGAACTGTGTGAGCAGTTCGGTCTGGCCCTTGCCCGGGAAGCGGCGGCATCCGGGGAAAACGGCACCTCCTGGTTTTATGCCCCGGGCAACAACCTCCACCGGACCTGCCTGGCCGGGAAGAACAACAACTACTACTCCGAGGACGCCCATCTGGCGGGCTGGATCTGCGGATACTTCACGAAGGGTCTCGAAGAGGGCGGCGTCAACGTCTGTATGAAGCACTTCGCCTGCAACGATCAGGAGGTCTCCCGGGAGGGCCTTGTGGTCTTCGCCAATGAACAGGCCCTGCGGGAGAACTACTTTGCGGCCTTTGAGCACGCCATCAAGATCGGCGGAGCCAAGGGCATCATGACCTCTCTGGGCAGGGTGGGCACCGTCAACGCCTGCGGCAATACGCATCTTACGGTGGATCTCCTCCGGAAGGAGTGGGGCTTTGACGGCATGGTCATCACCGACGGCTATGGGGTCACCTCCTACATGTACGAGATCAACTGCATGCTGGGGGCCAACAGCGGTCTGCTGTGCTTCAACAATGCCGGAACCTTTGGGGAGTGCCGGGACTACATGGAGCTCTACCGCTACTATCTCCAGTATCCCGGCCGGGCCACCGCTGCCCTGCGGAATTTCTTCCGGGGCTGCTGCGAGGGCACTCTGCGGACCCACACCTTCCGGGATCTGTACGCGGATTTCGACTACTATGGCAGCAAATATGCCGGACAGTCCAGCGACATCGGCTGGTTCGAGGGAAAGATCGCCCTGGGCTATACCTATCATCAGGCGGAGAAACTGACCTATCTGGGGGTGGAGCTCCGCGAGGACGAGAGCAATCCGCCCGCCATGATGCCCAACACCAACTGCAAAGACCGAGGCGGCACCATCCGTCTGGACGACTACGGCCTGGAGCGTTGTGATCTCAGGGTCAAGCGCGGCGATACCATCCGCATCCCGGTGTCCATGGAGAAGTGCTATGGGATGCAGAAGATGGCTTTCTCTCTGGTTTTTGACAAAGGCGCATTTACTGTGGAAACGGCGGACCGGAGGGATTCGGTGCTCCCGGCGGGGTACAGTCTGTCCATGCTGGAAACGGATCGCGGAGCAGACATTGTGCTTGAGACTCTGGGCAATGTATTTGACAGGCCCTGCGGGCTGCTGTTCACGCTGGTTCTCTCCGCAATTGGTGCGCCCAGCGACTATTCCATCGAGCTGCTGCCGCAGATGGATGCGGCTGGGATGCCCACAGCGGCCTTCCTGGACAAGCAGGGGCACGAGATGAGCTTCGTCCTTTCAAATCGTTTGGAGACCAGGTCGCTGACCGCCGGGTGGAGCGGCGTCTATCAGGATGTGGAGCACGCAGGCTGGTATCGGGAAGCATCACAGGGCAAAGATGAAATGGCGGATGTGACACTGATCTCGACAAAGGTCCATGTGATTGCATGAGGAAAACATCAAGACCATAAAAGCAAAACCGCTGCCTGAATTTCGGGCAGCGGCTTTTGTTGGTCTGTACGTGCAAAAACCTGTGTGTTCTACTTTGTTCCGTTTCGGTATTTCCGCGGGGATTGATGCACTTTCTTCTGAAAGACTCTGCTGAAATACAGCGGGTCCTCATAGCCTACCGTCTCTGCGATCTGTCCAACAGACATGCTTGTGCTGCGCAGTAATTCCTGGGCTGTGGTGATGCGGAGCTGCCTGATGTACTCGGTAACAGAGCAGCCGGTTTCCTTCTTGAACATGACGCTGAGATACTGCGGGTTCAAATCCGTCAGACTGCCCAGAGTTTCCAGCGTGATTGGTTCATGAAAGTGGTATTGGAGATAGTTCTGGACCAGGATCACAGCCGGATTCACCTCCCGGCGGTCTGCCGCGCAGAACTGACGGAACAGTTCGATCAGGGCCTGCTGCTCCTGTTCCAGGGAGATACAGGAATCCAGCCGGTCCCCCGCATGGGCAAGGATCTCCGCGCCGGCCGAGCCTGCCGAGAGCGCATGGGCCCTCTGAGCGATGTTTCTTGGCAGGAGATAGGCATAGGTAGGATCCTCGTCAAATAACTGCCCTGCCCGAGAAAAGGTATCCCGCACCCAGGTTTCCAGCATCTCCTCGCTGCGGCTCCCCAGGGCGGTTTGCAGGGCGGACAGACGCCTGGGAGAAATGGGGACGCTCCGCAGGTGGGAGGCCTCGGTGCTGACGGCCGGGTACCATTTGTCGTAACCATATAATACACCGTATTGCGTCGCGCCCACGGCGGAGTCAAAGCAGGCGCGCAGCATCGCGATATCATCACAGGGAATCCCCACGCCCATGACGCTGTAAAAATGATTCAGCAGCTCGTCAGAGCGCAGCAGGGAAAAGCTCTCATCCAGCAGGCTCCTGTACCCGGACAGCTCCGCTCCCTCCTCCAGATTGATCAGGCAAAGCAGCAGGTCATCCGTCGGGCAAACCGCTCCCTCCGGGATCTGCGCCAGAAGAGATTGTTCCAGCAGTTCCGCGGCCCGAATCATCGCCTGTGCTTTCCGCATGGACGAACCAGTCAGCCGGTCCACAAAGTTGAGCACCAGAAATGTGAAGCGCCGGGACACAAATTCAAACCCGTAGTATTCCGCCACTTCCTCCAGGGTGCTGCCATGGATATTCTTGTTGTTGAAGATGTCGATCAGAAGCTGCCGGCGCAATCTGCTTTGATATTTCACAACAAGCTCCAGCAGTTCCGCGTATGTTTCCGGTTGCCGCATCCGTATCACCCCATGAAAATATTACTGCGTAACGCCGATTTTGTCCATACTCTTATCCCATTATCTATAAATAATCCATATTTTCTATGGATTTGTCCATTCCATTTTTTTGTGATTTTTCTTATGATAGATTCAGAGAAAAACCAAATATACGAAAAGGAGACAATGCTATGAAAAAGATGAGCATCCCTGCCCTGCTTCTGGCTCTGGCCATGATTCTGGGCATTCTGGCAGGCTGCGGAAACAGCACAAGCGCTCCGGCCGCCGGAAGTGAAACCGCCTCCGCCGCCGCAGAAGCGGAGTCCGCTGCGGACGATCTGTTTGTGCCCGACGTGCCCGTTGCCGCTGCGGAAGCCTCTGCAGAAGAGGACGCGGAGCCTGCCGGCCCCTCCTACACCATTCCCATCTCCGAGGAGCCCCTGACCTACTCCATCTGGATGACCTACGCGCCCTTTGCGGCGGATCTGGTCAACGTGGAGACCATGGAGGGCATGCTGGTGCTGGACAAGATGCAGGAAATCACCAACATCCACTTTGATGTCACTGCCGCTAACGGCGCCGCCGAACAGGACAACTTCAACCTGATGATCGCCGGCGGCGATTACACGGACATTATTTCCTCCATGAGCTTCTACAACACGGGCCTGGAGGGCGCCGTGGAAGAGGGTATCATCCAGGATCTGGCTGACGTAATCCCCGAGAAGTGCCCCATTTACTGGTCCAAGCTCACCGAGAACACCAACACCATGATGCGGGCCTACACCGACTCCGGTTACCTGCCCACCATCTGCATCCTCTATCCCGAGGTTGGCCAGGAGGTCATCGGTCCCGTGCTCCGCGGCGACTGGCTGGACGAGTTCGGCATGGACATGCCCAAGTCCTACGATGATCTGCATGACTATCTCAGCAAGGCGCTTGACGAAAAGGGCGCCATCTACAACATGGTCTCCACCGACGGTCTGGCAGGTGATCTGGCCATGGGCGACAACATCTCCCTGGGCGGCTACGAGGTCGTGGATGGCCAGGTGGAATACGGTCTGGCGCAGCCCGCCTTCAAGGACTACCTGAAGTTCATGAACCAGCTGTACACCGAGCAGATTATCTCTCAGGACTTCTTCGCGGACACCGCTGCGGATCTCAACAGCGAGGCCCGTCTGAACTTCGGTCTGGGCACCAACTCTCTGGTGGCAGTGGGCGCCAACAACACCTCTGACATCGTGATGAATGTCTCTGACGACGCCTTTGAGATGCGGGTCATGCCCTATGTTTCCGCAAGTGGCAACGTGGAGAATCACCTGGGTCCCGATACCCTGACCGACACCATGAAGGACGACGATCCCTGGGCCTTCTCCACCGAGTGCGATGATATCGAGCCTCTGCTGGAGCTGGTGGAGTACCTGTACTCCGACGAGGGATACCTTCTGACCAACTATGGTGTGGAGGGCGAGACCTACACCATGGTGGACGGCAAGCCCCAGTATACCGATCTGATCACCAACAACCCTGACGGCCTGAGCTACTTCTTTGCCAGCTATGTGTATGCCTCCAACGCCGCCACCGGTTTCTTCCCCTACATCAACGACCAGTCCAAGAGCTTCTATGACTTCAACGACAACCAATGGCAGGTATTTGAAGACCTGAAGAACCTCTCCGACTGCGCCTACACCTATCCCACCTACGCCACCATGACCACCGAGGAGTCCGGGGAATACGCCTCCATTGAGTCCGATCTCTCCACCTACTGCGACAGCACTGTGCTGGAGTTTATCGTGGGAACCCGGGACATCGACGCGGAGTTCGATTCCTTCGTGGACACCCTCTACGACATGGGCCTGCAGGATATGATCGACATCAAGCAGGCCGCCTATGACCGCGCCATGCAGCGCATGGATGCATTTCTGGCCAAGACGGCCGCGTAAGCAGACACGAAAACAGCCCCGGTCACCCGGGGCTGTCCTTATAACCGAGGAGGGTTTCACATGAAATTCGGAAAAGGCTATGAAAACTATACGAAAGAGGAGCAGACACGCATCGCGCTGGGCCGTCAGGTGGCGTCGGAGGGCATGGTACTGCTGGAAAACAACGGCGCGCTGCCCCTGAAGCCGGGCGCAAAGGTCGCCCTGTTCGGGGTGGGACAGATTGGCTTCCTCCACGGCGGCTCCGGCTCCGGCTCCACCTTCGCCGACTATGTGGTGAAGCTGCCCGAGGCCATGGAGAACGCGGGAGCGGCGGTGGATCAGCCCCTGCTCTCCCTCTATGCGGACTACTGCGCCGCGGAGCAGAAAAAGGTGGAAAAAGAGCCGCCTCACATGCGCCGGGGCACCATTCCCGAGCTGGTGCTCCCGGAGGCCGCAGTTAAAGCGGCGGCAGACCGGAACGACGCTGCCATCGTCTCCTTTGCCCGGCTGGCGGGAGAAGGGAGAGATCGGAAGCTGGAACAGGGCGACTACTATCTCTCCGAGGAAGAGCACGCCCTCCTTCGCGCTGTCCGGGCGCATTTCAAGACGGTCATCGTGCTGCTGAACATCTGCGGCACCATCGACATGAACTGGGTGGACACCTACCGGCCCGATGGCGTTCTGATGGTCTGGATCCCCGGCCAGGAGGGCGCAGACGCGGCGGCCGATATCCTCATGGGACATGTAAATCCCTCCGGAAGACTGACCGATACGATTGCGAAGAACTGGAAGGACATCCCCTCCTCGGAGAACTTCGGCGCCTGGGCGGACGGCTTTGAGAGCTACACCGGTGACGAAAATCAAATCCCCTACTGGGGCGGCGTGGGCAACCATGAGATGGTACCCGTCGGCGAAACGGTGGTGCGGCCTATCGGCAACCGGCGCTACACCGAGTATCAGGAGGGGCTGTACGTCGGATACCGCTATTTCACAAGCTTCGGCGTGGATACAGCCTATCCCTTCGGCTACGGCCTGAGCTATACGACATTCGCCCGTACCGCATCAGACTTCCGGCAGACGGAACGCGGCATCGACTTCAAGGTCACCGTCACCAACACCGGTGCCGTCCCGGGCAAAGAGGTGGTCCAGATCTACCTCCACGGAGCGGAGGAGCCGCTGGAGCGGCCGGACCGGGAACTGATTGCCTTTGCCAAGACCAGGGAACTGGCACCGGGAGAGCGTCAGACCATCGATTTTTCCGTGGACTACCGCTCCTTCGCCGTGTATAATGAGGACAGGGCAGCCTGGATGCTCCAGGCGGGAAGCAACGCCCTGTATCTGGGTGGAGATAGTTTACATAATGTTGAATTTGCCTGCTTTGAGACATCGGAGATCCTGCTGGAGCAGGTCACGAACCGCGTGACGCCGGCCCATCACACCCGGCCGCTCAACGTTCTTTCCAAGCGGGATCCCGAGGGCACGAAACCTGTGGCGCCTCCCATCCCGGCCAACTCCGGCGAGAAGCACGGCCGCATGAAGGATGACAAATATGAATGGCCCGAAGTGCCTTCCACCGAAGGCAAGTGGAAGCTCAGGGACGTGCGGGACGGCAAAGTGTCCATGGCGGAATTTGTCTCCCAGCTGACGGATTTCGAACTGATCGTTCTTTTGATTGGCGCAAACCTCAGCAAAATCAGTGCGGTGGAGACCATGGATCGCGAGATGATGGCGGACATGCCCCCGGAGCCGCCGGAGCGGATGACTCAGCTGGGGGAACTCAGCGAGTATGTGCCGGGTATGAGCGGTTATACGGCGGCCATTGAGCGGTTCGGCATCCCCACCATCACCATGAGCGACGGCCCCGCCGGCATTGGCGGCGGCGCAAAGACAAGCAAGCTGGCCTTCCCTACAGCCACCATCACCGCCTGCACCTTTAACACAGAACTGGCAGAACAGCTGGGCGAGGCCCTTGGCGCGGAAGCGGAAGAGAGAAAGGTAGACGTGTGGCTGGCCCCTGCCTTCAATATCCACCGGAATCCCCTGGCTGGCCGTAATTACGAATACTATTCCGAGGATCCGCTGGTGTCCGGCAAGATCGCCGCGGCGGTGGTCCGGGGTGCCCAGAAGCATCCGGTTTCCACCTGCCTGAAGCACTTCGCCGCCAACAACCAGGAGACGTCCCGCTGGGACAAGGACGATTCCGTCATGACCGAGCGGACCCTGCGGGAGATCTACCTCAAGGGCTTTGAGATCGCCGTCAAGGAGGGCGATCCCCACAGTTTGATGACCTCCTACAACCCCCTGAACGGCAAACAGACCGCCACCCATCGGGAGCTGCTCCAGAACATCCTGCGAGACGAGTGGGGCTTTGACGGCTTTGTGGTCACGGACTGGGAGGGCGACACCGGTCTTGCCGTGGAGTGCATCCAGGCGGGCAACGACCTTTTGATGCCCGGCTTCCCGGGCATGGTGGACTGGCTCTGCAAGCGGGTGCAGGACGGAACGCTGGAAAGATCCGATCTGGAGATCTGTGCCGGGCGGCTGCTGAAGGTGGTCATGCACTCCGCCGCCATGGAGCGTTATCTGAGCAAGGAGGCATAAGATGGACGCGAAAAAGAAAACCATCGCCGGAGGCGACGAATATACCGAACAGGCGGTCAGAGCTTTTATGGAGAGCGGCGCGCATCAGGGCTATGTGAACCCGGATCCCCCTGCTCCCGTGGCGGAATCCGCCACCGCGGTATTTCCGGACGAGTATCCCCGGGCGCTGATCTATCCCATCTCCGAGGCGGAGATCGACGCCAAGGTGGAGGCCCTGGTCAAGACCATGACCTTCCGGGAGAAGTGCGACATGCTCTATGTGGATGGCGCGCTGGACCCGGCGGACAAGGGCGGCACCACCATGTACGGTGTAGGCGTTCCACGGCTAGGCGTCCCCGTCATGCGTCAGCATGACGGCCCTCCGGGCATCCGGGCACGATATGAGACCACCTCTCCCCCGGAGCCGCTGCTGCTGGGATGCACCTTCGACCCGAAGGCGGCCTATGACATCGGCACCATGTACGCCGAGGAGCTGAAGTCTATCGGCTCCAATATGAAGCTGGGGGCCCAGCTTGACGTGGGCCGCAGCCCCTCCTGGCACCGGCTCAAGGACATCTACGGAGAGGATTACTACCTGGTTTCCGAGATGGGCGTGGCCGAGGTCAGAGGTGTCCAGGAACACGGCGGCATGACCATGGGCAAGCACATGGGGGCCTACAACACGGTAGGCGATACCCTCCAGACCGCCATGGTGGACGAGCAGACCCTGCATACCGCCTACCTCCAGCCCTTCGAGCGGGCCTGCAGGGAGGCAAAGCTCTCCAGCATCATGACCAGCTACAACACCCTCAACGGCTACTTCACCGCGTCGAACAAATATATGCAGATCGACGTAGCCCGGGATATGTGGGGCTGGAAGGGCAACTTCACCACTGACGCCGGCGGCAACCGGGAGATGAGCGTGGGCCTTGGCACCGACGTGGAGATGGGTCTCCGGTTCAACACCATGGAGAACATCCGGGCCTATCTGCGGAAGGGCCTGATCACCATGTCGGACGTGGACAACTGCGTGCGCCATGCTCTTTGGACCTATGGCATCTGCGGATACCTGAATCTGGTTGAGATCGATCCGGATACCGGACTTGCCAAGGATGAGCCGGGGCGGACAAAGGTCATCGAGCTGACGGACACCTATCTGCAGGACCGGGCGGCAGGGCTGTACCGGCAGCACAATGAGGTCGTCACCCGGGCCGCGGAACAAGGCATTACCCTGCTGAAAAATGAAAACGGCGCCCTGCCCTTAAAGCGGAGCGAAACCATCGCCTTGATTGGCTACCCGGCAAAATACCACCACACCGGCGTGGGGATGGAGCGATCCTTCGGCATGCTGGAGTACATGACTACGCCAACCGAGGCGCTGAGGCAGCTCTGGCCGGAGGCAACTATCCTTTCCGAGCCCTATGAGGACCCCTTCGGGGAGGAGATCCCGGCGGATGTGATCTTCCAGAGACCGGACTGCGGAGAGAGCGGCTGGATCCGGACAAACGGCATTCGGGTGGAGGACGCCCATCCGCTCCGGGGATTTGACGCAGGCTTCGGGCCGCCCAAGGAGCCGGAGGCCGTGGATATGCCGGGATTCGAGACCGGCTCCTTCGCGGGCGTCGACCGGCAGATCGCTTTCCGCACCGGAAACAAGACCTACTGGAACGGCCGGAACGGAACGGCCCTGAAAAACGGTCAGGCCTATACCTGGACAGGTTATCTCAAAGCTCCCATGGACGGAGAATATCAGTTTATCATCGAATACATCGGCGGCTCTGCCTCTGTGACGGTATTCGACGGTGCGGAAGAAAAGGCCACCTGCGGCGGCACCAGTCGGCCGGGAATGAACTATCAGTGGGCCTACTTCTCCTCCACCAACGACGGCACCACGACGGCGAACTGCAAGGTAATGCTGGAAGCCGGAAAGATCTACAAACTGGTGATCTGCGGCGCGGCGTACTTCCGGGAGAAGGATATGCCCATCGTCCTGAACTGGATCACGCCGGATCTCCGCCAAAGGAATCTGGACGCAGCCCGTGCCGCCATCGCCAAGGCGGACACCGTGGTGGCGCTGGTCCGGGCCGGCGGCGGCGGAATGCCATCCTTCGGCATTGAGCTGAATCTGCCCTTCCAGGACATGGACATGCTCCTGGATATTCAGAGGGAAGCCAAAGCCCTGGGCAAAAAGCTGGTGGCGGTTACCTACGGCGGCACGCCCTATGCTACAGGCGCCTGGGTGGAGAACTGCGACGCACTCGTCTGCGCCTTCCATCCAGGACAGGGCGGCGCGGCAGCCCTGGCGGCCCTGCTGTCCGGACAGAAAAACTTCAGCGGCAAGCTGTGCATGACCTTCCCCAAGCGGCAGGAGGACACCTGCCTGACCTGCTCGGAGGACATCATCAAAGAGCGGGTGGGACATCAGGAAAAGCCCCGCGCTCCCTTTACCTCCCACTACACGGAGGGTCTGAACTTCGGCTACCGCTGGAACGCGGAAACCGGCGTAGAGCCGGGCTTTGCCTTCGGCTACGGCCTGAGCTACACCACTTACAAATACGGGGATTTCCGGGTGGAACGGACTGCGGACGGTCTGGATATCTCCCTGACAGTAACCAACATGGGAGATATGCCCGGAGACGAGATCGTTGAGGTCTATCTGGGCCGGGCAAACGTGCCGAAATACGCCCGGAGTCCGAAGAAACAGCTTGCCGCCTTCCTGCGGGTGGAAGAAATCCTTCCCGGGGAAACGCGAGACGTCAGGCTGTGCGTCAAGGAACGGGAGCTTTGCTACTGGGACGTGCAGGCGCCGCTGACGGCCCGCTCCGACGGCACGAAGGACAAGTGGGTTCTGGCGAAAGGGCCCCGGGATGTGATGATCGGCGCATCTTCGGATGACATCCGGTATACGGTATCCATCGAAATCTGATTCAGGGAGGGTTCCAGAATGCCCACAGTTATGCAGCTCGGCGTCATAGGAGCAGGCGCCATCAGTGACATTTACCTGAAAAACCTGACTTCATCCTTCGAAAATGTGCAGGTAAAAGCGGTCTGCGCCCGGCATTTGGAGCGGGCGCAGATCAAGGCGGCGCAATATGACATTCAGGCCTGCACCCTGGAGCAAATGCTCTCAGACCCGGAGATCCGCATGGTGGTGGTGCTGACCCCGGTGGATACCCATTATGAGATCATCAAGCAGGCGCTCCTGGCGGGGAAGCACGTTTACACAGAAAAAACCATCGCTGGAACAGCGGCGGAGGCCTGGGAACTGTGCGCCTTGGCGGATGCCGGGAACCTTTATCTTGGCTCCGCGCCGGACACGTTCCTGGGGACCTGCTTTCAAACCGCCCGCAAGGCCATCGACGACGGGCTGATCGGAGAGATCCACTCCTTTTCCGTGGCCATCAGCCGGAACAATGATTTTGCCACCGCCCGCCTGCCGTTCCTTCGCCTTCCCGGCGCCGGGTGCCTCCGGGACTATCTGGTCTATTATGTCACGGTTCTGGTCTCCCTGCTGGGGCCGGCAAATAAGGCGGGTGCCTTTGTGAAAACCCCCTACCCTGTCCGCCGCAATTCCACTCCCGGAACCGATGACTATGGGGAGATCATCCAAACGCCCAACGAGAGCATTGTAGCGGCGATCCTGGAACTGGAAAGCGGGATCGTCGGAACCCTTCACGAAGATAATGAGACCATTATGGAGGACCGGGCGGACTTCGCGATATACGGCACAAGAGGGGTGCTGCTGCTGGGAAACCCCAATCATTTCGGCGGCCAGGTCCAGCTTCTTCGGGCGGAACCGGGCAGGCAGATGACCTCCAGCGTTCTGGAGCCAGTGGCCGGTTACAGCGGCAATGCCCGGGGCCTTGGGGCTGCGGAGATGGCGGAAGCGCTGATTGCCGGCCGAAGGAATCGGGCGTCCAAGGAGCTGGCATCCCATGTTCTCGATATTCTGGAAGCCATGGAATGCAGCGGAAATGAGGGCCGGATGGTTGAAATAACCAGTTCCTGCGAGCGTCCCCCATTCTTTACAATAATCGAATAACTCTGAATAAGCACAACAAATCCCCCGGCTCCGTATGGAGCCGGGGGATTGCCGTCAAAGGGCCATGCCTGCCGCAAAGCCGGTCAGCGTGCATTCCTGGATACTGCCGGGGTTCACGTTGTCGCCTACGACGTAGATCTCCGCCGCCGCGCCCCGGAAGGCCGCTGCCTCCGTCCGCCGGGCGCGTCTCCCGCCGGAGATCACAACCGCGTCGCAGTCGATGCGGATCTGTCTGTGGACGATGTCTGCCGGCCGAATGGTCTCGATGACCTCCGGCTCATGAGCAAAGCCGGGGCCGTGACTGGGAACACCGTCCCCCTCCTCCGCTTCCGGCGGGGGGCCCATGGGAGGCCGGTTGTCCGGGTACTCCGGATAGCGGAAGCCAGGGATGGGATCCGCAGGCTGGCTCGTCTCCCGGAGAAGCTCCCCTACAGCCATGAAGGTCAGCTTTCTTCTGGGCATGTTGGTCTTTTCATCCGCCAGCACATAGCCCTCCCCGATCTCCAGCGTATCGGTGAACTCTAGCACATGGAGATTCTCCTGGAACTCGTAGGCATGCTGGACCGCGTAGATACAATGGTTATTCTCCGGGAACACGGCCTGATGCCGGGTGATCAGGGTCACATTGTGGCCGGCCCGGGCCAGATACAGGGCCGCTTCCTTGCCGGAGGCGCCGCCGCCGATCAAAACCACTTTCTGTCCCAGTTCCTCCTCGCAGTTAAATGCCTCGTCGATGGTGTAGACCTCTTCGGCCTCTGCACCCGGCACCGGGATGGATCTGGGTTCGGACCCCAGGGCCAGGATTACAGCGTCAAAACCCTCCTGGCGGATCAGCTCCGGGGTGGCCTCGGTGTTAAGATGCACCTGACAGGCGGACTTTTCCACCTGACGGATCATCCACCGGCAGTAGTCATGGAGGTTCCACTTGAAGTCCGGCATCCCCGCGATGTTCATCTGACCGCCCAGCCGGTCCGCGCGCTCATAGAGGGTCACGGCATGGCCCCGCTCGGCAGCGGTGACAGCCGCCCGCATCCCTGCCGGTCCTCCGCCGACGACCGCCACCTTTTTCGGCGGTCCAGCCGGCGGGAACAGATCCGGCTCCGTCAGCAGCTCCAGATAGGGGTTGACGGAACAGCGGTCGCACTTGCCCATGCACCTGAGGCAGGGCGTCACGTCCTCCCCCCTGCCCGCCCGGAGTTTCTCCCCGAAGCTGGTGTCCGCGTAGAACTGCCGGGCCATGGCGATCAGGTCGGTTTTTCCCTCGGCGAGGAAGCGCTCCATGGTGTCCGGATCGCCGAAGCCGCCCACGGGGGCCACCAGGGCTTTGATGCCCCGGCGCTTAAACTTCTCCGCGAACTGGAGATTCCAGGGGGATTCCTTCGTGGAGTTGAAGCCGCCCACATGGGTATAGGAACCGTCCCAGCCCCGGACTTGGAAGATGTCCACCAGGCCCTCGCACATCTGGCAGAAGTCCAGCCAGTACTCCACGTCGTAGCCCGGCTGCTCCGTCTCAGCGGAGGTCTGGATCTCGATGAGGAAGTCCTGCCCGCAGGCCTCCTTGACCCGGCGGAATATGGTCAGAGGCAGCCTGGCCCGCTCCGCCAAAGTATCGCCGCCCCACTGGTCCTTTCGCTGGTTGAGCACCGGGTCGATGGCATTGGCCAGGATGGAGGCCCGGTAGCTCATGTAGAAGGTTACGCCGTCAAAGCCGATACGCCTCAATTCCGAACACTGGTAGACGAAGTCCTCGATCATGCCCTCGATCCGCTCCGCCGAGATCTCCGGCTTGTTCTTAAAGTTAGGGTTGTAGTCCCCCTGGAAGTCGAAGTCCCACTTGTCCAGATGGGAGATATTCAGCTCCTGGGGTTCCACATTCATCAGGGACGCGGTACAGAGGGTGCCGTATTTGTGGACCTCTTCGATCATTCTGGTAAAGCCCGCCTGGATCTCCGGGTCATCCATATTGAGCCGGGACATGACGCTGCGCTTGCCCTCGCAGTCCGGCCAGGTGCCAACGATCATGCAGACCAGAGCCGCGCCGTTTTTTGCCACGCTGGTGTAGTAAGCCGCGGCATGCTCGAACTGCCGGGGGGTTCCGTCCAGACCGCCGCCGCTCTTGGCGTGGGTGATTCGGCTTTTCAATGTGATGCCGCCGATGGTGATGGGGCTGAAGATATGGGAATAATTCATCCGTTCCTCCCTTCGGAAAGCGGCCGGCTTTTGGCCGGCCGCAGGTCGTATGTCGAACGTATCAATTCACCGCAAGCGTTCCGCCGGAGGCCAGTGTGTACGTCCCCTTCAGGACGCAGCCCTCTCCAGCCATGGCGCTGACCGTCACCCCGGCGGGGGCGTCGATCTGTTCCGGATTTACGTCGCCCATCAGGCAGACGCAGGAATCCCCGGTGGCGATCCACCTGGAATTCTCCAGCGCGATATAGGCATCCCGGATCACGCCGGTGAGTGTGGCGTTGATAAAGGAAATGTTCATGGTCCGGTCCGTGTCCTCGTGGACAATGTCGCCTGCAAATTCGCCGTTGGCGATCACCGCATTCACGCCGTAGACCTTGCACTTCATCTCCTCGGGCACCTTGGTGGCCGCATCGTCCTCGTTGACCACTGAGTGGATCAGGTATTTCCCGGTCTTCACCTTCACCCCGTCCAGCTTCAGGTAGACGTTTTCAGACTTGACAAAGAACAGGGCCTCGCCCACATCCCAATCGCCGCCTGTGATATGGCCCTCGGTGACCTCCGTGTAGTGGCCCCGGATGCCGTGAAGCATACAGCCGTACTGATTGGACTTGACTGTGCAGCGGTTCAGCTTCACCCAGGCGTCTCCGGCGATAATGGCCACATGGGTGTCCACCGAAATCCGGCAGTCCTCCAGGGTGTTGTGGCAGCCGTTGTCGGCATAGGTGCCGTAGCCCACCGTTTCGCAGACCACATCGCAGTTGTGGGCCTCCAAATACTGATCCCCCCAGGAGCTGTCGGTGGACAGGGCCGCCCAGGAGTGGGCCAGGATCTTCGAGTCGTAGAAGTAACTGCGGGAATTTCCCATGGACAGATGGGTCCGGCAGTTGCCGCCCAGCTTCAGGCCGGGAGGCGGCTCCATCATACCGGATGCCACCCGGGGCACGTAGCTCTCTGGAATCTCTCCGCCCCGGGTGTCCAGCACGGAGTTCCGGACGATTAGCGTGCTGTTCCCATGGGCCACCGTAGCCGGCCGGATGACACCATGGGTGGTGATATGGACGTTCTCCAGAGTCACGGAGGAGTCGTCGTGGACCATCACCGCCGCACCGTTGCCGGCGAAGTCGTCGATGCCGTAGCCGTTCAGTTCAAATGCACTGTTTTCGATCCGGTATTCGGATTTTCCGCCGATATAGACGCCGTTGAGGCAGACCTCATCGGTTTTGTAGGAGGCGTTTTTCATGGCCCCGTCGGTGATCTCGCCGGAGATCTCCGCATAGGGCTCCTCCGCCACGTAGACCTTCCCGTCCAGCACGTCGATGGACTCCATCCGGGGGAAGGGAGGCGCCTTCGGAGGGCCTCCGCCGGGCATTCCGGGGCCGGGCTTTCCGGGCTCCACATCTGCGCCCGGCACTGACCCGGGATGCTCCGAGGGGCGGCAGGTGGGCGGATGGGGTTCCAGTTTTGCGTTGGGATCCGGTCCGCCGGCCTCCATGGGAGGCGGACCGGGAGGCATGGCGTTGACTTTTTCCGGTTTGTTGACCGCGCCCTCCGCTACAGGCATGCCGTAGGCGGGACGTTTCTCTTTAATGGTGTTCACAGGCAATTCCTCCATGTTCTTGAGATTGATTCCTTCCCAATTTCCGTATACCAAATATACCATAGTTTTCCGGATCGGACAACCCTCCGTCCGACAGTCCACTCCGCGGACGGAGTCTCAGCTGATACTGATATATTGAGAACCCACCATGTTCCGCTCCCCACTCACGGTGCAGAAGTAGTCCTCCACCAGATCGGCTACCAGCGCCTTGGCTTTGGCCTCGTCCCGGGGGCCGGGCTTATCCCACATACGGGCGTGGAAAAAGTAGGTGGCGGGGAAGGAGGTGCCGTCGGCCATCTCGTAGACCTCCGCCTCCGGAACGGGCATGGGTGTGCCGTCCTCGGCATTGTTGAACATGGGTTTTTCTCCGGGCTTGAGGCCAGCGGGGCCGAATTCCTTGCCGCAG
The DNA here is from genome assembly GCA_017469795.1 of Oscillospiraceae bacterium. Taxonomy (GTDB): domain Bacteria; phylum Bacillota; class Clostridia; order Oscillospirales; family Oscillospiraceae; genus HGM13006. The sequence goes on from JAFUFT010000032.1 coordinate 40,770, forward strand.
CAGGCAAATCTGCCCACCACCGCCACGTTGTTGAGCTGGAGGTAGAGCTTCAGCACCTCCAGAGTGGCCAGACACTCATCAGAGCCATAGAAGCCACCGCCGTAGGTGGTGAAAACAATGCCCAGGGGTTTGAACTGATGTTGGTAGATGGCACCGGGATAGGGACCCCGGTTGCCGGAACGCCGCCACTGGAGCTCCTTGGGCATCTGCATCCCGCCGCCCTCCGGAGGAGGCCACATGGGTTCCTGGGTGTAGGACTCTGCGCCGCTTTCCACGGTCTCGGTGGTCTTTTCCTCCAGGCCGCTATGGGCGCCCAGAGAGAAATGCTTGCTGATTGCCTTCAAGGGGTAGCCTGCCACAATGGGACTGCCCAGACAGATCACATCGTAGTCATCAAAGTAGACCAGGGGCTGGACCGCATCGATGTCCATGGTATTCTTCATCCGGATGGAGGTGACCTCCCATTTGTACGCCTCAAAGCTCTCCTGGAACCACCGGGCGATTTTCTCGGTGTTCTTCGTCATGGTGGCATAGAGGATCAGGGCTCTTCTCTGCTTTGCCATAGCTGGCTCCTTTCTGATGCCCCCGGAGACCGGAGTCTCCGGGGGCGGGGTTATTTATCGCTGGAGATACCGGTCGTAGGCATCCTGCTTAATGGAGATGCACTCGTCGATGCCCATGCTCTCAATGGTGGAGACAAAGGTGTCCCACTGGCTCTCAATGTCCTGGGCGCCGGTAATAAAGGACACGGACATGTTGGCAATGTAGGTGTCGATGTCGTTGTAAACCGCATTGTAGCGGGTGTTCTCGTCGCCGGTAAGGTCACCGTGGTACTGCTGGGAGTTGTTCCGGTTGCTGTTCCAGACGGTGGCGGTGTCGGCCTGGGCCTGGGTATCATAGACACTCTCGTAATACCGGGGATCCTGGCAGAAGGGGGCGTTCCAGTTGAGGTATACCGCCTCCGCCACGAAGGAACCGTAGCCCTCCGGGTTGTTGGTGACCAGTTCTGTCAGCCGGGGCACCCCGTCGGCGTCATACTCAAAGCCCTCGCCTTCAATGCCGAAATTGCAGGCCAGAGCGCCTTCATCGGTAAAGAACCAGTTGATAAAGCCCAGCACATAGGGCAGATGCTCCTCCGTGGGGCCAGTGGTCACGCTCCACTGGTTGGACAGGGGGTTGGTGTTGGGAGTGCGGCCCAAGGTGATGGTCTCGGTGCCGGTGGGGGTCATGTCGGCGATGGGGATGACCTCCCAGTCCGGATCGGAGGCGCTCTCCTTGCTGGCGGAGGAGAAAATGTCGGCGCCGGTCATGAACACGCCCAGGGTGCCGTCCTGCATCTTGGCGTCATAGCTAACACCCATGCCCTGGACGTTGCTGATGAAGTCGGGGGATATAAGTCCCTCTTCATACCACTGGTGCACCAGAGTGGCGTATTCCCTGAAGGAGTCCTCCAGATAAGCGAACCTGACAGTGTCCCCGTCGATGTAGTAACCCGCCTGAGTCATGCCCATACCGGAGCACAGGAAGTCGTTGTCCAGGAATCCAGTGGAGAACATCAGCAGGGGCTCCGGGCAGGCGTAGTCGTTTTTGAACACGGTGAGCACATCGTGGAGTGCATCGTAGGTCCTTGGCACCTCCATGCCGGACTTGTCCAGCCAGTCCTTCCGGATGCCGAAGCCCTGAGGCCGTCCGCCGGGACCGCGGCCGGCGATGTTCGCAATGGCGCCGGTATCGGTGGTCAGGACCTTGCGGATCTCCTCATCGTTCTTCAGGAAATAGGCAAAGTCCGGCATCATCTCATCGATATAGGGAGCCACGTCCATGACGATTTCGTCCTCCAGCGCCGCGTCGGCGCTGCCGTAGGCGAAGGTCGCGCCCACGATGACGTCGTAGTCTCCGGTGGTGCCGGAGGCGCACATAAGCTGGAACTGCTCCTGTTCCACCGCCACAGAGACGGTGGTGGTGATCATTTCGATGCCGGTGGCCTCAGCGGCCTGTCGGTAGGCGGCGGACTGAGAGACTTCCTCCATGTAGGGTGCCACATGGGGCGGCAGGCTCACCCAGACGGTGACAGCCTCGCTGCCGTCGGTGACCATGGGATAGTCCAGAGTGGGGTGTTCTTCAGCGGGGGCTTCCTCCACGGGAGCCTCCTCTGAGGGTTCTTCCTCGGCAGCGGAAGCCTCCGCAGCTGCAGGGGCCTCCTCGGCAGGGGCCTCCTCAGCAGGGGCCTCCTCGGCAGGGGCAGCCGCCTCTTCAGCAGGCGCACTCTCCGGCTGTGCTGCAGGAGCACTGCCGCAGGCGGACAGCATTCCCAGTACCAGTACAGCGGTCATCAAAAGGGCTAACAGCTTTTTCATAGGTTCCTCCTGTTCCGGACGGCGGTATCATCGGCCGCCTTCCTTGCAATTAAAGGTGAAATACCGTATAATAAGAAACCGAAAGGAAAGGGAGCGCCGGACGCCGGACGGACCAGGCATCCAGACACTGCAGGCGGAAGATCAGCCGATGCAGAGGTACTCGCCATAGGTCTCCTGAGGCTTTTTGCGGTTAAAGAAAAAGTCCTGGATCAGGTTTTGCATAAAGTACTCCGCCATCAGCAGATCCCGGTCATTGGGCCGGTTCTCCAGATCATATTTAGGGGCAATGAAGTGTTCCATGCCCTCATAGTCGGGCATGTCTCTGGGATCTGCCACGGCCTCCTGCATCTTCTTGTGACCCTCCTCGTCCAGCTTGGCAAACTCCGGCGCATGGGGGTTCTCCTTGTAGAGCTGCACCAGGGGCGCGGCATTTTCCACCTGGACGCCCATAATGGCGGAGACCCGGTCCACGGCCATGTGAGAGATCTCACCGCCGGGGCAGGAGAATTCGCCCACGATCTTCAGGCCCAGACACTCCAGATACTGCTTCTCCACCGCCAGCGTGGAGTAGGCCTCCCGGATGGCCCCGGCGTAGGTGGCAAACACCACGCCCTTGACGTCGTTGGGGTCCACGTCCCCGGAGGGCATGCCGGGCATCATGGCGCCCTTCCACATTCTCGGTGGCTCCGGCTGGGTCAGACCAAGCACCCGGCCAATGGCGGGAGCCGGGAGTCCGGCCATGATGGGGCTGCCCAGGCATACAAAGTCGTAGTCGTCAAAGTACACCGGGTCCTTTTTGAAGTTTGTGTTCTTATCGATCTTCACCAGATCGTATTCCCAGCCCACATTTTCAAACGCCTTGCCGAAGGCCTTGGCCACCCGGTAGGTGTTGCCGGTGACGGACGCCACCATGATCAGACCTTTTTTCTTGATTGCCATGTTATTACCTCCTTGGGGAAATATCCCCTGTTTCGATGATCCCATTATAACAGGATTTTCCTGAGGGCGCTTTCACAAATGAACCAGAAATCTTTCAGAATGGGGAATCTCCATTCTCATGGGAGGATGCGGTATGCAACGAAGCATTGTCGTTTCAGCGGATCAAACCTTTCTGGAGACGCTGCGGCAGCTGTACCGGGATCACCCGGAGGAGGCTATGCCCATTGAGGCGCCAAGCCCGGCTGAGGCCCTGGCCGTCCTGGACCGGGGGAATATCAGGCTGGTGCTGGTAGACGAGACCATACCGGAGGCAGCGCGCGAGGACTTCTTCCGTACCAACACAGCTGCCTTCCCGGGCACCTGGTTTGTCTTCACAGGACAGACCCGCTGCCCCGGGGTCCTGCATCTGGACACCCCCATCGAATGGGAACCCCTGTCCTTCTTCCTCGGGAACCGGCCTCTGCCGGATCTGGAGGAAAACAGCGGCGACTGGATGCGGCACTATATGGAGCAGGCCTATCCCATCCTGCTTCATCACCTGTGGACCGGCATCTTAAACGGCTGGGTCCGGTCGGACCGGACCTTGATCCTGATGGCAGGGCGGCGGATCGCCGTTCCCTATCTGGAAGACATGCAGCTTCTGCCGGTGCTGGTCAAGACCGTCCACCAGAGCAAGGTTGCGGAGAGCCACTCCAACGCCAGCCGGGATCATCTGTTTTTCAGCACCCTGCTGACCCGGCATCTGCTAACCGCCCCTGACGGTGGGGCGGCTCTGGATCGCTACAGCCAGAAGTGGGCGGTGCTGGCCTACATGGATGTGTACCCCTGCTCGCCGGAGGAGATGGAGCAGAGGTGTCTGGGGGCTGCGGCAGAGGCAGAGGCAATGAACTGGCAGCTCCGGTTCTACATCGGCACTCCGGTGACACCGGAGGACCTGCAGGAGCAGTGGAATGCCCTGGAGGCCTTGAGCGCTGGGGATGTGGGTTTTCAGCCCGGCGTGGTCCATATGGGAGCCCAGATTCCCAGAGACGCCCCGCCTCTGCCGGACATGCAGCTTCTGGGGGCCCTGCTGGAGCAGGGGCGGTTCCGGGAGGCGGGGGCGCGCATCGATGAATATGTGCTGCCCTTGGCTCGGTCGGACCGGATCGGCACCGGGTGGCTCATGCATCTCCGAGACGAGCTGCTGCAGGCGATCTATACCGCCCTTCAGTTCCACGGCATCCCTGCAGAGCTGGTGTTGACGGAGCAGCGCATGGGGGAGGACTTCCAGCGCTCCGCCACCACGGTGCTACTCCTGCTGGCCTGGGTTCGGGCGATTTTGGAGAGAATGGAGGAATTTCTGGAGTCGGAGCAGGCTGATACCCCGGTGAAAAGGGCCCGGAAATACATCCTGCAGAATCTGGATCAGGAACTCTCCCGGGAGGACATCGCCGCCCATGTGTTCGTCTCCAGCGGTTATCTTGGCCGGCTTTTTAAGCGGGAGACCGGCATGAGCCTGTCGGAGTATATCTTCCAGGAGCGCATGAAACTGGCCGCCCGTCTGCTCTCCCAGACCAGTCTCTACGTCACTGCCGTTGCCATGCGGGTGGGCTTCTCCAACTTCCCCTATTTTTCCACCCAGTTCAAGAAATACAGCGGCATGACCCCGGTGGAATACCGCAGAAGAGCCGGAGAAAGATAGAAATTTGAATTCCCCGTATCCGCAACGCATGGCGCTTGATAAGCGCCATGCGTTTGCGATTCGGATCTGCGCAGTTTGCCATCCCCACCAGTACCAAAAATGAAATAACCCCTGTCCGTTTTTGAAAGAAAAATGGCGAGGTTCCCCCTATAATGAAAGTGTACTAAACTACACAGGACAGGAGGAATCCCTTGTGAAAAGAATGACCGTTATACTGCTGGCGCTGGCCATGCTGCTGAGCCTGATGGCGGGCTGCGGCGGGACCGGAGCGTCCGCTGTGCAGGATGCGGCGCCCGGTAATCAGGAGGCTGCGGAGGCCCCCGCATCCGAGGCGGAGGAAGCCGCTCAGCCGGAAGCCGAACCCGAGACCGCTGCAGCGCCGGAAGCCGAAGCGTCTGCCGGGGCGGAGGCATCTGCCGCCGAGCCGGAGGAAGAGCCCCCGGAGACTGCCGCTGCGCCGGACCGGATCGATCCCCCGGCCAACCCCTATACCCTCCCGCTGTCGGAGGACAATGCCACCTTCACCTTCTTCTGGACCTATCCGCCCTTCCTGGCCGAGATGATCGAGGATCTGACCGACGGATACGCCCGGCAGGAGCTGGAGGCGCGCACCGGCGTGCACATCGAGTTTGACGCGGTCTCGGCTGCTGTGGCCGGGGATCAGTTTCAGCTCATGGTGGCCGCCGACTCTTACGCCGATATCATCCAGGACGTGACCAACTACTACACCGCCGGCATGGACCGGGCTGTCACTGACGAGATCGTACTGGACCTGAAGGACATGATGCAGGAATACATGCCCGTCTACTACGAGATGATCACCGCCAATGATCTCATCCGCAAGCAGCTGACCTCCTCCGACGGCTATATGGGGGCCATTTACCGGCTCTACGCCGAGCCCTCCGTACCCAAGAGCGGCAATATCATCCGTCAGGACTGGCTGGATGATCTGGGTCTCGACACACCTTACACTGTCGGAGATTATTATGACATACTCACCGCCTTCAAGAACGAAAAGGGTGCCACGGAGCCTTTCTACCTGATGAATACCGGCTCCGCCTTCACCAACGGCCTCATTGGCGCCTACGGTATCATCAATGACTTCTACCAGGCGGATGGACAGGTGAAATACGGTCCCCTGGAGCCCGGCTTCAAGGATTATCTGACGGAGATGAACAAGTGGTACTCTGAGGGTCTGATCTCCCCTGACTACCTCAACAACGTCTACGGCTACCCGGACAACGGCGCCGTCACGGCCGGGCGTATCGGCATCTTCGCCCAGGAAAACAATTACATGCAGGATGTCTACAGCTTCACCGACGACACGAGCATCGTGCTCTCCGCCATTCCCAACGCTGTGCTGGAACCTGGCCAGACCAACAATTTCATTGCCTTCGGCGACTGGATCGGCGGCGTGAGCTGGTCCATCTCCACGGACTGCTCCGATCCGGAACTGCTGCTGAACTTCATCGACTACCTGTTTACCGACGAGGGCAGCCTTCTGGCCAACTACGGTGTGGAGGGACTGAGCTGGGACTATGACGAAAACGGCAAGCCTCTGATCAACGAGGCCATCACCGATAACCCGGACTACAACAGCGCCACGGCTCAGCTCAAGTACACCCTCCTGTGGGCTCCCTTTGTGGAGGACTATGACCGGTTCAACGTGGGCTACACCCAGGCTGCCATTGATGCCGCGGACATCTGGCGGGAGCAGTCCTCCAGCGCCTGCATCATGCCAACCGGCGTATCCGTCTCCGCCGAGTACATCTCCGACTACAACGCTGCCTACGGGGACGTTTACGCCTTCACTTCCGAAAATGTCAACCGCTTCATTACCGGCGACCGGCCCCTGGAGGAGTTTGACGCCTTTACCGGCGAGCTTCGGGACATGGGCGTAGATACCTGCCTGGAGATCTGGCAGAAGATGCTGGACGCCTTCAACGCCAAATAAGGCTGAATCGGAAACACCCCCGCCCGACACGAACACGGAAATGCTCCATGATTCGATCGGGCGGGGTGTCTTGTCTTTATATACCGGTAATCCCAGGAGTTTTATTGCATTTTGTCTGCCGTTTCAATCACAGTTTTCACTGCAGCCGACCGAAATACCGTTCCCCGGCAGATTCATAGGCGTCTGCGACCTCGTCGATGCCCATGGATTCCACGGTGGAGACGTAATCATCCCAGACGCTGTCGATGTCGGTCTCTCCCACCAGCATCTTTCCGATCTGCTCGGCCACATAAGTGGAGATGTCGGCATAGTACCGCTGGACCGTATCCGTCTCTTCGGTATCGAGGGTAAACAGGCCGGTAAAGGAACTCTTGTTGACCTGGCGCTTTCCGGTCCAGGTCTCCAGCGCGGAGCGCTGAATGTCGGAATAGGCCGCTTTCAGGCTCTCGCAGTTCTTGGCGTACATATTGATATTGATGGCATACTGATTCAGGGCGTTGTCGGTGGAAAGCCCGTCAGGATTGTTGGAGATCAGGTCGGAATAACAGGGTTTCCCGTTTTCATCATAGCTCAGGCCCTCTCCCTCCAGACCGTACTGGCTCAAAAGGCTGCCCTCTTCTGAGAAGTGATAATCCAGCCAGCGCAGGGCGGACTCCGGATCCGGGCAGGAGGTGCAGATGGCCAGATTGATGCTCAGGGCGGTCACGTCCCCGAAGCCCACCGTCTGATCTGCCTCCAGCTTCGGTTCAGAGGCGCCCGCCAGCATGTAATCGGGATCATTCACCTGTCCGGCGGAGATCCAGTAGTCCATGAACTGGCAGTCCTGCCAGAACACACCGTAGCTGCCCCCGGCAATGGCGGAGGAGTCCAGCATATCCCAGCTGAGCAGGTCTCGGGTGATGAGGCCTTCGTCATACCACCGGGCCATCATAGTGATATAGTCCCGATAAGTGTCGGTGATGTAGGTGTATTCCAGCTCGTCATTCTCGTTATAGATGAAGCTTCCTGCGGAGGACTCCGCCGCCGCGCCGGCTCTGGCGCCCATGGCCGCCAGGAAGGGAGACCCGGAGATGGAGGCGTCGAACCTGAGGGGCATGGGATATTCGCACAGGCCCTCGGACTTGATGGCGCTGAGGTAATTGTAGTAGTCGTCAATGGTCTGAAGGCCATCTACGCTCATGCCTACCTTCTCCACCCAGTCGGAGCGGACGATGGCGCCGGTGGTGGTAAAGGAATTGTACTGATAGCCCGCCAGTCCTCCGATCTGGCCCTCATCATCCACGGTGGCGAGATACAGGGCCGGGTCCGCTTCCATCAATGCGGAATAGGAGGGGGCGTTCTCCTCCATCAGATCCTGAAGATCCACCACGATCTCGTTCTCGATCAGGTAGGGAACAGAATAGAGTCCCGTCACCGCATAGTTCAGGATATTGGGAAAATCCCCGGAGGCGAACATCAGATTCAGCGATTCGGACTGGGTGGGCGGCGCGACCTCGATGAAGTCGATATGGACGCCGGTGCGCTTCTCCATTTCCTGGGCGGCGGTGGAGTCGTTCCAGCCGGTGATGGTGGCATCCATGGCAGGAGAACCGGTCCAGAAGGTGAAGGACGTGCCTTCTTCAGAAATGGGAAGGCTTACAGCGGGACGGCCCGCAATTCGTTCCTCGATGTCGTCCGGCGTCACGTATTTGGCCATCGGATCCTCCGGTTCGGCAGGTTCCTCCAACTCTGCGGCAGACGCCGCAGAGTCTTCCGCCGTCTCCCCCGGGGCAGCGGGCGTCTCAGGTTCCGCAGCGGATGTGCTCTCTGCCACGGTCTGCTCTGCAGCGGAAGCAGCGGATGCCGCCTCCGGCGCGGAGGGCTCGGCGCTTCCGCCGCAGGCCGCCAGACACAGGATCAGGCTCAGCGCCAGCAGCAGGGCCGGCAGTTTTCTTTTCATGAGTGGTTCCTCCTTCTTGTGTTGTTCTACAGGATCATCATAGCACAAAGGGAAGGCCCTGGGGAACGATCAAAATCGTTCCTGCGAATCCTTCATTTTCTGTCGTTTTCACGGCTGTTTCCCCTTGACGCGGAGCTGTTTCCTGATCTAATATGGTGGAAAAGGCGGTGATATCCATGAAAACGGAGGAACTGACGCAGTGGGCAAATGCGGGACTGTTTCCCAGCGCCGGCGCCATACGGGACCATCTGCTGATCGGTCTGCTGCAGGAGGGCGCGGAGATCCCGCTGGATTATCCGGAACGGCTTCAGCAGGCGGAGATCCGTTTTCCCGGAAACTGGTTCGGGCTGATTGAATTGAAAGTCATTGCGGTAGACCCCTATGCCTACATCCGCGGTCTCGGTCACACCGCCTATTCGGACGCCCATTTGGCAGTCAACATGTCGGAGCTCCTGCAGCAGCGGCTTTTAGACTGCCGATCACTGTTTGTGTTTAAGATCCAGAGCGAGATCATGTGCATCCTCTGCGGAGAGACCCGGGAGGACACCGCGCGTTTGCAGCATTCTGTATGTCGGCAGATGATGGCGCTGGAGCAGGAAATCGACGGTATCCGGCTGCTTGCGGCCTGCAGCGATGTGCTGGAGGGCTATGACGGACTCAAGGAGGAAAAGCAGCAGGTCCGTCAGATCTTTGAATACCGGGCGCTGCATCCGGGACTCCCGCGGACCGTTTCCTTTCAGGAAATGCTTGGGCAGCTCGGTCATGAGGAAGATCGGACCGTGATTGAAAAGGAACACGCCGTCATGTCCGCATTCAAAACAGGGCATTACCGGCAATCCCTGGAACTGCTGGGCGCATTGTTTGACGAGGAGTATCTGTCCTTCTCGGATCCGCTGATCCTGCTGAAGCACAAATGTGCTCAGTATATCTTTGGCCTGGTCTCCGCCGCCCGGGAGATGTGCAGGGACCCATTGACCTCGGAACTGGACCGGCTCCAGCCGGAGCGGCGGCTGATGGCGGCCACCAACTACGCGGAGGTCCGGGCTCAGATGGAGCATATCTTCGGACAGCTCAACGACCTGACGCTTTCCCGGCAAAAGGGCGAGGCTGGCGCGGAATGGATCGCATCGGTCAAGGACTATATCCGGGAAAACTACACCGATCCCGATCTGAATGTGAACAAGCTGGCAGACGTGTTTGGCCGGAACCCTTCTTATCTCTCCCGCCGGTTCCTGCGTGTAACCGGTCAGAGCATTCTGGACTACATCCACCGCTACCGGATCCAGGAGGCCAAGATCCGGATCGGCCAAGGGTCGTCTCTTGCCGCAGTGGCGGAACAGGTGGGGTACAGCAACGCCCTGACCATGTCCCGGGCATTCAAAAAATATGAGGGAACCACACCCGGAAAACTCAAAAACGGATGACAAGGGGAGCGCCCGGCGCTCCCCTTTGTGTCCGATTTTGATGGTTCGGCGTGGCAGAAAAAGAGCGTTGCAAAAGGGTGTCGTCCTGCGTTATGCTGAAGTCGAACCGAAACAAGGAGTGATTTGATGAATCGTCGCTATGAATACTTGCTGCGGCCCCTGCCGGTGGGGAACGTGCTGCTGAAAAACCGTATGGTGTCCACCGCGGGTATCCCCCACATGCTTCAGGGTGCCGAGGAATGGCCTACAGACCGGCTGATCACCCACCTTGCCAACCGGGCGAAAAACGGCGCGGCGGCGGTGTATCTGAACTTCGCCATGCGGACGGAGGAGGGACCCGGCGGCCCGCCGGCGAGACCGGGCGAGATCCAGATGACCTTTCCGCCCCACGATACCCAGGTGAACATCGCCAAAACCAGCGCTCACAATTACCTGTGTCAGACCATCGACGCTATTCGGTACTATGAGTCCATCGCCATCACCCAGCCCATGGGCAGCTACACCCGTACAGACGGCCCCGGCATGGGAGGAACGCCCCAGCACGGCGGCGGCGACGGGCCAATGGGAATGCCGGAGGATCCTATGGAACAGCTTCGTCAGGAGCAGGAGCAGTGCAGGGGCAGGGACGTGGGACATATCACGAAGAAGCAGCTTCAGGAATTCGTCGATTCCACGGTGGAGAGCGCCAAAATCCTCCGGCAGTTCGGCTTTGAGATGTTCTCCTTCCACAACGCCTATCATAACGGCATCATGTCCGAGTTCTGGTCCACCCACACCAACCACCGCGCCGATGAATACGGCGGCAGTGTTTACAATCGTGCCCGGCTGATGCTGGAGGTCATGGACGCCATGAAGCAGACCTTCGGCCGGGATTATCCCCTGGAGATGCTGATCTCCGTAGACGGACTGGGGGTCAACCGGAGGGATACCTTCGAGCTGGCAAAGCTGCTGGAGGGCAAGGTGGACATCCTCCATGTGCGTCACGGGGACAAGGACCCCCAACATCCCATCGGCTTCACTTCATCCAGAGAAGTCCCCTGCCCCAATCTCGACGTGGCGGCGGCGCTGACCGAGTCTATCCGGAGCCGGGGCGGAAAGATGCTTGTGGGCGTATCGGCGGGCCTCCAGAACCCGGATTTCAATGAGAAGATCCTCCGGGAGGGAAAGGCGGACCTCATCTGCATGTCCCGGGCCTGGATCTGCGACAGCGAATACGGCAGAAAGATCTACGAAGATCGGGCCGAGGATATCAATCCCTGCATCCGCTGCAACAAGTGCCATGTGCCCAACGACTCCGACAAGTTCCGCTCCTTCTGCTCCGTAAACCCGAAGATCGGCGTGGAGTTCAAGCTGGACCAGATCATCGAGCCGGTCGGGGAAAAGAAAAAGGTGGCTGTAGTCGGCGGAGGCCCGGCGGGCATGAAGTGCGCCGTCACCTGCGCGGAACGGGGCCATGACGTAACCCTGTACGAAAAGCAGGACCGTCTGGGCGGCCAGCTCTTCCATGCGGACTACGCCTCCTTCAAGTGGCCCCTGGCGGACTACAATCACTACCTGATCCGGCAGGTGGAGAAATCAGGCGTCAAGGTCTGTCTCAGTACGGAAGCCACGAAAGAGATGCTGGAGAAGGAAAGCTACGATCATGTGGTGGTTGCCATCGGCCCGAAGTTCAATGCCCCGAACATTCCCGTCGCAGAGGGAACCAACACCATGCTGGCGGTGGACGTATACGGAAAAGAGGCGGAGCTGCCCCATGAGATCGTGATCATCGGCGGCAGCGAGACCGGCACAGAGACGGGCATGTATCTGGCAGAGCACGGCCATCATGTCACAGTTATGACCCGGAAATATATGCTGGCGGATGACGCACCTCACGCCCACTATGTAGTGATGATGATGGACGCGTACCTGAATCAGGAAGGCTTTGACTATGTCCGGAAGGTCCGGAAATACATCAGGGTGGATTCGTCCGGCGTGACCTATTTGGATGAAAACGGAGAAGAACAGTTTATCCCCGCCGATCTGGTAGTGCTCTCCGGTGGAACCTCGGCGGTCCCGGACAAATGCGCGGAGTTCTACGGAGCTGGAAATCACATCCACTTTATCGGCGACTGCTACCGGGCCGGAGACGTACACAAGGCCGTCACTGCAGGCTGGGCCGTTGCCAATCAGATCTAAGTAAATCACCCCACCCGATATGGACATGGAAACGCTCCATGGTTCGATCGGGCGGGGTGTTTTGATATGAAATGGTTTTTCGACTTTGATTAAATTCAGGGTCCGGAAATCGGCGTTTGGGGGAAAACCAAAATCAACGCTTCAGGGCGTTATTCTACAGTAATGATCTTTGTGAAGCGTCCGGCGGAAACGCCGTCCATGACCACGTCCACATAAACCCGAATGGTCCCTGCTGCAGTTGCGGTAACAGAGGCAGTGCCGTCGCCGTTGTCGTGCAGTTCTGCCAGATCGGGATCTGCCAGAGACCAAAGCAGGGTGACGACAGGTTCCGTCTCAGAGGGTTCTTCCCCACCCATTTCAGGCGGAGGACCGCCCATGCCGCCATCCGGAGGGGGACCGCCAGGACCGCCGGGGCCACCAGGACCGCCAAATCCGCCGGAGCTCTCGTCTGCTTCACCGGGAAGGGCCACTTCCCCGTAGACTTCGGTCTGCTCCAGTACACAGTCCGTGTATTCCGTTCCGTTGATTGTGAGCGTTACGTCCTTCGGCACCACGACTTTGGCGCTGTCGGAAATGGTCAGGGAATTGATCATGGAGGTGCTCTCCACATTCCAGACGGAATTGCCGGAGAGGTAGACGTTGATGGGATTGGAACCGCTGTATGCGATCTTGTTAGCCACCTGCCCGATGGTCCAGTACTGGCTGACGGAGAATTCCGCAGCCTGATACTGTTCGGCGAACTTCGCCGCCTCTTCCTCATCGTCAAAGGCGACACCGTTCCGATCCTTGTAGGCCACAGCGCCGTCATAGGTCACGTGGATGGCTGAGGTGGTGGCGATGGCGCCGTCGAGGGCCGCATCCTCCAGTGAGATGTTCATGGGAATACCCTTGAGGCCGCCGTACCAGCCGCCGGCGTTGTAGAGGTTGCCCTCCAGCTCCATATTGCGGAAGGTAAAGTTTCCGGTCTCCGCGCCGGTGCTGGGAACAGAGCCGGGTCCCATGTCTGCCGTCTCGGAAGCAAGGGTGCCGTCGGCGGCTTCGGGGGCAGCGGGGAAGCCCGGGGTCTCCGTGTAAGTCTCGTAGAACCCGCCTGTGGCGTCCATGCCGCCCAGCAGGCTGTCGTCGTTGTCCATGAGCTGGACGAGAACGCCGTTTCCGGCATTGAAATGGGCATCGTCAAACACCGCGTCCATGGACGCGCCGGAGGCGCCCGTCTTCATCAGGACGCCGGTAAACGCGGAATTGACCTCCGTCCCCTCCAGAACGTTCAGAGTATTGGCGTTCTGGTGGATCATAAAGCCCTGGGTGTCGGAGTCTATGACGGTGATCCGGTCCGCTTCGGCCGTGTATTCGAGGTCCGTCTCCCCGGAGCCGCTCTCCAGCGTGTAGGTCTGACCGGCCTTCAGCGCCCCGTAGGTGGCTGTACCGCCGGTGAAGATGTTGGCCATAGTGCCCACCCGGATATCCGTGCCCCGGAAGGTCTCCACCGCCGCACCGATGGTGTAGGCTCCATAGCCCGACCCGTATCGGGTGGTGAAGGGGTTGTCCAGGTTCTGGAGCTGTCCGCCCTGGGCCTGGAAGGGGATCTGGGACTCGTCGGCATTGAGCAGTGTCACATCGGAGTCAAAGACGTTCAGATGCACGTTGGTTCCCGCATCGGTGGAAAGGCCGGCCCAGGCGCCGGAGGCGGCGTGGGAACCGATCAGGTTCATGGTGGAGTTGGTTCCCATGAGATTGGTGCAGCGGGAATTGCCCATGATGCCCAGCACCCACGGAGGCGAGACCATGACGTTCATCCCGGCGGTGTTGCGGTAGTTCTCATAGAGGGTGCCGCCCCGGGAGGTCAGGCTGGAGTTTTTCACCGTCATGGTGGCGCCGCCATCCACGAAGGCCGCCAGCCTTCCGACGCCGGTCACATCAATGTTGGAGTCCTCCACCGTCACATTGGCCTCCCCGCCGGTGGCCATCAGGGCGGTGCCTTTGCCGATGAAGTCACTGGTGCTGAGACCGTTATCGATGGAGTCAAGCACAATGTCCGCTCCGGAAATGGCATAGGGCGTTCCGCTGATCAGAAGGCCGTTTGTACCGGAGTTCCGGTTTCGGATCACAACATCCGTCGCTCCTGTTTCCGTGATTTCCCCGGATTCTGCCAGGTCCGGGTTGGACCCCTGGATCAGGCCGGTGCCATCCACAATGGCCGCCGCATAGTAGATATTCTTGCCGATGTTGCCCGTGGTAGCCAATGAGGCATCCGAAAGGCTTTCATACAGGGGCGCAAGTTCCCCTGTCTCCACCGACAGTGTTTGGGCCTCCCCCGGCGCCATGACAGACTCCCCCAGAATGGTATCGTCATCGGAGACTTCCTCAACGGCCGGTTCTGTTTCGGCCGCAGAGGGTTCTGCAGCAGTTTCTCCTGCAGAGGCTTCGGGTTCCGCAGTTTCGGTTTCCTCCTGGGGCGCGGGAGCTTCCTGCTCCTCCTCAGATGCCTGTACAGATACCGCCTCAGACACAGACGAAGAAACCGGCTGCGCCGCAGTTCCTCCGCAGGCTGAAAGTTCCAGCATCAGGACGGCAGTCAAAACGGCAAGGATTGATCTTCGATTCATAAGCATTCTCCCTTCCTTTTTTGTCTGGGTATTAATTCCAGACTTGTGTTGACTCCATCATATAATGCCGGGCCGGAAGAATCAAATATCATTTTTAGCACGCCATAACAAAAACAATATAGTGTTCTCAGGAAACCACTGACTCTATATTGCTGCGTGAATAATCTCTTAAAAATAATAAGGTTTCGCCGCCTTACCTCCGGTATAATCGGGTAGGAGGTCACCCATTAGTTGAGTGACCGTCCTCCCAGTCAAGTAGCCAAGGGGACTTTCACCCCAAGGCTCTCACGGAACCGTACGTGAATCTCTCGATTCATACGGCTCTTATCAATCACAAATATCATCGACTGAGGGCCCAGTGTGCAAACATGTTGGGCTCTCTTTCCTGTACCTGTTTCAGCCAGTTTTC
>JAFUFT010000033.1 GCA_017469795.1 Oscillospiraceae bacterium
AGGGCCACCCGGACCGCCCGGACCGTCGGGGCCACCCGGACCGCCGGGAGCCGCATTCACGCCGTCGGGATGTCCCGCGGAGTCCGCGTCCGGCGGGGGCGCGGCGGAGTTCCGGTGGGTGGGATCGCAGGCCATCTGATAGGCCTCCAGACCCCAGTTCACGTTGTCGTAGTTGCCCTGGAAGTCCGGGCAGACGTGCTCATGGAGATACTTCCAGTTCCCGTTTTCGTCGCAGATGAAGTCTGCGCCGTAGCGCTCCCACATGAAGATGGCGCGCCGGTGTTGGGCGGGCTTCAAATACTCGAAGATGGTGCCCGGCGTCAGAAAGGCGCCCCGGCCGGATTTTCCGTCGTCGGCGATCTCGATCACGTCGCTGGAGAGGATATGCACCGGGGAGAAGTTCAGGGGCCGGGGATCCATGCCCATCACGTCGGGATAGAGCTTGTAGACTTTCATGTAGTTGGTAAAGGTGGGGATGTCCCACTCCGTGACGGAATTGAGATACACCTTGTAGCCGCCGCGCCACCGGCCGAAGCCGTGGGCCCAGGAGCAGTCATCGGAGAGATCCCAGATGTTGTCCCATTCCTCCACAGGCCAGTTCCGGGCGTGGGTATAGGCGTGGATGGCCTTCAGGTTTTCGATCTGCTGGCTGCCGTCGGCGTTGTGGATGCGCTGATGCAGAGAAAGATGCGTTTTCATTTCTTCAGGCCCTCCTTCATGTATTTGTAGTAGCCCTCCGCGGGACGGGGATGGCCCTCGGGACTCAGGCTGCCCTGGACAGTGTAGGTCTCATAGGGCAGGGGCATGGCAGGGTAGTTGTCCCCCAAGTTGTACCGGGGATTGTGGACCACCATGGGAATGTCCGGGGTGCCGAACTCCTCCCGGAAGGGGTCGGGGCCAGTGAGGGGGTCCAGGGTTCCCTCCTGGAAGTCGGTGCCGGCCTCCACAAAGAAGTCGCTGCACACCACCAGATGCCAGATCTTCCAGGCGCCGTTCTCTTTGACGAAGTCCGCGGACATGTTGTCCATGGTCCAGTAGCATTTGGCGGAGCCGTCCGGCTGCATGATGGTCTCCTGTCCGGGTACGTACCACAGGCCCCGGGCGGTCTTGCCGTCTCCGGCGATGTAGAGCATGGGGGTGGTGGTCTCATGGAAGGAGGAGCAGCCCCAGCCCAGGTTCTCCGGGGTCACGGCCACGTCTGCGCCCGCGTCGGCAATGGCCTGCAGGGCGGCGGTCTGCTTCCGCTCGAACTCCGTCACATAGTAGTTCCGGATGGAGTCAAGGCCCACGTAATAGCCCCAGTTGCGGCCGTAGGAGGCGGATTTCCGGTATTCCTCCGTGGCGACCCATAGCTCGTCCAGCTCCCGCTGGCGCTGCCCGTTGGCCCGGTAGAAAGCCCGGCGGGCCATCAGGTTCTTGATCTCTTCCTTGTCCAGGATCCGGACCAGAAGCTCCTCATCCGTATACTGTCTGGTTTCATAGTAGTTCATGGTTACACCCCTTTCGGACCGTAGGACTCGGTCGGATCGAACGTCTCGTAGGGCACCGGCGGCTCCGGCAGCTTCTGGAAGGGCCGGCCGGGATAGTAGGCGGTGAAGAGCCGTTCCGGCCGGTTGGGCGCCGGTGCGGTGAAAGGCTCCGCCCCCGCGAAGAGGGGGATCTCCGGAAAGGGCTCCGGGTCCTTGTCGCCCCAGCTCCGTCCGCCGGGCACCTCGATGTCCGTCAGGTTCTGCATATTCAGGATCTTCCACTCGCCGTCCTCCCGGACGAAGTCGCAGGCGAAGATCCCCACGGACCAGAAGGACAGGGGGCCCTGCGGCGTGATGTCGTTGTAGGTGCCCCGGGAATACCAGATGCCCCGGGCGGTCTCTCCGTCCCCGGCGATCTCGATGACGGAGGTGTCCATGGGCCTGACGTCCATGGAGCCGGCGCCGAACTGTTCCTCCGGAGAGAGCTTCGCCATCTTCTCCGGGAATGCCTGCTTCATAAACTCCGTGTAGGCTGCGGTGTGGGCGTACACTGCATCGTAATACCCCCGGACCGCGTCCCGGCCCAAATACCAGCCGTCGTTCCGGGCCAGGGCAATGTCCTCCCGACGGCTCCAAAACCGCTCCACCATCTGGTCCTCCTGTTTCAGCAGGATGGTGTAGCAGACCTTGCCCATCAGGTTTTTCAGATCCCGCTGATCCTCCCAACGGCCGATCAGCTGTTCACTGGTGAGATTTGCCATATCATAACCTCGCTTTCTTTGCACGTTACAATAGTATTATATCAAACCAAATCTGATTTGAAAGGAATCCGCAAAAAATGATCTGTCAGGGTGAAAAATGATAAGCAGAGAAAAAGCCCCGGACCATCGGCCCGGGGCTTGAAGGATTATTTGGTCTGATCGCCCACCTTGCGCTCGCCGCAGAAGGACGCCACGCAGGTGTAGAGCTCGTCGCCCTGGGGCTTCATGTTGATGGATTTTACCTTGCCGCAGAAGCTGTAGGCGATAGAGGCTTTCAGGGGGAACTGACCGTTGCCGGTGAAGTAGACGTGCTTATCCGGCGCCACCTCGGGGATGGATTCCAGATCCAGCTTGTCGATGTCGTAGTTGTGGGGGCCATTCACCGCAGGCTTGCTCGGGTCGTCCGCCTGATAGTCGATGTAGACGTTGTCGCCCTCCTCCCGGACGTTCCACTTGATCTGTCCCCGGGAGTTGTCGTTGTTCATGGGCAGCGTCAGGACCGGGAACTCCTTGCCGATGGCAGGAATGGCGTAGATGGCCTGCTCCGGCCACGCCACGCAGGCCATGGCGCCGATGACGGCTTCATTGCCCACGCCGGTGATTACATGCATGGCGCCGGTCTTGACCTTTCCGGCCGCGTAGGTCACCGCGTTGCGGAGATAGACCGCGTTCCAGTGGTCCTTGCCGCCAGGTCCGCCGGGACCACCAGGACCACCGGGACCACCAGGACCGCCAGGACCACCAGGACCGCCAGGACCACCGGGACCACCCGCCGGGGCGCCGCCCTTGGGAGCGCCTTCCGGACCCTTGCCTTCAGGAGCGGGGCCTTTGCCTTCGGGAGCGGGGCCTTTACCCTCGGGCTTGCCGCCCTGAGGGGCGCCGCCGGGACCGCCAGGTCCGGGCATGGGAACGTCCACCGCGCCGACGATCTTGCCGAACCGCTCGATGTTCAGGCTGACCTTCAGCTGGGCCTTCTTGGTGTAGGTGTTGTCGTCGTCCATGGTCTTATAGGGGACCGGGAAGGGAACGGAATTCTGAACCAGCTGCACCGGCGTGTAGTCCACGTGGAGGGGGCCCTTATCCTGGAGCCACAGGCCGGTTCCGCTCTCCGGAGGATCCAGCAGGGGTTCCATGGCCGCGCCGCCGGGAGGAGGCCCGCCGGGG
The DNA here is from genome assembly GCA_017469795.1 of Oscillospiraceae bacterium. GTDB lineage: Bacteria > Bacillota > Clostridia > Oscillospirales > Oscillospiraceae > HGM13006. Next base: position 3,395 of record JAFUFT010000033.1, read on the forward strand.
CCCGACTGGGGATTGACCAGCTGATCGTATTTGTTGTAGGCCGTGTTGGCGCTGTCGAAAGAACCGCCCATGTCCGGGCAGACCTGCTCGTGGAGGTACTTCCACTCCCCGTCCTCAAAGACGAAGTCGGAACCGTAGCGCTCCCACAGAGTCATGCAGCGCTGCTTCAGGTTGGCGTTCAGGGTGGAGAACAGCACGCCGGGGGTCAGGAAGGAGCCCCGGGCGGTCATGCCGTCGTCCGCCACCTCCACGATGTCCGTGGCCAGGGTGTGCATGGCCAGCTCCCGGCAGGCCCGGGCGTCAAAGTGGCCGATCTCCGGCAGGATGTTCAGCAGCTGCTGATAGTTCCGCTGGCCGCCGCAGTTGTAGGTGGTCACGTTGTTGTAGTACACACTGTCGTAGCCCCGCATCCGGCCGAAGGAGTGGGCCCAGGAGGTGTCGTCGCTCTGGGACCAGACCTGACCCCACTCCTCGTCGCCAAAGCTCTTGGCGTGGAGATAGGCGTGACGGGCGTGCAGGGATTCCGCAGCCTGGGCACCCTCGGCGTTGTGGATACGCTGCTCCAAAGTCAAATAGGATTTTCTCATGGTTGCACCTCCTTAACCTTCATAGTCGGGATGTCCCTCGGGACCGTAGCTGATCTCGTCGGTGAACGTCTCATAGGGATCGTTCAGCGGCGGATAGTTGTCGCACCAGGTATAGGAGGGATCGTGGGCCAGCATGGGGATGGTGGGATCGCCGAAGTCGATCTCGTCCCGGCCGGTGCCCCGGATGTAGATGGACTGGAGCTCCGAAGTGTCATGGCCGGTCTTCACGGTGAAGTCCTGGGAGAACACCACATGCCAGATCTTCCAGCCGCCGGGCTCCTTAATGAAGTCCGCGCAGATCTTCTGGCAGTTCCAGTTGCAGTCGGCGGTGCCTTCCGCCTCGGGGTAGCAGTCCGCGCCGATGGAGTACCAGGTGCCCTGGGCGGTCTTGCCGTCCCCGGCCACATACACCAGAGGCGTGGACAGGGGATGGAACAGGAACCGGCCGTATCCGGGGGCCTCGTCACCCTTGCCAATGGCGGAGAGGGCGTCAGCTTCCTTGGCGGCGTAGTCGTCCACGTAGTACTTCTTGATCTCGTCGAGCCCTACATAGTAGCCCCAGTTCCGGCCGAAGGAGGCCGTCTTCCGGTTCTCCGGCACCTGGACCCAGAGCTCATCCAGCTCCTCCTGACGGCGGCCGGTGGCCTCGTAGATGCTGCGGCGGCTCATCAGGTCCTTGACCTGCTCCACGTCCCAGACCCGGACAATGCGCTCCTCGTTGGAGCGGATCACGTTCTTTTTCTTTGCCATGTTCGTTCCCCTCCTTACATTCCGTAGCTGAAGGTCTCAGCGAAGGTGGCGTAGGGCACCGGCAGCGGCGGCAGGACGGTGGCCTTCCGGGTGCCGGAGTACTTCTCGTGGAGCACGGCCTTGACGGTGGGCTCCGGCGGCGTCAGCCCCCGCAGGGCCTCGAACTCCGGCCGGTCCTCGTAGGTCTTGGGCTCGATGGTGCCCCAGTCGGAGCCGGCGGGACGGTTGATGTCCTCCAGATACTGCATGTGCAGGATCTTCCACATATCGTCTTCATAGACGAAGTCCACGGCCAGGGTGCCCAGGATCCAGTTGGAGATGGGGCCCCGGGTGTCCACGGTGGTGTTGAAGCCAAACAGGCAGCAGAAGCCCTTGGCGGTCTGTCCGTCCTCGGCCACCTCGATGACGTAGTTGGAGATGGACTTGATCTCCATCAGGCCAACGCCGAAAATCTCATCGTCGGACTTGTCCCCCAGCTTGTCGGGGAACTTCTCCTTCAGGCAGGTGGCCACCTTTGCGGTGTAGCCGGGGAACCAGCCGAAGTAGTTTTTCACGGCCTCCCGTCCGGCATACCAGCCGTCGTTTACGCCGTAGCAGATGTCGTCTCGTCCCGACCACAGATCCGCCACCATGTCCGCCTCCTTCTTCAGGAGCAGATAGTGGACGAATTTGCCCATCTGGTTTTTCACGTCACGCCGGTCCTCCCAGCGTTCCACCAGATGCTCGATCTGCAGATTTGTCATGTAGTTACCTCCTTTTTTGTCCCCGGGACCCAGCGGGGTCCCGGGTGTGTCAGCATTATTCGATGTTCTCCAGATACCGGTCATAGGCGCTCTGGACTGCGTCCAGGGCCTCCTGCAGCCGCATGCCCTCGATCTCGGAGACGTACTGGGCATAGGTCTGCTCGTTGAGCTCGGTGGCGCCGGTGACGAACTTCAGGGCCATCTCCGCCACGTGGGTGGTGATATCGCTCATGGCAGTGGCCACGGTGTCCGCCTCGGCTACGTCCATCTTGGCACCGGTGGGAAGACCGGAGGTCTTGACGGTGGACGGGTCATCGGCCTTGGCGATCCACTCGGTGTAGGCCGCCAGCTGCAGCTCGTTGTACTCCATGTCGAACTTGTGCCGGTCATAGATGAAGCCGCCGCTGGTGCAGAGGAACACGCCGTTGGACATCCGCAGGGAGGGCAGGCCCAGATCGTTGTTGACGATGATGCCGCCCAGGACCGGCTTGCCGTTTTCGTCGTATTCGAAGGTCTCGCCCTCATAGCCGTAGTTGATGAACTGGGTCAGCTCCGGGTTGTACCAGATGTCGCACCACTTCATGGCCAGCTCGATGTCGTCGCAGCTCTCGGAGATGGAGAAGCCGCCGGAGCCTGCCACGGACTGGGTAGAGGCGATGTAGCCGCTGCGGGCCTCATCCTTGCCGGGCTGGGCCATCAGGCTCAGGGTGGCGTCGGGGTTGACCTCCGCCAGCAGGTCCTGATAGGTCTTGATGTAGCCCTGGTCCGAGAACCAGATGCCGGCCATCTCGTTGGAGATGATGGTCTGGTCCGGCAGGTTCATGGCCTGGGAGGTGAAATCGTGGTTGATCAGACCCTCGTTATACCAGTCCCGGAACATGCACAGATAATCATAGTAGGCGTCGGAGATGGTGGCCAGCTCCACCTTGTTGGTCTCCGTGTTGACGATGATGTTGTTGGCGTCGGCCGTGGCGGAGATGCCGTAGCCGCCGGCCATCACGCCCCAGGGGGAGAGCACCTGATAGGGCATGATATAGGGATCGGTGGCGCCGAACTGGCTCTGGAAGGCGGCCATCACGTCGTGCATCTGGTCATAGGTCTGAGGCATATCCATGCCCACCGCGTCCAGCCAGTCCTGACGGATCAGGAATCCGCCGTCGGAGACCTCCTCAATGGGAAGCTGCAGGTTGGGGAAGTTCAGTACGTGGCCGTCCAGGGTCAGAAGGTCCGCCTTCACATCGGGAATGTCCTCCAGCACGCCCATGAAGCTGGGCACGCAGTCGGCGTAATCCAGAATATCCACGGCGATGCCGTCCTCATAGGCCTGATCCGCCGTGTCGTAGTAGTTCAGGGCGTCGTTGATGATGTCGTCGTAGTCACCGGAGGCGATCATCAGCTGGAAGGTGGTGGTGGCGTCCATCATGGACACCATGTCGAATTCGATATGGACGTTGTAGACGTCCTCAAAGGTCTGGTAGAGATAGCTGGTATCGTTGGGGCTGTCCATAATGGCCGCAAGCGGTGGCGGCTGGGTGTAGAACATGGTCAGCGTGGCCTTCTCCTCCACCAGGGGCTCGATGGTGGTCCAGTCAAAGTCCTTGTCGCCGGCTACCGGTCCCTCTGGGACGGGCTCCTCCGGCTCCTCTGCGGGTTCCGCCGCCGAGGAAGCATCCTCCTCCGCCGCGGAAAGAGCGGCCTCCGGCGCCTCTGCCGCAGGCTCTGCCTGAACGGTCTCCGCCGCCGCAGGGGCTTCTGCCGCGGACGCCGCTTCCGCCGGTGCGGCGGAGGGGGCAGCGCTTCCGCAGCCGGACAGGATGCCGATCAGCATCGCCGCCGCCAGCAGGCAGGCAAACAGTTTTTTATGCATTCATATCCCTCCTAAATGGTTTCCTGCCGCAGCAAACCTGCGGCTGTGATTTTATTTTATCGGAGAATCAAAGACCGTGAAAAGCACCAGTTTTCAAGGTTCATTATCAAAAATAGGAAACAAAGCCGGATCGGATTCTCAATTCCAGCCGGGCTTTCTCATTCCTGTCCGGCGCTTTTCAAGGGGCCCGGCGCTATGAAATAATAGAGCCGAACCACACAAACGATCGGAATCGAGGAAGTGACGCCATGTATCGAAAACTCATCCCATACCTGAAGCCCTACTGGGGCAGGATCGCGGGCAGCAGCCTCTGCTCCGTTCTGGAGGCGGTCTTTGAGCTGACCATACCGCTGCTGCTGGCGGCCATGCTGGATCGGGGGATCGGTACCGGAAACATCGGGCTGACGCTCCGGCTTGGGGGACTGATGCTGGCGCTGGCGCTGCTGGTGTTTTCCTGCGGAGTCGGCTCAGTATTTCTGGCCACCCGGGCCGGGACCGGCTTCAGCGCCGACCTCCGCGCCGCCCAGTTCCGGCACATCCAGCGGTTTTCCTTCCGCAATCTTGAGCAGTTCGGCAGTGCCTCGCTCATCACCCGGCTCACTGGAGATGTCAGCGCGGTCCAGACCGCCGTGTTCCAGTGCGTCAAGCAGGTGGTCCGCGCCAGCTCCATGGTGCTGGTGGCGGCGGTGATGTCCGTCCGGCTGTCGCCCCGGCTCTCGTCCATGTATCTGATCCTGATCCCGGGACTGGCCCTGTTCCTGATCGCGCTGGTGCTCAGCGTCCGGTCCTGCTACCGGGATCTTCAGGAGGCCACGGACGGCCTGAACCTGGTCACAGAGGAGAATCTGACCGCCATCCGGACCGTGAAGGTCTTCGGCCGGGAGGCCAGGCAGCAGAGCCTCTTTGAACAGGTCAGCGGCCGGGTGTACGCCGCGGCGGACCGGGCCTACGGCCGCAGCGCCATGGGCGCGCCGGGGGTCACCGTGTTTACATACGCCGCCATGCTGACGCTGCTGGGATGGGGCGGGTTCCTGGTGATCCGGGGCGAGGCCACCGTGGGCGTGCTGGCCGGCTTCATCACCTATATCTCCCAGGTGTTCAACCAGATGTTCTCCCTGTCCAACGCCATCCTGATCCTGAACCGGTCCATGGTCTCTGCCCAGCGGATCAACGCCGTGCTGGATACGGAGCCGGACATGGAGGACGGAATGGAGACGGAGCTCCGCTCCGGCAGCGTGGCTTTCCGGGAGGTGAGCTTCTCCTACGGCGGCAGTATGCCGGTGCTGCGGCAGGTGAGCTTTCAGGCGGAATCCGGCCAGACCATCGGGATCGTGGGCGGCACCGGATCGGCCAAATCCACGCTGGTGCAGCTGATCCCGCGGCTCTATGACGTGACGGACGGAGCGGTGGAGGTGGACGGCAGGGACGTGCGCCGCTACCGAATGGACGTGCTCCGGCGGAACGTGGCCATCGTGCTGCAGGACAGCACCCTGTTCTCCGGGACCATCCGGGAGAATCTGCAGTGGGGCGCCCCCGGCGCGTCGGACGAGGATCTGGCCGAGGCCTGCCGGCAGGCGGGAGCCTGGGAATTTGTCTCCCGGTTCCCGGAGGGACTGGATACCGTCCTGGGACAGGGGGGCGTCAACCTCTCCGGCGGACAGCGACAGCGGCTGTGCATCGCCCGGGCGCTGGCAGGAAAGCCGAAGGTGCTGATCCTGGACGATGCGGCCAGCGCCGTGGATACCGCCACAGAGGCGGAGATCCGCCGCTCTCTCCGGCAGGACCTGCCCGGAGTTACCAAAATCATCATCTCCCAGCGGATCCGCAGCGTCCGGGACGCGGATCAGATCCTGGTGCTGGACCGGGGCGCGATTGCCGACCGGGGCACCCACGAGAGCCTGTACCGGAGCAGCGAGATCTACCGGCAGATGTGCCGGAGCCAGAAGGAGGAAGCGGAATGAAACAGAAGAATGCCTCTGTATGGAAGGCCGTCCGGTTCCTGCTGGGTTATGTGCTGCGGAACCGGGCCCTGGCAGTGATCTGCACGGTCTGTGTGGTTCTCAATTCCCTCTGCGGCATTGCCGCGCCCTATCTGCTCCGTCCCATCATCAATGATTACATCCCCGCAGGAGCTGCCGGAAAGCTGGTCCGGGCTGTGATCCTGCTGGGCGGAATCTACCTGCTGGGCGTGCTCTCCGCCTGGGTGTCCGCCCGGCTGATGATCCGGATCTCCCAGAAAACCACCCGGGACATCCGCAATGATCTGTTTGCCCGGATCCAGACGCTGCCGGTGAGCAGTCTGGACGGCAAGACCCACGGGGACTTTATGAGCTGCTTCACCGGAGACATCGAAACCATCAACGACGCGGTAAACACCGCCCTGAACAACATTCTCAGCGGTATCATCACCTTCGTTGGGGTCGTGACTATGATGCTTCTGATCAGTCCGCTGTTGTGCCTGATCAGCGCCTGCTTCCTGGCGGCCATGTACTCCCTGGTGCGGTTCAGCGGCAGCAGGAGCCGGTTCTATTTTCAGCGGCAGCAGAAGCAGCTTGGCGCGCTCAACGGCTATATTCAGGAGATCATCTCGGGCTTGAAGGTGGTCAAGGTCACCGGGCACGAGGCCCAGGCGGTGGAGGGATTCCAGTCCCACAACCGTGGTCTCACCGAGAGCGCCAACGCGGCCCAGACCTTTGCCGGGATCCTGATGCCCGCCCTGGGCGGCACCGCCTCCATCAATACGGCGGTGAGCCTCTGCGCCGGCGCGGTGTTCGTGATCCTGGGGTGGATCGACCTGGGCTCGCTGGTGGCCTACAGCCAGTACCTTTCCCAGGCGGGGCGGCCTGTGGCCACCATCTCCAACCAGTGGAACCTGATCCTTGCGGCCACCGCAGGCACCGAGCGCATCATGGAAGTGCTCTCTCAGGAGCCGGAGCCTGTCTCCGGCAGCGTGACGCTGTCCGAGGGAAGCTGGCGTACGGACAGCGGGAGCGTCGCGTGCCGCGGCGCGGTGGAGTTCCGGAACGTCAGCTTCAGCTACGGAGAGACGGAGGTCCTCCACGATATCTCCTTTACGGCGGAGCCGGGACAGAAGATCGCGCTGGTGGGATCCACCGGCGCAGGCAAGACCACGATTCTGAGCCTGCTGACCCGGTTCTACGAGCCCTGCGGCGGACAGATCCTGCTGGATGGAATCCCCGCCGGGGACATTCGGCTGGCGGACCTGCGGTCCTGCTTCGGCGCGGTGCTGCAGGACACGCACCTCTTTACCGATACCGTCCGGGAGAACATCCGGTTCGGGGACCCCGAGGCGGATGACGCCGCGGTGGTCCGGGCGGCGGAGCTGGCGTCGGCGGATTTCTTTCTCTCCCATCTGCCGGAGGGGTATGACAGCATGCTGTCCGGAGACGGGGGGAACCTCTCTGCCGGCCAGCGTCAGCTCATCGCCATTGCCCGGGGCATCATCGCCGGCCGGCCAGTGCTGCTGCTGGACGAGGCTACCGCGTCGGTGGACACCTGGACCGAGCATCAAATCGAACAGGGAATGGACCGTCTCATGGAGGGGCGGACGGTGCTGATCATCGCCCACCGGCTCAGCACGGTGCGGAACGCCGACTGCATCCTGGTACTGGAGCAGGGCAGGATCCTGGAGCGGGGCACCCATCAGGAGCTTCTGGATCGGAAGGGACGGTACTACGACCTGTATACCGGGGCCGTAGAGCTGAGCTGAGGATGGCGCGTGAATCGAAGAAAAACAGGCGGATCCGGGTTCCGGATCCGCCTTGCGCGTTTTGACGATGGATGATTCAGGCCTCGAAGGGGCTCTTGGCGGGCTTGTCGCCCACATGGACCGCGGGATCGTTGGAGACCACGCAGTACCAGGTCTCGCCGCCCTCCTTGTAGTACATGGTGTTGCAGTCCCCGCCGAAGGTCTTGGGGAAGTCGAACATAAACAGATAGTGTGCGCCCACCAGTTCCAGCCAGAGGTTCTTTCCGGCGCCGATCTCTTTGATCTCCACGTCGCCCAGCGACATCTGGAAGGGATCGGGATTGCCGCCGCTCAGCAGCGTCACCACGATGCGCACGTCGTCGCCCTGCTCGGTGACGTCGAACTTCATCATGGGGTTGTCCTTGGGCTCCGCCACCCGCTGCATGGGAACAAGATCCAGGCTCTTGCCGAAGGGAGGCATATACATCAGGACCTTGTTGGCCCGGAGCTTCTGCTGCAGGGCGATCATGGCCCAGCAGATGCTGTGGCCCTCGAACTCAATGGGCTCGCCGGAGGCCACGTAGTCGTTAAAGTAGTCCTGCAGCGCCATGGACCGCTCGTCGGGCCACATCTTCCGGAAGCGCAGGGAGTTGCGCCGGATGGACTCGGGATCCGTGGGGAACTGGGGCGGGC
>JAFUFT010000034.1 GCA_017469795.1 Oscillospiraceae bacterium
ATGGACCTCGCCCTTGGCGCCGCCTGCGGAGGTTGCACCCCGGGTCGCGCCCTTGGTTTTGATCTTCATGCCGGGCACCTGCGCATTGCCGTCCGCGCCGCGCTGTTCGCCGGGGCCGCCGGGTGCGCCCTGGGGGGCGCCGCCCATACCCTGGGGAGGACCGCCTGCGCCGGGGGCGCCGCCCATGCCCTGGGGCGGACCACCCTGAGGACCGCCGCCTGCTCCGGGACCGGGTCCGGGACCCTTTCCGCCGGGAGCGCCGCCGATGCCCATGAGCTTATTGTAGGCATCCATACCGGGGTTGCACACATCCATGGGACCGCCCATGTCCGGGCAGACCTGCTCATGGAGATACAGCCACTGGCCCTCGTCCTCGTCATAGATGAAGTCGGAGCCGTAGCGCTCCCAGAGGGTCAAGCCCCGGTAATGGTGATTGGCATTGAAGGCGAACATCAGAACGCCGGGGGTCAGGAAAGAGGCTCTTACGGTTTTTCCGTCGTCGGCTGCCTCAATGATATCGGTAGCCAGGGTGTGCATGGAGATTTCCCGCATGGAACGGGCGTCGAACCAGGAGATCTCCGGGTGCTGCTTGGCCAGATTGATAAAGCCCCGGTATCCGTCAGGATCGTAGTTGGTCACGGAGTTGTACCACACCTCGTCAAAGCCGCACATGACGCCAAACAGATGGCCCCAGGAGGCCTCCTCGCTGGTGTCCCAGAACTCGCCCCACTCCTCCTTGCAGTAGGAGGTGGCGTGGAGATAGGTGTGCCGGGCGTGGAGATACTCCGCCGCCTGGATGCCCTCGGCGTTGTGGATCCGCTGAGACAGGGTCAGATGGGTTTTCATCAGCCATTCTCCTTTCTGTAATTGGGATGGCCCTTGTGCCACTTGGGCCGGCCTTCGGGGCCGAAACCCTCGGCGGGGTCATAAGAGTAGTAGGCCACGGGAGGCACAGTGGGATAGCCGTCGGACCAGCCGTAGTCGGGATTGTGGACCACATAAGGCAGGGTGGGCTCCCCGAACTCCTTCTGGGCCTCGGTAGGCGCGCCGGTGAAGGTCTCCACGTCTCCCAGATTGGTACCGGCCTCATACTCCACGTCCAGAGAGATCAGCAGGTGCCAGATCTTCCAGTCGCCGCTGTCCTCCTTGACAAAGTCCGCACAGATCCGCTCGGGATACCATTTGGCCTCGCAGGAGCCGTCGGGCTTGCCCAGGCTCCGGACGCCCAGGGAGTACCAGACGCCCTTAGCGGTCTTTCCGTCCCCAGCCAGGACCACACATGGGGTGGACACATGGTGGGCAATCAGGTCGCCGTAGCCGAAGTTGTCCCGGATGTTGCGCAGTCCGGGGTTGACGGCGCACTTTTCATCCAGCGCCTTCTGGAGCCGGTCAGTGTACTGTGCCACATAGAAGTTGGAAATCTCGTCCATCCCCACATAGTAGCCCCAGTTGGAGCCCATGGAGGCCGTTTTCCGGTACTTGGGTTCGGTGACCCAGAGGGTGTCCAGTTCCTTCCGGCGCTCGTTGTTCATGTTGAGGACCTGCCGCCGGGCCATGAGGTCCTTGACCTCCTCCACGTCCCAGACGCGGATGATCCGCTCGTCATCGGAATAATACTGCTTTCTCATCTCCACGCCTCCTGACTGTCCGCGCCGTAGCTGAAGGTGTTGGCAAAGGTGTCATAGGGTTCCGGCACCTTGGGCAGCTTGGTAAAGGGCCGGGATCCGGTGTACAGAGTCCGGAGTTCCATGGGCCGGTTAGGCTTTGCGGGCTCCACGCCCTTCATGGCGGCGAAATTCTCCATCTCCGGGAACTGCTCCAGCGCATTGGGATCGCCCCACTTCTTTCCGGCCGGGGTGTCCACATCCTCCAGATACAGTACATGCCAGATCTTCCAGACGCCGTCCTCCCGGATGAAGTCGAAGCAGCAGCTTCCCAGCACCCAGTTGGAGACCGGGCCCCGCTCGGAGATGTCGGTCACCAGACCGAACACATAGAAAAACGCCTTGGCAGTCTCACCATCGTCGGCAATCTCAATAATGGCGTTGTCCAGAGACCGGATCTCCATGGGTCCCCGGCCGTAGAGCTTTTCGTCGGAGTATTCCCCCAGATCCTCCGGGAACACCTCCTTGAGCACCTGAGCTTTCTTTTTGGTGGCGGCGTCGATGGAGGCGTAATACGCCGCCAGCGCGTCTCTGCCCGCGTAGTATCCGCTGTCCACGCCCAGGGAAATGTCATCCCGGGCCGACCACAGATCCTGCAGGATCGTAGGCTCTTTTTTCAGGAGCAGGCTCATGACGTATTTGCCGGCCAGATTTTTTACATCCCGCCGGTCCTCAAACCGTCCCACCAGCTCCTCTGTGTTAAAACGCAGCGTTGACATAGACGGACTCCTTTCTGTTCTTATTTCTAATTGAAATTATATCGGAAAATCGGATCCGTTTAAAATACGAAAAAGATATGAACCATTCCCTGAGGTTATCAGTCCCGGCAAAAACCCGATCCGGAACGGATCGGGCTTCCTTGTTGCAGATTCATCGTCTTTCCAGGTAGGGAAGATGGTGCCGGCGCTTCCAGTCGTGGAGCCTGCGCTCCAGATCCCGGATCACCGCATTAGCCCTGCTCCGGAGCAGCACCGCCGTGATCAGGGACGTGACCGGCATAATGAGCACGCAGCCCAGGGCACTGGAGGCAGACCGCAGGAACGTCTCCATAAAGATCTCCGAGTTGACGATCTCCGGAATGCTCCATCCCACATAGGCATACCAGATAATCAGGGTGGCGTGACCGCCCAGGAACGCGAAAAACAGCGTGTTGCAGGTGGTTCCCAGCACATCCCGTCCCACCCGGATGCCGGAACGGTACAGTCCAGCAATCTGCATCCGGGGGTTGTTATGAGCCACCTCATACTGGGCGCTGGACACCGCAATGGCTGTGTCGATGATGGCGCCGCTGAAACCGATGAGGATGCAGGCCACGGCCAGATCCCCCATGTCGATGTTGATGATCCAGGTATATGCCTCGATCTGCTCCCGCTGCTGGGAGGAGAAGCCCTCGATGTGCGCACCCCTTCCGATCCCCTGTACCAGCGCCCAGAGCGCCAGCACCACAAAAACCACCGACAAAAATGAGGCCACGGATTTCGCGTTGAAGCCGCAGTTGAAGAACAGCGACACGATACAGATGACGATGCAGGCCAGAACCGCCGCGGGAACAGGCCCCATTCCCTTCAGGATCAGACCCGTCATGGCGAAGAAAACCCCGAGATTCAGCGTCAGGGTCAAAATGGTCCGGAGGCCCCGCCGTCCGCCCACAAGCAGCAGCAGAACCGCCAGGATCCCTGCAAGAATGATCAGCGTCACAGCCGCCCCGCCTCCTTTCGCTCCCAGGAAAGCAGGAACGCCACCAGGAAGATCGAAACCGGGACAGTGACCACGATCCCAATACTTCCCACGATGAACCGCAGGATCTCCAGATTATTATAGAAGAGGAGATAGTTCCAGATAGACATGCCGGACCGGGCCGCCACCACCATCAGCGGAATCCCGCCGCAAAGGTAGGTGAACAGCAGTACATTGGTCATGGTGCCGATGATGTCCCATCCGATCTCCCGGCCGGACTGCACCAGATTGGAAAACCGGATCCCCGGGTTCTTGTCCTTGAGCTCGCACAGGGCCGAGGAGATGGACATGGCGATATCCATCGTGGCGCCGAGGCCGCCGATCAGCAGCTCTGAGAGGAAGATGGTCTTGTAGTCCTGGCTGACCACCAGAAACTCCAGCAGCCAGGCATGGGTCCCCTGAAACGCGAAGCCGTTCAGCACCGCCCATGCGAGGCCGAAGGAGATCAGCGTCCCCAGCAGCGTCCCCAGGATCGACATGGCGGTCATTCTGGTGAACCCGCCGATCAGCGTCAGGCAGATTCCGGTAAAGAGCACCATGGCCGCCATGCTGATCCCCAGCAGGTTGACGCCCCGGTCCACGTAGATCCGGACCCCCAGATAGAAAATCAGCCCGTTGGCCGCCACGCTGATCACGGCAAACAGCCCCTTTTTCCGTCCCACCGCTGCCAGCGCCAGCAGCAGGCAGGACAGCGCCGCCACGCCGTAGACATCGCGTTTTACAAACGTGATCTCCCATCCGCCGTCGGTTTCCTTCAGGAACACCACGTCGCCTTTGCGGTAGCGGGTGTCATAGACGTTGCTCTCCGTACAGTAGTTGGTGAGGGTGATCCGGCTTCCCTTTCCGGGCCCATGGATGATCTTCGCCGAGATGGTCTGCAGGTCACAGGTCTCTTCCCGACCGTCTGAAAAGGAATATTCCGTGTGGTCCGGAACGGAAACGACATCCTCGATCCGGGCCGCCGGCCAGTCCGGATAGAGGAAAAAATCATGGGCCGTAAACACCACCGCCGCCAGCGCCAGCAGGCTGAACATCAGCAGCGGATGTGCGCGCAATCTGTGAAAGAACTCGATCATGGGGACGCTCCGATCCTTCGAAATCGGCGGACCTGCACCGGTCCGCCGTCAGGTTTCCCTCCTATTTAATCGAAAGCGCCGCCTTCTGTCAAGGAAAAGCTTCCAAAAACAGCGTGCAGTCATTACTTTTCTTTGCCGGAAAGCATTTGCCCTTTCCACCAAACTGTGGTAGAATTTGTTTTATTGTGTTTAGGGAGTGAAAAATGTGAAACAATCAACGACCAAGCGGGGATTCTCTGGAAAACTCGGATATGTTCTGGCCACAGCAGGCTCTGCGGTGGGTCTCGGAAACATCTGGCGGTTCCCCTATCTGGCGGCAAAATACGGCGGCGGCGCGTTTTTGCTGGTCTACATCAATCTCGCGCTGACCTTCGGCTATGCCATGATCATGTCCGAGACCGCCCTGGGCCGCATGACCGGCAAGAGTCCCGTGGGCGCCTTTTCCCGGTTCAGCCGGCGGGGTCTGGTTCGGGCCGGCGGCTGGATCAACGCCGTCATTCCGATCCTGATCGTCCCCTATTACTCCGTGATCGGCGGCTGGGTTTGCTATTATTTGCTCGGATATCTGCGGGGGCAGTCCGCCGCTATGGCGGACGACGCCTTCTTTACAGCGTTTCTGGACAATCCGCTGATGGTGGAGCTCTGCTTTCTGGCCTTTGCGCTCATGACCATGCTGGTCATCTTCTCCGGCGTTCAGCACGGGATCGAACGGATCTCCAAAATCATGATGCCCGTTCTGGTGGTGCTGAGCCTGATCGTGGTGGGCTATTCCGTCACCCGTCCCGGCGCGCTGGCCGGCGTGCGGTACTTCCTGATCCCTGATTTCCGGAGCTTCTCTCTGATGACGTTCGTCTCCGCTCTGGGACAGATGTTCTATTCCCTGTCCATTGCCATGGGCATTCTCATCACTTTCGGCTCCTACACCGGCCGGGATGTAAACATTGAAAGCACCACCACCCAGGTGGAGGTCTTCGATACGCTGATCGCGATCCTGGCGGGGCTGATGATCATCCCGGCGGTGTTTGCCTTCTCCGGCGGAGACGCCGCCGCTCTCAACAAGGGTCCCGCCCTGATGTTCGTGACCCTGCCAAAGGTCTTTTCCTCCATGGGCGGTGCATGGATCGGCATCCTGTTCTTCCTTCTGGTGCTGCTGGCGGCGCTGACCAGTTCCGTATCCCTGGCGGAGAGCGCCTGCGCCACTTTTGAGGACGAGCTGGGCTGGTCCCGGCCCCGGTCCGCAGCGCTGATGTCCGTCATTCTGGTGGGCCTCGGCTCCCTGTCCTGCCTGGGCTTCAATCTGCTCTCTGGGGTCACGCCGTTGGGGATGGACATTCTGAGCTTCTTTGACTTTCTCACCAACTCGGTGATGATGCCCGTGGCGGCCGCCGCCATCTGCCTGCTCATTCTCTTCGTGATTGGTCTGGATCGGATGGAAACCGAGATCTCCAGTTCTTCTCCTTTCCGGCGCAGACAGGTCTACCGGATCGTCATCCGGTATTTTGCGCTGGTACTTCTGGCTGTGATCCTGATCAGTTCGCTGGCGGATGCGTTCGGTCTGATCCACATCTGAACCTCTCTGCGTCCCCGTAACTGGTGGCGCGCCGATTTCGCGGCGCGCCTCCTACCGTTTCCACGCACTTTTCCGGTTCTTTTCAAATTAGTGCGTGCCGGACGATTGACGAACTCCGTGAAATCTGTATAATCGGAATTGGTAAGACTTCCACATATTTTCGTCCAACCAACCACATCCTGCCGGGCATTCAAGGCCGGCGGCAAAAGGAGGAGTTGTCATGAAGAAACGCAAAGCGGTAGTCCTCTACGGTTCCCTCACCGGGAACACAGAGATGGTGGGAAAGGCCTTTGCAGAGGTTCTGGAAGAATACGGCTTTGAGACCCGCTGCGAAAAGCTCAAGGCTGGAAAGGACTGGTCAGAGGACCCGGTAATCTTTTCGGACTACGACATCGTTGTGCTCGGTTCCCTGATCGTGGCGGGCCTTCCCTACAAAGAGGTCTATCAGCTTTTGGGCCTTCAGGGGAACCGCACCATCAGCGGCGTCAAAATGGAGCCCGGCGCGGAACCGGATCCGGAGAAGAATCCCATGGGGCGGCTGCAGCTCCACTCCGGCATCCCCGGCATTGTCGCGCCCTCCGTGGCCACCGGATCCCCCGGTGCCAAGGGCGACATGCTTCCCACCATCTACGGCGTGGTCTATACCACCTACGGCGGCAGCGGCGTGGGTCCCCCGGAGTGCTACGGCTCCCTGGAGGTCATGGAGGAGCTGCTGCGGGTCAACGGCGTCCGGACTGTGGGCAAGTTCGCCTGCCCCGGCAAGGAAATGCGCCACGAGGCGGTGGACGGCATCGCCAAGGCCCTGAACATCAACATTGCCGACTCCATGGCCCTGATCCAGCGGTTTACGCTAAACCCCGACGCAGAGGAGTTCCAGGCCATGGATGCGGAGAAGATCACCGCCATCAAGCACTATCTGGGCATTGAGGATGACTATTCTATGCTCGAGGGCAACGATCCCCTGGGAATCGGCAAGCCCGGCTCCACCTTCTGGCACTACGACAGCGGGAAGCGTCCCTCCCAGCGGGATCTGACCAAGGCGAAGATCTTTATGTCGGAGATCATTGAGGATTACTTCCTCACCACCACCGGCGATCCCCGGCCGCCCTACGCCATGTACACCTGCATCAGCTGAGGAGCCTGTATCGCAGATCGAACACCAGAAAGGAGTCCAGGCCCGGGAAGAGATTATCACCTAGAACCGGAAGCGGGATCCCTATAACCCCCTGTTCAACGATTCTTCCCCTTCTTCAAAGGCCAGGCCGGGACGGTATGGATCCCATACCGTCCCGGTTCTTCTATTCCATTCCGGAATTGATCTGCCGGGAAATAAAATTGCAGCGTTTCCGCTTCTGCCGTATGATAGGATCAGGATGCAGTCAATCCTCATATCCTACCAAATCAAAGGAGCGTGAACGTTTTGAAAAAGAATCTGTTATGTCTGCTGCTGGCTGCGGTCCTGGTGCTGTCCCTTTTCTCCGGATGCGGATCTCAGGCCGCCCCGGCAACCCAGAGCGCAGCTGCCTCCGAGTCCGCGGAACCGGGCGCCGAGGCGCCGGAGGCTGCCGCGGAGTCCGGGACGGCAGCCCAGAGCGCTGCGGAATCGGAGCCCGTCTCTGCGGAGGAGCCTCCCGCGGAACCCGAATACACGCTGCAGGAGGTGGATCTCCCTCTGTTTGACGAAACCCGGGAGTACACCATGTGGGCCATGCTTCCCTTCTTTATGGACGGCCTGGTCACCGACATGGCCCAGGACATCAACACGCTGCGGCTCCTGCAGGAGTACTGCAACGCGAAGCTGGACATCCAGACCGTGGGCGACCAGGTGGTGGACGAGCAGTTCAATCTGATGGTGGCCTCCGGCGACTATACCGATATCATCGCCGACGGTGTGAGCCATTACGCCAAGGGCTATGATGCGGCCATCTCCGACGACATCATCATCGACCTCTACGATCTGGCGGAGGAGTACGCCCCCAACTATATGTACTACATCAATTCGGACCCGGAGATTCGGGCCTCCCTGATCACCGACAACGGCTGTCTGCCCTCCGCCGCCATCATCTACAAGGAGCGCGGCGCGGAAAACGGCGGCCTGATCGTCCGGGGAGACTGGCTCCGGGAGCTGGGTCTGGAAACGCCGGACACCTATGACGCCTTCCACAACTATGTCCAGACCACCATGCGGGAATACGGCGCCCACGGCATGTCCATCGGCAACGCCATGAACGCCAACAAGGCTGATGATGTTCTCTTCAGCTACGGCTTCGACTTCAATGCCGGCGGTTACAACGTCATCGACGGCCAGGTGGTCTATTCCTATCTGAATGAAAACTACTATGCGTATCTCCGGATGCTGGCCGACTGGTACGCCGACGGCACCATCTATTCCGACTTCTTTAACGCCACCATGGGCCTTCCGGACCGGTGGTTTGCCTCCGGCGAATGCGGCGCCAACTCTGCCACCGCCGCCAACATCGCCACCATCGCCGCCTACGCCGACCCCTCCTATCCCTATGAGATCGCCCCGGTGGGCGCGCTGAAGAAGGATGCCGGGGATCAGCTGCATTTCTCCTGGACGGATACCCACTCCCAGATCAAGCAGCAGGACACCTGGGCCATCTCCACCGCCTACGAGGACCCCGAGGGGATCATGATGATGATCAACTACCTGTTCTCCCCCGCCGGAGAGCTGATGTTCAACTTTGGCGACGAGGGAAATACCTTCGAGTACGATGAAAACGGTCAGCCCCAGTACACAGATCTGGTGAAGAACAATCCGGATCTTAGCTACATGGACGCCTGCTTCATTCTGGTGTCTGCCGCCGCTTCCGGTCATATGCCCGGCATTCTGGACCTGCGGCCCGGCTACTACTACTTCGGCGACGCCGAATGGGCCGTCTTTGACAGCTTCAAGACCTGCGACGCCGACGGCAGCTACAATCTGCCCAACGGTGTTGCCCTCAATGAAGCGGAAACCGAGGAGTACGCCCGGATCTCCTCCGACGTCACCACCTATGCCTCCAGTGAGCTGATGAAGTTCCTGATGGGACAGAGTGAACTCAATGAGGAGACCTTCGCCGCTTTCCGGGACACCCTGATCTCCATGGGCGCCGAGCGCATGGAGGAGATCTATCTGGGAGTCTACGAGCGCTATCTGGCAAAGGTGGGCTGACTTTCGAAAAACTCCCGCTGTTCTTCTTCCCGGATCTGTGGTATGATAGAGGAAACTTCGGAAAGCAGAGGCGATCACCATGGACCCGCAGAAGGAACTGTTTGAGCGGCTGAAAAACCGGTCCAACCGGCCGGGGAACCTGACCAGTGACATCGGCCTGACCGTGACGGAAATTCGGGAGGGCACTGCCGTCGGCAGGATCCGGTTCATCGAATCCAGCGTCAATCCCAGGCGCATCGTCCACGGAGGCGCGCTCTTCGGCGTGATGGACCAGCTGGGCGGGCTGGCCGCCTGCACCACCGGCTACGGGGTCGTCACTGTCAACGGCGGCATCGATTTCCTCCGTCCCACCGTCCCTATGGAGCAGCTGACCTGCACCGCCACGGTATTGAAGCCGGGCCGGCAGTTCACCACCTGCGAGGCGGTGATCACCAGTGATGAAACCGGCAAGCTCATCGCCAAGGGCAGCTTTACCTACTGCATGATGGAGCAGCTGAAGGTCACCATGACAGCCATCGGCGGCTGACCGCAGAAAGAACGGACCGTTTCCGGCTGGAAACGGTCCGCTTTGTTTTATCCAAGGTACCTGGCGCAGCTTCCTGCCGCCAGGAATCCGCCGTTGGCGGCCCAGGCGAAATCGTTGAACGCTTTGAGTCTGTGGTCGCCCGGCACGCCCGCATTGGCCTGTACGCCAGAGGCGTTGTCGCCCACCGCGTAGAACCCGGGGATCACGCCGGATTTGTCTGCTTTATAGACGTTCATCTCCGGATCCACCAGAACGCCGCCGAAGGCGCCGTCTGTGGCCATCTTGCCGAAGATCGCGTAGAAGGGGCCCTCTTCGATGGGGGTCAGGAACCGGGGGGCCTTGCCGAAGTCCTCGTCCACGCCGGTCTCGCAGAACCGGTTGTACCGGGCCACCTCATCGATCAGGTTTTCCCGGTTAATGCCGGTCTTCTCCGCCAGTTCCCCGATGGTATCGCACACAAACAGGCTCACGCCGTTGTTGGAGTCCAGTTCCTCCTGAATGTCCGTGCGCCAGCGCTTCATCCATTCGCCCTCGATGCCCCGCCGGGAACGGATGCTGTTTTCCATCGCGGCCTCCAGGCCCTTCTCCGTATAGATGGAATAGTACATCCGCCGGGGCTGGAACACACAGGGCGCCGCGCCGGCCCCCATGGCGCCCTCGTTGTAGAACCGGCGGCCGTCCATGTTCACGGTCATCTGGCCGCCGCCCATCTGGGCGTTGAACAGGCTGAAGGTAAAGGGATGATGCACCGGACCGAACAGGTTGATGCAGAAGGCGTCATGGTCGATGTACGCGCCGCAGCTCTCCCCCAGCGGCACAATGTCGCCGGTGTCCGTGGGCGCCGCGAACCGGTGGACCGGCTCACAGTCCGGATTGTCCTCTCCGGGGAAGAACCAGGGGATGTGTTTTTTCAGCAGCTCATCGTTGTGGGTGTAGCTGCCCGAGGCTGCAATGACAGCCTTGCACCTGATATGCACCTCACCGCCGGGATCCTGGGCTATCACGCCGCAGACCGCACCGGTCTCGTCGGTGAGGATCCGCTTTGCTGCGTGCTGTGTCAGCAGCTCGATGCCGTACTTGGGGAACTGGCGCACCATGGTCTCGATGACGAAGGAGCCGCCCTTGCCCGGGCCGATGGAGCCGTCGGTACATTGGAGGTTGAAGAAGATGCGCCCGTCCTTCAGGGAGCGGATCTTTTTGCCGTTCCGCTCCGTCACATCCAGATAGGGCTGCACCTCCGGCATGTTCACCAGCCAGTCGTTGAGCTCCTGCCCGGCTTTTCTGGCGTTGTCGATCAGCCGCTTGTCCAGCTTCTCCTGATAGCTGGTGTCCCGTTTCGGGGGGCCGCCGGGTGCGCCGTCGGGGCCGCCGGGTCCGGGACCACCCGCCGCAGGCGCGCCATCCGGGCCGCCGGGTCCGCCCATGGGGCCCATCATAGGTCCGTCGGAGATGTTGAAGCTGGCAAACCAGCCGCTGCCGCCGTAGCGCTTCGCCTTCTCCAGTACGATGATCTTTTTCCCGGTGAGCTGGGCCAGCCGGACCGCGGCGATGGTGCCGCCGGTTCCCGCGCCGATGACCACCACGTCCGCCTCCCGCACCACGGGATCGTGTGGCGTCACCTTTTCCGGCTCGCCGGTGTCGATGGCGCTGACGTTGCAGACCTCCACGCACTTCCCGCACTCAATGCATTTCTCCGGGTCGATCTCGTATTTGGTCCACTTGTAGTCGATGGCGTGGACGGGACATTCCAGCGCGCAGTAATGACATCCCAGGCAATAGGATTTGATGCGATATGCCATGATATCCGCTCCTTTCTTTCGATACCTTATGATTATCGCACAGACCAGAGCGCTGCTCAACCCTCATTTTCTGTCATTTCCCTTCGATTTCCAATCATCAGGCGCCGATTTCCCGCGGGGATGGTCTTTTTGTCCGCTCCCGGATGCTTTTTGTGTTTTCCATAGCCAGGACCCCGTTGTCTGTGGTATACTGACCCCATCAAGATCGCTTGCGCGCAAGGAGGCTCATTATGGGAAAGACCGTCTATAAAACCGCATGTCATATCTGTCACGGCTCCTGCATCGCCCAGGTGACGGTAGAGGACGGCCGGGTCACAGGAATCCGGCCGGATCCGGAGGGGATCATGAACACCGGCCGGATGTGTCCCAAGGGCATCTTCAGCAAAGAGCTGATCTATCATCCCGACCGGCTTCTGCATCCCATGAAGCGCACGGGTCCCCGGGGTTCCGGCCAATACCGGCAGATCAGCTGGGACGAGGCCTACGATATCATCACCGAAAACCTACTGAGGATCGAGCGGGAATACGGCATGGAGGCCGTAGCCATCGCCCAGGGCACGGGGCGGCATCATCTCCCCTACACCGCCCGGTTCGCAAATGCCATCGGCACTCCCAACTGGTTTGAGCCCGGCTCCGCCCAGTGCTTCTTCCCCCGGATCCATTCCGGCGCTGTGACTTTCGGCTATGCTCCGGCAGCGGACTACTACAGCGACGTCAATCCCCAGGTCATGCTGGTCTGGGGCTGCAACCCCTCTGTTTCCGGCGCCGACGGCGAGAGCCGGTACTGCTTCCTGGACGCGCTGAAGAAGGGCACCCTGCTGGTGGTTGTGGACCCCTGCCGGAACAATCTGGAGCCCTATGCCGACTATTTCCTTCAGGTCCGTCCCGGCACTGACGACGCGCTGGCGCTGGGCATGCTCCACACCATCATCTTCGAGGACCTCTATGACCACGAATTTGTGGAGCGCTGGTGCTTCGGCTTCGAGGCGCTGCGGGACCGGGTCAGGAAATATCCCCCGGAGTGGGCAGCGGAGATCTGCGGCCTCCCGGCGGAGGAGATCCGGAGTGCGGCCCGCTATGTGGCTTTGGCGGACACCGTCTCCATGGAATACGGCTGTGCCATCGAGCACACCCCCAACAGCTTCCAGACCGTCCGCGCCATCCAGCTCATCCTGGCCGTCACAGGAAACATCGACAAAAAGGGCACCTTCATAGAGTCCATGCACGTGCTCGACGAGCCCGAGCTTCTGGAGGATCATCTGGGGGACGTGCAGCGGGCAAAGCGGCTGGGCGAGCACCACAAGATGCTTGCCGGCGCCCACAAGCCCTTCTCTTCGGCCCACATTCCCACAGTATTTGAGGCCATGCGCACCGGGAAGCCCTATCCGGTCAGGGCGCTGATGCTCTGCGGCAACAACGGCCTGATCGGCTTCGCCAACAGCAAAAAGACCCTGGAGACCTGGAAAAACCTTGACTTTATCTGCTGTCAGGATATGTTCCTGACGCCCTCGGCGCTTCTGGCGGACGTGATCCTGCCGGTATGTTCCTGGCTGGAGGTGGATTCCCTCACCGCAAGTCCCGGCGGTGCCGATCACGCGATCCTGTGCCAACAGGCTGTGGTGCCGCCCGTGGGCGAGTGCAAGCCGGATGAAGTGATCTTCCAGGAGCTGTGTGAAAAACTGGGCAAGGACTGGGGCGCGAAGGACCTCGACGAGATCCTGGACAAGCGTCTCGACCGACTCCGCACCTTCCCCGGATATGAGGATTATACGCTGGATAAGCTCCGGCAGACCGGTTGGGCCGCAGTCCCCATCCAATACGAGCAGTACAAGGCCCGGGCAGCCCGGGGCGAGAAAGCCTTCAGCACCCCCTCCGGGAAAGTGGAACTGTATTCTCAGATCATGGAGCAGTTTGGGTTCGACCCCCTGCCCTTCTACGCCGAGCCGCCGGAAAGCCCGGTGAGCCGCCCGGATCTGGTGGAGGAATATCCGCTGATCCTGACCACCGGCACCCGCATCAACGCCTTCTTCCTCTCCGAACACCGGCAGATCCCCTCTCTTCGGAAGCAGAACCCCCTGCCGCTGGCCACGCTGCACCCGGATACCGCAGCGCAGTACGGCATCCGGGATGGAGACTGGATCTTCATCGAGACGCTTCGGGGCAGGATCACGCAGAAGGCAAAGGTCACTGACAAGATGAAACCCGGTGTGGTGAACTGTCAGATGGGATGGTGGTTCCCGGAACAGACGGAGAAACCCTTCTTCGGCGCCTTTGACTGCAATCCCAACGTGCTGACCTCTATGGATCCGCCTTTTGACCCCTGTATGGGGACATACCAGCTCCGGGGCCTGATGTGCCGGATCCGCCCGAATCCGGAGACAAAGGACGGCGATTATCTGCCCTCCGGCCACTCCGCCTGACCTACTGAAAGGACGACCCCCATGACCTACCATTGGTTCTACGACACGCCGGAGGGCTTCTCCCGGCTCAATATGTCCAGCGACGGCACATGCCTGACGGGGCTCTGGTTCTCCGGCTCCCGGGACGAGCGCAAGCACACCGTCCCATCTGAAGAGCGGGAGCTTCCGGTATTCCGGGACACCGCCCGCTGGCTGGATCTCTATTTCAGCGGCGTGCAGCCGGATTTTACGCCCTCCCTTCGGCTCCCCGGCCTGACACCCTTCCGGGAGGAAGTGATCTCTGCCATGGAGGCCATCCCCTTCGGCTCCACAACGACTTACGGTCAGATCGCCCGCTCCATCGCAGAACGGCAGCATCTGCCCAAAATGTCCGCCCAGGCCGTGGGCGGCGCGGTGGGATGGAACCCCATCTGCATCATCATCCCCTGCCACCGGGTAGTGGGCACGAGCGGATCCCTGACCGGCTACGGCGGCGGCATCTCCAACAAGATCTCCCTGCTGCGGCTGGAGGGCCACGATATGTCCCGGTTTACCATCCCCGCAGTGGGAACTGCCCTCTGACCGGGAAACCCCTGCGGCCTTTCATCTGGGTTCGATTCAGAGTTGCCCATTGAGGGGCGTTCCTGACGCCGGAAGAGCCGGCTTCCCAAAGCTGAAAAAACCACCCTGATACTCCATGGTATCAGGGTGGTTTTTACCGTCCGAACAGCCGCTTTTTCTCAAATAGCTCAGTTTTCATGTCCAGCAGCCGGTAGCCGGTCGGCTCCATGACCCGGCGGACCGTCTCCTCCTCCGGCGGATTTTCGGACAGGATTTCCGCCGTTCCCCGTTTGTGGGAGGCAGTCACTTTTTTTACGGGGATGTTCTGCCGGATGGCGTCGCACACATGAGCCTCGCACATGCCGCAGGCCATCCCGTCGATGGTCAGCGTGGTTTTGTACATCTGTATTCCCTCTTTCCGGTCGATCCGGGGGACAGGCAAACCTGTCCCCCGGTCCTTCAGC
This sequence comes from Oscillospiraceae bacterium, assembly GCA_017469795.1. Lineage (GTDB taxonomy): Bacteria > Bacillota > Clostridia > Oscillospirales > Oscillospiraceae > HGM13006. Next base: position 14,972 of record JAFUFT010000034.1, read on the forward strand.
GTTTATGGCAGCTTCCGCCCATCGGGCAGCTTCCGCAGGAGCCCCCACAGGAGGACCCGCCCTGTTTTTTCGTTTTCGCCATACCCCGGATGATCCATCCCACCAGCAACAGCAGCAGGACGGAGATCACGATGGTAGATAGATTCTGGGTCAGCCATACAGCCATAAAATCAGCTCCTTGAGGAGATCACACCCGGACTTTTTCCGTCAGCGTCGTGGCCTCCCGATACTTTTTGAAGAACAGCATATAGATCATGCCCGCCAGGAACGCCAGGGCGAAGATCAGTCCGATGACATTGACGTTTCCGGTGAACAGGCTGCCGAACTGGTTTACCATCAGCGCGATCACATAGGCAAAGCCGCACTGATAACCGATGGCGAACCAGGTCCACTTGGCGTTGTTCATCTCCCGCTTGATGGCGCCGATGGCCGCGAAGCAGGGGGCGCAGAGCAGGTTGAACACCAGGAAGGAATAGCCGGTCACGCCGGTAAAGGCCGCTGCCAGAGTGGCGTAGGTGGAAACCTCTCCGCCGCCGTAGAGGATGCCCATGGTGCCGACGATGTTCTCCTTGGCCACAAGGCCCGTGATGGAGGCCACAGCCGCCTGCCAGTTGCCCCAGCCCAAGGGCGCGAAGATCCAGGCGATGGCGCCGCCGATGGCCGCAAGGATGGAAGCGTCCAGCTCATCCTCGGACAGCATCCGGAAGGTGCCGTCCACCCAGCCGAAGTAGGAGGTGAACCAGACCAGGATGGTGGACAGCAGGATGATGGTGCCGGCCTTCTTGATGAAGGACCAGCCGCGCTCCCACATGGAGCGGAGCACGTTGCCCAGAGTGGGCATGTGATAGGGGGGCAGCTCCATGACGAAAGGAGCCGGTTCTCCGGCGAACATTCTGGTCTTCTTCAGCATGATGCCGGAGATCACGATGGCGGCCATGCCCACGAAGTATGCGGAAGTGGCCACCCAGGCGGACCCGCCGAAGATCGCGCCGGCGATCATGGCGATGAAGGGAACCTTTGCACCGCAGGGGATGAAGGTGGTGGTCATGATGGTCATGCGGCGATCCCGCTCGTTTTCAATCGTACGGGACGCCATGATGCCGGGCACGCCGCAGCCGGTGCCCACGAGCATGGGGATAAAGGACTTGCCGGACAGGCCGAACTTCCGGAAGATCCGGTCCAGCACGAAGGCGATCCGAGCCATGTAGCCGCAGGACTCCAGGAAGGCCAGCAGCAGGAACAGCACCAGCATCTGGGGCACGAAGCCCAACACAGCGCCGACGCCGGCCACGATGCCGTCCAGGATCAGGCCCTGGAGCCAATCCGCCGCGCCCACAGCCTCCAGCAGATTCCCGACCAGGACGGGAACGCCGGGGACCCAGACGCCGTAATCCGCAGGATCGGGCTCGTCGAAGCCCTTTTCCTCCACATACGCCGCCGCGTCCGTGAAGCTCATAGCGTTGACCTCTTCCTCGTCGGCATCCGCGGGAACCGCGTCAAAGTAGACGGTCAGCTCGGACTCCGCCAGGGTCTCCTCGTCCTCCACGGCGATCACCGCGGTCTCCCCCTCGGGGGTGACGGCTTTGATTTCCGCCAGAGCGGCGTCAGCGTCAAATGCTTCGTCCTCTGTATCGATCTCCACGCCGAAGGCGCTGAGGGCGTTCATGGCGGCGCCATACTCTTCTGCGACCTCTTCATAGTCGCCGGTTCCGATGCCGAACAGGTGCCATCCGTCGCCGAACAGTCCGTCGTTGGCCCAGTCCGTGGCGGCAGCGCCCACGCCTACCATGGAGATCCAGTAGACCAGGAACATGACCAGCGCAAAGATGGGCAGACCCAGCCAGCGGTTGGTCACGATCCGGTCGATCTTGTCGGAGGAGGAAAGGTTTCCCGCACTCTTTTTCTTGTAGCAGGCCCGGATTACCTCCGCGATGTACACATAGCGCTCGTTTGTGATGATGCTCTCCGCATCATCGTCCATCTCCGCCTCCGCAGAGCGGATGTCGCTTTCAATGTGGTCCAGCGTCGTTCGGTCGATCTTCAGCTGTTCGAGGACCTTGTCGTCCCGCTCGAACACCTTGATGGCGTACCAGCGCTGCTGCTCCTCCGGCATGCTGTGGACCACGGCCTCCTCGATATGGGCAAGCGCATGCTCCACGGGGCCGGAGAACTTGTGCATGGGAACGGTTTTGGCGCCCTTGGCCGCCTTGACGGCATACTCCGCAGCCTCCATAACGCCGTCGCCTTTCAGGGCGGAGATCTCCACTACCTTGCAGCCCAACTGCCGGGTCAGCTCCTCGATGTTGATCTTGTCGCCGTTCTTCCGGACCACGTCGATCATGTTGATGGCCACGACCACCGGGATCCCAAGTTCTGTGAGCTGGGTGGTCAGGTAGAGGTTGCGCTCCAGATTGGTGCCGTCCACGATGTTCAAAATGGCGTCGGGCCGCTCCCCGATCAGGTAGTTCCGGGCCACCACTTCCTCCAGCGTGTAGGGGGACAGGGAGTAGATGCCGGGCAGATCGGTGATGGTCACGCCGTCATGCTTTTTCAGTTTGCCTTCTTTTTTCTCCACAGTGACGCCCGGCCAGTTTCCCACGAACTGATTGGATCCGGTCAGTGCGTTAAACAAGGTCGTTTTACCACTGTTCGGGTTGCCCGCCAGGGCAATGCGAATGTCCATGTCTTGTTCTCCTTTCAAGTATTAGAAATGGCTAACCGCGCGGCTCAAAAAAGCGCGGCGCCGGAGATGTTTACTCCACCTCGATCATTTCCGCGTCCGCCTTGCGGATGGAAAGCTCATAGCCCCGCACGGTGATCTCCACGGGATCTCCCAGCGGCGCCACTTTGCGGACATACACCTCTGTGCCCTTGGTCAGGCCCATATCCATGATCCGGCGCTTCACCGCGCCCTCGCCATGGAGCTTGACGATCCTGACGGTCTGTCCGATCTTGACTTGTTTCAATGTGTTCATGCTTCCTGCCCTCCTGTTAAATCATGATTTTTCGTGCCAGTTCCTCATTGATCGCCACCCGGGATTCCTTCACCCGGACGATCACATTTCCGCCCAGTACGCTCACCAGCGTCACGCTTCCGCCCGCAATAAATCCGAGATCCTCCAGATGGCGCTTGACCTCCGGGTTTCCGCCCACCTTCCTTATGATGTTTTCCTCTCCGGGCTTAGCCAGCATCAGCGGCATCATATCTCTCCCTCCGGTTCTCTCTTTTGTTTGGTTAGTTTGCTCTTCCTTAGATTAGAATCTTCTAACCCGCGGTCAAAAAAAATAAGTTATGTACCCCTAACCTCAAGCAAGTATAGCACCTCCAGTTTCGATTGTCAAGTGCATTTCTTCCGGTCCGAAATCCCCTCACCGCTTGACATTCGGCCCGCTTTTGAGGATAATAGAGGTATCCACCGGGTGTTCATCCCGAATAATATGAGAAAGAGGGATTCACTATGCGTAAAATCAGTTCTGATGACTATCTTGTGAACGTAAGAGCCATCTATGTGCTCGACACGCTCGGTATCCGCGACTTCTCCTACTTTGACGATCCGGAGCAGAACCGTTCCATCTACCGGGAGGAGGTGGAGATCGACGCCGCCTCCTATGAGATCTGCTACAAGCGGGCCTTCGGCTATGAGGCGCTGGCCACCCACACGCTCAAAACCAAAGAGACGGATTTCCTCCTTCGGGAACTGACGGAGTCCTTCGCAGAGGTTGCGGAGCTGCCTGCGCCAGAGCTGGATGAGGAGGCTCCCACTGTCCACCTGAAGCTCACCTACAAGAGCGGCGAAGTGGTCACCTATCTGTGCAACTTTGACCGCCGCTACCTGCCCAAGAACTGGACCCGGTTTGCCACAGATGTCAAGGTCAAATTCGACTTCTACAACACCCGGGGCGACCTGCTCAGCGACAAGCTCATCCAGTACGGCCGCCGGACGGATGAATACATCTACTGCACCGTCTACGACAACACCACCCGGAACCGGGGCTACTTCCTCACGGAGGACGATTCCATCCGCGTGGGAGACCGCGTCTCCATCCCCGTGGACGACAGCACGGCCCCCATCACCGGCAAGGTCTCCAAGGTGGAGTATTTCACAGCGGAGAACGTCCCCGTCCCGCCGGAGAACCTGAAAACCATCGCAAAGCGGATCAATCCGTAATCATCCGACATACACAGTCCCACGGAAAACCTTCCGTGGGACTGTCCTTACGAGAAAAGGAGAGAATACCACCATGCCCTGCACGACCATTCTGGTGGGAAAAGACGCCACCAACGACCATTCCACCCTGATCGCCCGCACAGATGACGGCCATTTTGACACCAAAAAGCTCCTTGTGGTGAAGCCCAAGGACCAGCCGCGGATCTACAAAAGCGTGATCTCTCATCTGGAGATCACGCTGCCGGAAAACCCCATGCGCTACACCGCCTGCCCCAGCGTAGATCCCAGCCACGGGATCTGGGCCGCCACCGGCATCAACACTGCAAACGTGGGTATGACCGCCACGGAAACCATCACCTCCAATCCCCGGGTCCTGGCGGCCGATCCTCTTGTGGAATACCGGAAGGCCAAAACCAGACGGGAAAAGGACATTCCCGGCGGTATCGGCGAGGAGGATATCGTGGTCCTCGTGCTGCCTTACATCCACTCCGCCCGGGAGGGCGTGGAGCGGCTGGCGGTGCTGCTGGAGCAGTACGGCACCTATGAATCCAACGGCATCGCCTTTCAGGACGAGAATGAGGTCTGGTGGATGGAGACCATCGGCGGACACCACTGGATGGCCCGCCGGGTCCCTGACGACGTCTGCGTGATCAACCCCAACCAGTTCGGCATGGACGCCTTCGACATGACGGACGCCTTCGGCGCCAAAAAGGCCCACCTCTGCTCCGCCGACCTGATGGACTTCATCCGGGACAACCGGCTGGACCTCAACCAAAGCGGCACCTTCAATCCCCGGGACATCTTTGGCTCCCGCACAGATATGGACCACATCTACAACACCCCCAGAGCCTGGTTCATGGGCCGGTATCTCACCCCCCGCTCCCACATCTGGGACGGCCCCAATGCGGAATTCACCCCGGAGAGCGACAACATTCCCTGGTCCTTTGTGCCGGACCGGAAGGTGACCGTTGAGGATGTGAAATATATGCTCTCGTCCCACTATCAGGGTACGCCCTATAATCCCTATTCCAATCAGGACACAGGAAAGCGCGGCATGTACCGCTCCATCGGCATCAACCGGACCGGGGTCACCTCTGTCTGCCAGATCCGCAGCGGCGTGCCGGAGCCCATTCAGGGTGTGGAATGGATCTGCTTCGGCTCCACCACCTTCAGCGCGCTGCTGCCGGTCTACCCCAACGCGCCGAAGATGCCCGACTATCTCAGCCGCGTCACTCTGGACGCATCCACAGAGAACTTCTACTGGGCAAGCCGGCTCATTGGCGCTCTGGCGGATTCCTGCTACTCCGACTGCATCCAGCACATCGAACGCTACCACAACACGGTCATGACGGAGGGCCGCCGGCTTCTCCGGGAATATGACCGGCGGATGACGGATTCCGGAGATTTCACCCTGACCCAGGAGGCCAACGAGGCCCTGTGCCGCATGGCAAAGGAGCGGACCACGGACACGCTCAACAAGGTCCTTCTGGAGGCAAGCACCCACATGAAAAACGGCTATAACCGGGCGGACAACTGATTGACACCACCCGGCCGTCTTGCTATAATACGACTTGAAGAATAAAGCCTGCGGGACCTGGATCCCCATGATTTCAAAGGAGATGACTAACTGTGAACGCAAACGGTATTTCCCCTGTGATCGCGATCCTTCTGACGGTGATTGTGGCGGCGCTGACGGTGTGCCTGTTCGTGACCGGGCATCCTGTCTGGGGCGTCATCTGCGCGCTGATCTGCCTGGACTTCCTGGCGGATGCAGTGCTGTCCTTCAAGCCGGCATAACCTGCTCCATCTTCTGCCCGCCCGGCACAGCAAAAGCTGTGCCGGGTGTTTTTTTCTCCTGATTGTTCGATTTCTTACTTTTCGGTGGAGTCTCCGGGTATTATCTGTTAAAATGGCAGCGAAAACATTCTGAAGCGAAAGGATGATGACCATGCGGTTTCCCGAAGAGAAAATGGAGCGGTTCTATCCAGGCGTCTATACCCCGGAGGAGCAGGCCGCCATCGACCGCTACATCCGGGGGCAGACCGGACGGATGTTTGGCGGCAAGGGTCCGGCACTGCCCTCCACGGACCTGTGGGTCATGCAGCTCTACGCACGGTGCTGGGACCGGTGGAATCCCCTGTTCAACGACCCGGTCTACGCGAAACAGACGGTCTGGGGCGATCTGCCCGCCATTCCGGGCTATCTTTCTCTGGAGACCCGGTACAACGTGCCGCCGGAGCTGGGATACCTGATCCGGCCCGACGGGGAGGCCTTCCTGGGGGACGGCTACGACCACACCGACGAGTATTTCGCCCCGGTATTCTCCGGGGATACCTTCCGCACCGAGGACGGCGGCTGGCAGGTCATCGACGTGACCCCAAAAGAGGGCAGCGTCAAGCGCCTGATGATCTTCATCTGCTGCACGGAGGTCTATAACCAGCGGGATGAACTGGTGGCCCGCTGTACCCGCCGCTGGCCGGAGCAGCTCATGCGCGCCAAAGACCCGGAAATCAACGAAATTCTGGCCTCTGAGGTGCCCGGCGCCCCGCCGAAGAAGCGGCCGGAGGGTCCCGAAGGGGAGAAAAAAGCGCCGCCTCCCATGCCCGCAGGCGGCGGCGTGGGCGGCAATGCCCGGCACAAATCCCATTTCATGACCCCGGCGGACTACGAGATCTTCAAGGAGATCTGGGAAAACGAGAAGATCCGGGGCGGCGAACCCCTCTATTGGGAGGACGTCAGCATCGGGGATGAACCGACGCCTGTGGCCTCCCCACCTCAGGTGGGCTTTGAGATCGTGCGGACCATCGCCGCCTGGAACATCATGAAGGACAACAACGGTCTCCGGGAAGTCCTGACCGGGACGGGCGGCGACCCCCACTTCTACCGGTACAATCCGGAAACCGGCCTCTACGACAACGAGTCCGGCCATCTGGGGCTGGGCGGCATCGCCTATCTCTATAATTTCCACGCCAAGCTTCTGGGCACTCGGCTGATCACTAACTGGTGCGGCGATCAGGGCTTTGTGACACGGCTTGGGTGGCGGTTCGTCAACGACGCCCCGAAGGAAAAGCAGTTCAACCACTTCCCCGCCGGCTTCTACCGGCCCACGGAGCTGCTGAAGGTCCCCTATATGAAGGACCGCTACGCCAATATCCACGGCTTCGGAGATGACGCCTTCATCACCCGGGGCTATGTCTATGACAAATATGTGGGCGAGGACGGCGGCCATTATGTGGATCTCATCTGCTGGTGCGAAGATCTCGACGGCAACATCGGTCAGGAGATTCCCGCCACCGTCAGGCTGCCCTCCAGGCAGGCCGTCTGAATCCGGGAAAGGAGACTATCTATGAATCACTATCCGAATCTGCTCTCCCCCTTCCGGGTGGGGAATGTGGTGTTCCGCAACCGGCTCTTCACCGCGCCCATGGGACTCCATGCCCTGCAGGGAGGCGAGCTCTACCCCACGGAGGCCATCATCACCCATTACGCCAACAAGGCAAAGGGCGGCGCCGCCGTGGTCACTTGCTCCGGCACCGGCGCTTACCCGGTGACCCCGGATCAGGATCACATGGCCTATGATCTGTACATCGGCCACAGCCAGCACTATCTTGCCCAGCTGGCCGACGCCATCCACTTCTACGGTGCCAAGGCCTCCATGGAGATCCAGGCGGCCTCCCAGGAGCGGGGGTACTACGTCTCCGGCGGGCTCATGGTCCCCGGTCCCGGCATGGTCCCCGGCCAGCCCACCAAGGAACTGACGAAGGAGATGCTGGCCGCCGTCCGGGAAAATCTCAAGGATCAGGTCCGGATCCTCAAGCGCATCGGCTTTGACATGTGCATGCTCCACATGGCCTACGACATGGGGCTTTTCGGAGGCTTCCTGAGCCTGCGCACCAACAAACGTCAGGACGAATACGGCCCTCAGAGTCTGGAGAACCGGCTCCGGTTCCTCAACGAATGCTGCGACGCCATCCATGAGGCCGCAGGAAAGGATTTCCTGATCGAGCTGCGGATGTCCGGCGAACTGCCGGAGGGGGCGGGCTTCACCATCGACGACGCCTGCCGGATGGCGAGGATCGTGGAGGGCCACGCGGACATCCTCCATGTCCACGCAGGCACCGGCTGGCAGGCCCACTGCATGAGCTTCGAGCCAGACACGCCAAATCTGTGGATGGCCGAGAAGATCAAAAAGAGCGGAGCGAAGATCCCGGTGCTGACCATCGGCGGATATCAGGACCTGGACGAGATGGAGGACGCCATCGCCTCCGGCAAAGCGGACCTCATCTCCATGGCCCGGGGCTGGCTGGCGGATCCGAATCTGGGCACCAAGGCATACGAGGACCGGGGAGAGGATGTGGTCCCCTGCGTAAAATGCATGCGCTGCCACGACTCCGCCTGCATCGAAGGGACGACCTTCGTGTGTACCGTCAATCCGGTCATGGGCATCGAGCACGTGCTGGAGGCCATCGACAAGCCCGCTGCGGCGAAAAAGAAGGTTGCCGTGGTGGGCGGCGGCCCGGCAGGCATGCAGGCTGCCCTGACTCTGGCCCGGCGGGGCCATCGGGTGACGCTCTTTGAGAAAAGGGACACCCTGGGCGGCCAGCTGATTTTTGCCGATCACGCCTCCTTCAAGCACTCCCTGGCCAAGTACAAGGACTACCTGATCTATCAGGTCTATAAAGAGAAGATCGACGTGGCCCTGGGCGTAAAGGCCACCCGGGAAATGCTCGTGCAGGGCGGATTCGACGTGGTCATTGCAGCACTGGGAGCCTCGCCCCTGATCCTGCCCATTCCCGGCGCGGAGCTGGCCGTTCCCGCTCCGGCGGTCTACGGAAACGAGGAATCCCTCGGAAACACGGTCACGGTCATCGGCGGCGGCCAGGTGGGCTGCGAGACGGCACTCCATCTGGCGGAGCTGGGCCGGGAGGTCACTGTCCTGGAGATGCGGGAGAAGATCCTCACGGACGCCTCTGCCTCTTACCGGAACCGCCTGACCCGGAACATGGGCTATCACGACGACCTGAAAACCGTCACCTCCGGCCGCTGCACCGGAGTCACCGCCGAAGGAGTCACCTATGTGGACGGGGACGGCAACGAGCAGTTTCTCCCCTGCGACAGCGTGGTCATGGCTGCCGGTATGACCCCCAACCGGGATGAAGCCGCGGCGCTCTATGACCCGGCCTACCGGCTCTATACGGTGGGCGACTGCGACCGGGCCGCCAATGTCCAGAAGGCCGTCCGGGCGGCGTTCTCCGCAGCGATCACGATCTGAATATCCAAAAGCAAGCAGGCCGCCCGACGGGCGGCCTGTGTCCGTTTACGCAGATCCTGCCACCCGTCCCAGCGCCCAGATGACGCACAGGAACAGGCCGCAGAGGATGTCGATCACAATTCCAAATCTTTGATCAGTCATTGCTCAGTTCCTCCCTCGCTTCCCGCTCATTATCCGCGGAAAACAGGAACTGTCCCGCGGCGTCAAACACCTCCACATGGCCTCTGACATTTCTGAATTCATACATGCGTATTCCCTCCTGTGTTGCTATACTAAAAGTGGACACAAAGGATAGAATAATTCACTCTCGACTGGTAGAATAAAAGCAAAGGAAATCTCAAAGTAGACCTCTGAAAAAAGGAGGACAAGAGATGAGTAGAAAGCGTTTGAACCCG
>JAFUFT010000035.1 GCA_017469795.1 Oscillospiraceae bacterium
GGTGACCGGGATCTGTCCGAATGGGATTCCTTCGTTCAGGATCTGCATGATCTGGGCATCGACCGCTGCATCGAGATCGAGCAGGATGCGGTGGACCGCGTGTACAACCGCGCGCTGTAACAGCGGCAGGAATTATATGTAAAAACTGGACGGCTCCGAAAGAGCCGTCCAGTTTTTGCACAGATCAGTGGGTATAGGCGTAAGCCTTTTCCGGATCCACATATTCCTCCAGATCCCGGAAGGTGATGCACCTGCCACCGTTTTCGTAGATGATGCGGATCTGATCCTCAAAGGGCATAGGCTCGGCCATCATGCCGGAACCGTCCACCTGATGCTTGACCATCAGCAGGACCTTGTTCGTTCCGTCTGTGGCGTCCAGCAGGGATTTGATCCCGGCCTCGTCCATGGCCGCCACATTGGGGACGATCATGGGCGTGTCCAGATAGGGATCGTAGGGTGCCGAACCCTTCAGACGCTTCTCCGCTCCGGTGAGTTCGCCCCGGCCCCAGCGGTATCCCTCCGCCCGGATCAGCTCTTCCATGTGCCGGGTGCAGCCGCCGCCGGGATAGCCGAAGGTGATGGGCTTGGGAATGCCGTACTGGGCACACCGTTCGTCGATGGTGCGGACCTCCTCCAGGATCACCTCGTCCGGGGAGGAGTAGAGGTTCACCGGATGGTGCCAGGAGTGGTTCGCGATCTCGTGGCCCCGGTCAGACAGCTCCCTGATCTGCTCCCAGGTCATGAACCGGGTCTTGTCCTCGAAGCCGGGTCCGCCGCCCATGGGATGGGCCATCTCCGTGGTGAACAGCACCGCTTTGCCGCCGTATTTCTCCAAAATGGGTGCGGCCACGGTGTAGTGGTCGATGGTGGAATCGTCGAAAGTCATGAGGACCAGACCTCTGGGGATCGGCTTTTTCAGGGGATCCGCCGCCTTCAGCGCCTCCTGCAGCGCATCGTAGGTGAAGCCCAGCTCCTTTTGCATGGATTCGTTGGGAACGGCGTCGCCGGAGAGCAGGGCCCGCATGATCTTTGTCAGATCCTCGTTCATGCCCGGAGGACCTCCCGGGCCTCCCGGGCCGCCGGGGCCTCCCGGGCCGCCGGGACCGCCCGCATCGTCGCCCATGGGCGGGGGACCCATCTCCGGATAGAGATCCGGCATGAAGTCCCGGAAGTCCGCCAAAGCCTCATACCTGGCCGGATCCAGCTCCCGCTTTTTGATGTCGTACTGCCGCAGCGCAGCTGTCAGTTCCTTTACTGTCACAGGGATCATCCTTTCCTTCAGATATTTTCAGGCCAGTTTACGTTGTAGTATTTCTCGTATTCCCCCTCGGGGTATTTCACGCCGTACTTCTCCTCCAGCGCCTTGCCGCCGAAGGGCCAGCGGAAGTCGCCGTTGTAGTGCTCGTAAGGCTCGGGGTCCATGGGGAAGGGGGCGGGGATCTCGTCGAACCGATAGGGACGGAAATAATAGGAGTGCTTTCTCCCCGGGTGATCGTAGCCGCCGCCGGGCTGGCCCTTCATGGTGTTGGCGGAATCGTAGTACCAGTCCTTGTAGAAGTCCGAGCGGATGGTGCGGAACCACTTGAAGTGCCAGATCTTCCATTCTCCCGTTTCCGGGTTCTTGATGAAGTCGATACCGTACTTGCCCCAGCACCAGAAGCTCTTTGCCTCGTCCGCCATGATCCCGGCGGGCATGGTCTCGAAGCCCGCGCTCATCCATGTGGCCTTGGCGGTCTTGCCGTCCCCGGCCACCTGAATGCAGGGGGAGCAGAGGGTGTGGAAGAAGATGCCGCCCCGGAGATCGTCTCCAGTCTGGCTCTCCCAGAAGCCCTTGACCGCGTCGTAGCCAAAGAAGCAGCCCCAGTCACTGACATCGGCGGAAATGTCGTCCCGCCAGTCGGCAAAGCACTCGATGCTCCGGGCGATATACGCGGGATTGAGATGCACGGCTTCGTAGTGGGCCATGACCTGCTGGATCTCGTTCACGGCCTTCTGCCGCTCCAGTTCGAATTTTAATGCTTCAAGTTCCTGTAGGATTTTTTCATTTGACATGGTTTATTCCTCCTGGCAGTAATTCAATTATATTACAGCAAGTTTTGTGCCAATAATTGAGATTTCAGCAATCCGTCCCGGAAACGTTCCGCAGCAGCTGTGGTCCGCACCAGAGTCGGCTCCAACAGATAGACTGTCCTTGTGCAGAAGTCGTTTTCCAGAGCTACATAGTGGAGCTCCCGCTCCCATTCCGGAGCAGAGGCCCGCCGCTGGAACGCTTCATATCTGGACTTGGATACAAAGGATATGCCTCGTCCGGCGGAGACCGCCTCGCCGATCAGATCGGAGGATTCTCCCTCATAGAGAATGTTTGGCAGAAAGCCGGCCAATGCGCACAGATGCCGGGCGGAGTCATTCGGATCCGGTCCGGAGGAATTACAGAGAAAGATTTCCTCATGAAGCGCTTCCAGCCTTACGGATTCCCGGTTGCTGAGCCGGTGGCTTTTTCCCACAATGATGCCGAGCTTGTCGGTATAGAGCGGGATAGAGGCAATTCCGGTGCGCGTGGCCGGGGAGGTGGAGATGCCCAAATCCAGTTCCCGATCCAGCAGCATCTGCTCAATCAGTGCCGCGGCATGGACGTGGAGAAACAGGGAAACCTTCGGATTGTTTTGGAAAAATTCATACTGATAGTAATATACCGGCGAAGGCTGTGTGATCGGAAAAGATGCACCGACGCGAATTTGCCCGCCCTGCCCGCGGACCATATCCCGCAGACCGTCGTTGGCGGATTCCAGCAGGCGAATGACCTCATCCACCCGGGAAAGATAGACCTGCCCGTAGGGGTTGAGCTTCACGGATTTCCCGTATCGGTCAAAGAGCTCCGTGCCCAGTTCTTCCTCGAGTTTGGCGATGGCTGAGGACAGGGTGGGCTGGGAAATGTGAAGCGTCCGCGCCGCCCTGGAGAAGTTCTCCAGTCTGGCGGCAGTTTTGAAATACTTCAGCTGACTCAGTTCCATATGGATCCCTCCGGATCCAGTATAGCATAGCTTATAGATAAAATCTATTAAATTAGAAGAAATAATTGATTTTACAGAGAAGGAAAGCGGTTGTATGATGGGATTGACTGAAACTATCATACGGAGGGATCAGCATGCAGACCACCTACACGGTTTTGTCGCCCTGGGCCCAGAGCGGCTATCTGAAGAAAAACCCCATCACCCCCCGGCCTGCCGATCTGAAGGGAAAGACCGTCGGCCTCTATGCCTCTTTCAAAGAGTACCACCCCTTCTTCATGCAGGAGCTGGAGCGCCAGCTCTCGGCGGTTCTGCCGGATACGAAATTCTCCCACTATACCTATATTGTGGATACGAAGGAGATCCGGGATGATCCGGTGAATTATCCCGGGTTCAAGGAGTGGCTCGCCAAGGTGGATGCGGTGGTCGGCGTCGGCGCGGACATGGGGTCCTGCGCCCTGTACATGGGCTACAACTTCGCAGAGATCGAGCGGCTGGGGAAACCTGCGGTTCTTCTGAGCAAGTATCAGTATCTCTCTTCCGCTTCCAAGGGCGCGGGCGCGAGAGCCTTTCCCGGTCTGCGGATCGTCCCCTACGACGGCCCCGGGTTCGTGCCGAACGGCGTGGACTGCAATACCTGGACCGTTGAGGTCTACCGGGACACCATTGCGGCCATGCTGGGGGATATCGTCAAGGCACTGACAGAGCCGAGGACGGCGGAGGAGCGGAATCCCGCCCCCGTCAAGGACTGGAGTACGGTGACCTTTACCGGCACGCTTTGTGAGGTCAACGACTGGATGTACAGTCACGGCTTCACCAACGGCACGCCTGTAGTTCCGCCCACCGAGGAGGCTGTGGCGGAAATGCTCCGGGGAACGGATCTGCCCAGGGATCATGTGGTGGCGGAGCTTCCTCCGCTGATGGGCAAAGCCACAGTGGAGAAGATCGCCGTAAACGGGGTTATGGCAGGTTGCCTGCCTACCTATATGCCTCTGTTGATTGCCATGGTGGAGGGTATGGCCGATGAGCGCATCCAGCTGGAAGGATGGACCTGCTCCAACGCGGGCTGGGCGCCCACCATTGTAGTCAGCGGATCCATCCGGAAGGCCATCGGCATCAATTCCGACCGAAATCTGTTCTCTCCCTACACGAGGGCCTCCGCCTGCCTTGGAAGGGCCATGGCCTATATGATCATGAATATCTCCGGCTGCCGCTCAAGAATCGAGGACATGTCCGGCCCCGGCTCCGACTGCCGCTTCGGCATCTGTATTGCGGAAAACGAGGAGGAATCTCCCTGGGGCAGCCTCCCCACGGACTACGGCTATCCCGAGGGCACCAACGCCGTGACCCTGTTCTGGCCCAGCGAGCATCACCAGGTGAACACCGCCAGCGTCAGCGCCGCTCTGGGAAGCCTCTGTGGCTTTTGGCACGGAGGCTTTGACGTGGGGGCCATGGTGACCCTGCCCCCGGAGACCGCGAAGATGTTCGCCGACGCGGGCTATACCAAGCAGTCCATTCTGGAATATATGAAGGAGTACAACCGCCGCCCCTCCAGCGAGATCCCCCGGGCGGCCATCGGCAACAACCATCCCCGGCAGGGACTGGTGTTCCCGGCTCCCGGTCTGGTCCATTCCGCGCCGCTGTTCTGGAATACGGACCATATGTTCGTTGTGGTCGGCGGCCGGGACTGGGGCATGTGCTACCTTGGCGGCGGAGATCACGGCGGTCCCGTATGCAAGGAGGCGTTCCTTCCGGAACACTTTGAGGCGCTGGCGGCGCAGTATCACATCGAACTCGGCAGCGTAGATTACTGATCGGCTTAAGAAAACGGGAGCGACGGGCTGCCGCTCTGCACAAAATACTGACAGGAGGAATAATAGATGCTGAACAAGTACCCCCATCTGCTTTCACCCATCCGCTTGGGCGGCGTGACCTTCCGGCATCGGATGTTTTCCGCGCCCATGGGCGCCACGGATATCACCTTTGACTGTTCCCCCGGCCCCCGAACTCTGGGCTTTTATGAGCTACGGGCCAAGGGCGGCGCGGCGGCAGTGACGGTTTCGGAACTGGTGGTACACCCGGAGACCGACGGCAGCCATATGCTCCATCTGAATCTGACCACCCCGGGCAATCTGGCTGCCCATGCCTATGTGGCCGACGCCATCCGGCGGCACGGGGCCGTTCCCTCCATCGAGTTCTCCCATTCCGGCCAGTATGCCGGAACCTACCTCACCGACAAAGACAAGAAGGCGTCCCTGAACCAGTGGGGGCCCAGCGACGGGGTGCGCCCGGACGGGATGCCCGTGAAGGGTCTGAGCCGGGAGCAGATCAAAGAGATCGTGAAGTCCTACGGGGACACAGCCGCCATCGCCAAGCGGGCCGGCTATGAGATGATCATGGTCCACGGCGGCCACGGCTGGCTCATCAACCAGTTCCTGTCCCCCTGGTTCAACAAACGCACCGATGAGTACGGCGGTTCCCTGGAGAACCGGATCCGCTTCGCCCGGGAGGTGCTCTCTGCCGTTCGGAAGGCTGTGGGACCACAGTTTCCGGTGGAATTGCGGATGAGCGGCGCGGAGCTCTTTGAGGGGGGCTACGATCTGGAGGAGGGCTGCCGGATCGCCCATGCCCTGGAGGATCTGGTGGATCTGATCCACGTCTCCGCAGGCTCCTACCAGTTCGGCTTCTTTACCACGCACCTGCCCATGTTCGCGCCTCACGGCAACAACGTCTATCTGGCGGCGGAGATCAAAAAGCACGTCTCAAAGCCCGTGGCCACCATCGGAGCCATCAACGATCCGGCCATGATGGAGGAGATCATCGCCTCGGGCAAGGCCGACGTGATCTATATGGCCCGGGAACTGCTGGCAGATCCCTTCCTGCCGAACAAGGTGGCCGCCGGACAGGACGATGAGATCGTCAAATGTCTCCGGTGCTTCACCTGTATGGCGGAGCGTCCCACCACCGGCACCCGCCGCTGCGCGGTCAATCCGCTGATCGGCCGGGAGCTGGAGGGCATGGAGGTCCAGCCTGTTTGGAAGGCGAAAAAAGTTCTGATCGCCGGCGGCGGCGTGGCAGGCCTGAAGGCTGCCGTCACCGCGGCCCAGAGAGGACACAAGGTCGTGCTGTGCGAAAAGACCGACGCTCTGGGCGGCATTCTGAAGTCCGAACAGGCCATTGACTTCAAGCGCGAGATGTACGAGCTGGGCCAGACGCTGGAACGGCAGGCCCGGAGCGAGGGCGTGGAGATCCGGCTGAACACCGCCGTCACGCCGGAGTATGTGGAAAACGAGAAACCCGACGCCCTGATCCTCGCGGTCGGCTCAAATCCCATCGTTCCGCCCCTTCCGGGCATCGACGGGGACAACGTGGTGGTGGTCAACAACTACTATCTGGAGCGGGAGAAAGTCGGGGACTCTGTGGTGGTGCTGGGCGGCGGTCTGGCGGGCTGCGAATGTGCGGTGCATCTGGCCCGGGAGGGAAAGAAAGTCCATCTGGTGGAGATGCGGGACATCCTGGCCCCGGACTGCAACATCAGACACCGGCCCATCCTGATGCAGAAGATCGACCAGCTGGTGACGGTGCATCTGGGACACGCGGGCCTGCGGGTTGCGGAGGAGGGACTCTGGTGCAAAGATCCCCGGGGAGAGGAAGTGCTGATCCCCGGTAAGACAGTTATCTGCGCCGTGGGACAGCGGGCCAACCGGAACGATGCGGAAGCCCTGCGTCTTTCCGCTCCCTTTGTCCGGGAAGTGGGGGACTGCATCCGCCCCGCAAACATCACAAAAGCCATGTACGAGGGCTATCACGCGGCGCTGGACATCTGACCCGGTGCGGAAACCGCGTATATGAGGAGGAATCGCAATGTCCCTGAAATATAAGGAGCTGCTGTCGCCCATAAAGATCAACAATGTGGTCCTGCGGAACCGGCTCATCGCCGCCCCGTCGAACCCCCACTTCATCCAGGCCACGGAGAAGTGGCCCACGGAGGCCCTGATCACCCACTACGCCAACAAGGCCAAAGCCGGGGCCGCCATCGTCACCTGCAAGGGCAACAACCCCGTCAAGACCACCGACCCCCACTCCCTGTCCCTGGACATCCACCGGGGAGAGCACCAGCATATGTTTGCCCAGGTGGCGGATATGGTGCACTACTACGGGGCCAAGGCCAGCTATCTGGTTCTGCCGGACATGAACATCGTCAGGGGCTACGACGCCTCCGACGGGATCCTTTCTGAATTCGTGGCGGGGGACGGATCGAAGGCGGAATACGGGAAAGCCGCGCCCAAAGAGCTGCTGTACCAGATGGTGGAGGCCTACGCTGAAGAGGCAAAGCTGGCCAAATCCCTGGGCTTTGACATGTGCTTTATGCACATGGCCTACCGGCTCATGTTCCCGGGCAGGTTTCTGTCGCCCCTCTCCAACCGGCGCACCGACGAGTTCGGAGGCTCCATTGAGAACCGAGCCCGGTTCCCCCTGATGATCTGTGAGGCCATCAAAAAGGCCTGCGGGAAGGACTTTTTGGTGGAGATATCCATCTCCGGTCGGGAGGACGATATGTTCGAGGGCGGCCTGACCCTTGCCGATCAGATCGAATTTGCAAAGCTGGCCGCTGGAAAGGTGGACATCCTCCAGATCCGGGGCGGGTCCATCGACCCCTCCCAGCCCACTTATCTCGACCCCAGAGAGATCCCCCAGCGGCTGAGCGCCGCCGCCATCCGGAAGGGCATCCGGGAGGCGGGGATCGAAAACCTGTACGTCGACGTGGTGGGCGGCTGTCAGGACCTCAATCTCTGCGAGGAGATCGTGGCAAACGGCGAGGCGGACTTCATCGGCGGCGCCCGGGCCTTCATCGCGGACCCCGACTGGGGCAACAAGGCCTATGAGGGGCGGAATGAGGACGTGGTGCCCTGCCTGCGGTGCAACAAGTGCCATGTGGCCGGACCCGGAAACTGGAACACGGTCTGCTCCGTGAACCCGGAGTGGGGGCTGGAGCATAAGGTGGGGCGCATCGTGAAGGCACCCGCCCGCAGGAAAAAGATTGCCGTCATTGGGGGCGGCCCTGTGGGCATGGAGGCGGCGCTGCTCTCCGAAAAGCGGGGACACGACGTAACCCTCTATGAAAAAGAGGACCGCCTGGGCGGCCTGTTGTGCGCCATGGACGGGGTGGAGCTCAAGTGGACCGTCACCCGGTTCAAGGACTACCTGATCCGGCAGGTCGGGAAGTCCGCCGTGAAGGTGTGCCTGAATACGGCAGCCACCCCGGAACTGATCGCCGGAGGGGATTTCGACGAGGTTATCGTGGCTATTGGCTCGGAGCCTTTGTACCCGCCGATCCCGGGCCTTGACGGGGAGAACGTGATCCCGGCCGTCCGCACTGTGGCGGAGGAGCCGGAAATGGGCGAAAAGGTAGTGGTCATCGGAGGCGGAGAGATCGGTGTGGAGATGGGCATCTATCTGGCCCGGAAGGGCCACAGGGTGGAGCTCCTCGAAATGGGCGATATCCTGTCCCCTGAGAGCGTCCCGGTGCACTTCCGGAGCATCTTTGAAAAGACCTGGGAGGAGCAGGAGGGCTTTTCCTACCATCTCGGCGCCCGCTGCGTTGGCGTGGATCCCGACGGCGTCCGCTATGTGGACCGGAACGGAAGAGAGCAGAAGATCCCCGCCGACAAAGTGGTTCTGGCAGCCGGCATGAAGGCCAGGCAGACGGAGGCCATGACCTTTATGGACGGAAACGTCCGCACCCACATGATCGGCGACTGCCTGAAGGTGGGCAGCATCCAGACGGGTCTGCGGGCCGCCTATGGCCTGGCCAACAATATCTGAATGGTAAAAGCAGCGCAGTGTTCCCGGAAGCTTCCGCCTTTCCCGGATTCCGAATGTGCTGTGAGCGGGTCCTGAGCACTATCGGGAAATAGGACAAGAGCAGGTGTGACCGATTTGGTCACACCTGCTCTCAGACTGCCGGAAGGAGGCGCTCCCTGACAAAGCGCCTCCTTCCGGAGCGGATGCCTTTATATTATGGATCCAACGGCCCCCAGAGGAAGAATCCCTCTGCGGCGGCCAGCTTTCCCAGTTTGTCCAGCAGTCCGGGATCCGAACCGAAGACTGTCATGTAGGTGTCCGGAAAATCCACATCGATCATGACCTGCCGGGCGGGGAATATGGCCCGCAGGAATGTGCTTGCCGGAAGACGCTCCATATTCCCGGCAAAGGCCTCCGGGTCCGGGCTTTTCTCCCAGTTCGCACCGCCGTCAAAGGTCACCGCCATTTCGTAATAGCAGTTCAGCCGAAGCAGGATCTCCGCCATCTTACGGCGCAGCGGCATGAGCCGTTCCGGCTGCGAAAAGTACCGGGCAACGGCGAAGTACTGCCCTTCCTCTGACGCCGGAACCTGCTCCGGGAAAATGTCCACGATCCGGTAGGGCACCTCCAGGAGCATTTCAATCAGGTCATCGAACGCATCCGGCCTGCCGTCATACCAGGACAGCATATTTCCCACCTCCCGTTTAATCTGTTTTTTCGATCACCAAATCCGTCGAACCCTCTGAGAGAGAATTGTAGGCGTCCAGGTGAATATGACAGCCTGGGGTATCCTCCGCCAGAGCCTGCAGGTGGCTGGCCAGAGACAGTAGCCCCGCTCTGTTCGCGGAGATACAGGTCTCTTTGCCGTCTGTTTCGACTCGGATCTCAAATCCGTTCACCCAGTTCAGTTCCATGTCAGGCCTTCTTTCCAGCAGTACTCCAGAAGCTCTGCCATACGGCCGAGCATCGCCCGGTCGTCCGTCAGAAGATCGTACAGGGCATCCTGGGAAAGCACGCCGCGCTTCAGGTCTTCCGGCAGTTTTCCGGCCTCGTCGGCCTCGTAATCTGCCCGCCAGGCGCCGCCGTCAGAGTAGTCCGCCAGGGCTCGAATCCCATCCAGGGCGGCGGCATAGTGGTTCAAGGCCGCTGTCATTTCCCGGACAGCGGAAGATGCCTCATCCAGATGCCGCTCCATGCGTTCGATGCGCTTGATCTGTGTCTCCATCGGCCTGTCCTTTCCTCAGAATCCGGCGTCCCGCAGCATCTCCGCGGCCTCGTCGATGGATATGTTCTGTTCCCGGGCGATCCGGGCCAGATCTTCGTACTCGTACTTGGAGCGGCTCACGCCGTAGCCGGAGCAGTCCTTCCGCCGCAGGGCGCCCCAGGGGGTATCCAGTGTGACGATTTCCCGGTCCAGCACGTATCGTTTCGCGGAAGTCTCCCGGATCCCGATGGTGGAGGTGTGCAGGAATATCTGCCGAATCAGGGCCTGTTTGGTTTCTCCGGTGCAGATGACGCGGAGCCATGTGCCGGGACGGGACTTTTTCATGCCGACGGGAACGGTGTAGACCTCCCTGGCGCCCGCTTCAAAGAGACGTTCCATGGCAAAGCTGATTTTTTCGGCGGTCATGTCATCCACGTTGCAGGACAGTTCATAGACGGTCTCAGCGGCGCCCTCCGCCTCGCCCAGCATGGCCCGGAGACAGTTGGCGGTTTCGAAGTCCTTCTTTCCCATGCCGTAGCTGATGGCGCCGACCCGCATGACAGGCTGATCTCCAAACTCGTCGACGAAGTGCTTCAGCAGCGCCGCCCCGGTGGGGGTACATAGTTCCCCGTCGATACCGCCGCCGTAGGTGGGGATCCCCTGAAGGAGATAGGCTGTGGCGGGTGCCGGAACGGGCATGATCCCGTGGGCGCAGTGAACGTGGCCGCTGCCCACATGGACCGGAGAGGCGACGACCTTGTCCGGATTCAGCCGCTCCATCAGCATGCATACCGCCGTTACGTCCGCAATGGCGTCCATGGTTCCCACCTCGTGGAAATGGATCTCCGGGACCGGTTTTCCGTGAGCGCGGCTTTCCGCCTCGGCAATGAGCCGGTACACGTTCAGCGCGTCCTCCCGGACCTTCTCCGAAACCGCCAGATGGGAGATGATGTGTTCTACGTCAGTCAGACTGGCGTGATGATGGTCGTGACCGTGGTCGTGGGTATGCTCGTGGTCGTGGGTATGCTCGTGGTTGTGTTCGTGCGTATGTATATGGTCATGCGGGACTTCCCCGCCCTCCTCCACTCCGCGGATCCGGACGGAGACGTGGGTTCCCGTGATGCCGCATTTGACCGATGGTTCCGCTGTTACGGATACCTCCGGCAGACCGATGTGATTGAGCTCCTCCAGAAAGGAGTCCCTGTCCGGCAGCAGTTCCAGCAGTGCGGCGGTCAGCATATCGCCCGCAGCGCCCATCCCCAAATCGAAATACAGCAGTTTCATAAGAATTGCCCCCATTCTAACGGCAGAAGAGAAAACCTGTGTGCCGGCTGCAGACCGGCAGTCCGCAGCTCATCTCTTCCATTATACAGGAAAAAAGGGAGGCGGACAATACGGTTCCCTGCATTATTTGGAGCCATGTTTCGGGGACATGTGGGGGTTTCCCCTTGACATTTCCGCCGGTCAGGCCTTAAATAGAAGCAGATACCCGGAACCACAGGCTCCGGGAAAAACGTGAGGATATTGAGACGTGGAGGGAATTATGACTGAGAACATGACATGGACCAGAGCTCCGAAGGAATACACCATCGGCCGGGACCGAATCGAAATCGTGACCGAACCCCATACGGACCTGTGGCAGCGGACCTACTACCATTTTCGGAACGACAACGCGCCGGTGCTCCAGATGGAGACGGACGAGAAGTTCTTCTCCTTTGTTGTCAGAACGGATTTTTCAGACAGCCACCACCGGTTCGATCAGTGCGGGATCGTGATGTATCTGGACTCTGAGAACTGGCTCAAGGGCTCCGTCGAGTATGAAAACGACGAGTACCAGCACCTCGGTTCCGTGGTCACCAACCTCGGGTATTCCGACTGGGCGACCACGGCGATCCCTGCAGACGTGAAGGTGATGTGGTACCGGTTCAGCAGACGGGAGGATGACTACTGTGTGGAATGCTCCCGGGACGGCGAGACCTTCACCCAGATGCGGGTCTGCCACATGTGGAAGGGTGACGGAACGATCCGTTTCGGAATTTACGCCTGCAGTCCGGAGGATTCCAGCTTCAAGGCGGTATTTACCGACATGAAAATCACGGAGTGCGCCTGGAAGGCCCATGACGGCCAGCAGCCGGATTGAGCGAAGATTGCAGTAATCCATGCGAAGACGCCCGGAAGTTCTGAGGAGCTTCCGGGTGCTTTTATGCCCACCTTTCGAAAACGGGTATGGTATCCTGAGAGAATTGACGATCCAATGGCAGAAAAGACATCGTATTTGTACATTTTATACAATTTCGACCCTGAGAATCTACTATTTTTTGCATGGAAAACCAATGGGTTTGTGAGTATGATGATTGTATGAAGATTTTGCAAAGGAGCGATGAAAATGAAAAAGATGTTATCCCTGCTTCTGGCATCCCTGCTGATAATCGGTCTGCTGGCCGGATGCGGCGGCGCGTCGGCGCCCGCACCTGCCGCCTCTGCGGAAGCCCCGGCTTCAGAGGCTGCTCCGGCGCCAGAGACCGCTGAGACCGCGGAGACGGCTCCGGAACCGGAAGCCGTTTCCACCGAAGAGCCTGCCTCCACCCTGGAGGAGTCTCCGGCAGAGCCCGAGGGCTATGAATACACCGGGGAGTGGGCGGAGTATCCTTTGGCAGAGCCGGGCGAACTGTCTCTGACCATGTGGTGCGAATTCCCGGGCTTCCTCAACATGGTGGGTCTGGACTCCTACAACAATATGTCCGTCTGGAAGGCGGCGGAAGAGGCCACCGGCGTCCATGTGGACTTCACGGAGGTCTCCATGATGAACGCCTCGGAGCAGTTCTCGCTGATGTGCGCGGCCAATGACATGAAGGACATCCTCGGCGGCGCCACCGGATACTACGGCTCCACTGCCGGCGCCATTGAGGAGGAGATCATCATTGATCTGGCGGAACCGGCGGAGCAGTACATGGGCAACTACATGACCATTCTGAACGATCCCAAATACGCCGCCTATAAGGATCAGGCCTATAACTCTGAGGGACAGCTTGCGTCGATCAACTCCATCTCCGACGACTTCAAGCCCACCACCGGCGCCCAGATCCGCAAGGACTGGCTGGAGGCGCTGGGTCTGGAGGTCCCGGAGACCTATGACGACTGGGAAGAGGTTCTCAAGGCGTTCCACGATGCCTATGGATGCGGCAACACCCTGCTGCTCAACGGCGTTACGCAGTTTGACAACCTGATCTCCGGCTACGGCACCAAGGGCGCCTCCGAAGCATCCATGGGCGGCAACTCCGTGAATATGTATCAGGTGGACGGTGTGGTCCGCAACGGCTATCTGGACGACAGCTATCGGGCCTATCTGACGATGCTGAACCGGTGGTACAAGGAGGGGCTGCTGTCCCCGGACTTCATCACCGCCTCCAGCGACGGTGCCCAGAACAATATGGACGGCACCATCCTCTCCGGCGACGCCGGCATCTGGTTCTCCCAGGGCAACTTCATCACCCAGTATGAGCAGCAGGCTCAGGTTACGAATCCAGAGTTCGCCATCATGGGCATTGCGGATCCCTGGTCTCCGGAATGGAACGACGGTCCCGTGACCCACTTCACCCAGATGAGCGGCGGCAGCCAGGGCGGCGCCGGCGGTCTGAGCGTCTCCACCAACTGCGAGGACGTGAAGACTGCCTGCCAGTGGATGGACTACTTCTGGACTGAGGAAGGCCAGCTGCTGTGCAACTACGGCATCGAAGGCGAGGGCTTTGAGTACGGCCCCGACGGCAAGCCCCAGTATTCCGAGTTTGTCCTGTCCGGCATCAACCTCCAGTTTATGATGGTGGGCTATACGCTCTCCGGCGCCCCTTCGCTCCAGGATTTCGACAAGGCGTTCTTCACCTACGGTGACAACGTGCTGGAGGCCTTTGACACCTGGGCGGCCTGTGTGGATGACAAGTATACGCTGCCTGCATCCCTTTCTCTGAACACCGACCAGAGCGAGCGGTATTCGCTGGTCTTCGGCGATATCACCACCATGGCGCAGGAGCGCATCGGCCGGTTTATCACCGGCGAACTGGACATTGAGACCGATTGGGATCAGTTCCAGGCGGATCTTCAGCAGATGGGCATCCAGGAGTGCATCGACATCTATCAGGAGGCATACGACGAGTATCTGGAAAGACATGCCGGATAACGTCTGGAAAGTGTGAATGAGATCTGAAAACCGCTCCTGCTGGGGTGGATCTGCTTGAGGCAGGCCATTGGCAGCAGGAGCGGTTTTTGTTCTGTTTTTGTTGCGTTATGACACTCATTTATCTTGCAAAGGTGAATGTCACCGAGTATAATGGTAAGCGGAGACTAACAAGTCCGCTCTCATATTGTTCAGCAATCCGAAGCAGAAAGGCTGAAGGGTGTTTTTTATTAGAATGGAGTTAGATGCCCCTAACGAGAGCGCTTACCCGAAGCGACAAGGATTATTGCGCTGATACCTGTTCCGGGGTAAAAAGCACAATTGCGTTGGCAGATGGACGGTTGACACGCACCCAAACCTTTTCGAAAGAAACAACAGAATCGAGGAATAACCATGAGCCTGATGGCAAAGCTGATCAATCTTGGCATGAAGATGTCCGGCATGAAAAAGAAATACTCCCTGCCGGAGGAGCAGTTCCTGGCGGAAGTAAGGAAGATGAATCAAAGCCGGGGCTTCTACATGCCGAAGGACCATAAGGCGGTTTACAGGGAGCATGAAGTCCTGGGTCAGAAATGCCTGATCGTCCAGCGGGCGGAAAGCCGCGCAGAGAGAGCCGTCCTGTATTTCTTCGGCGGCGGTATGATGATCGGGCCGGATAAAGGGGACGTGGATGTGATCGTAAAGCTGGTCCACAAGACGGGATGCGATGTCTGGTTCCCTATGTATCCGCTCTGTATAGACCGGTGTATAACAGACTCCTATGAGATGGCCTATGAGTGCTACCGGCAGATGATCGGCCTGTACGGAGCCGGGAACGTCAGCACCTGCGGCTTCTCCTCCGGCGGTGCACTGGCCATCGGAATTGCCGCCTATAACAACACCATGGTGGAAAAACTGCCGATGCCCCGGCACATTGTAGCGGTGTCTCCCGGAGAAGTGCCGTGGAATGATGCGGAAAGGACCATCATGCAGGCCAACAATCCGAAGGATATGATGGTGGACTATGCCTTCATGGAAAAGGTGGAGAAGTTCGAGCGGCAGGGCAGGGAAGATGTGCCGGAGTTCATGATCCATATCTCCAAAGGAGATCTGAGCGGTGTAGACCATATTCACTTTGTTTACAGTACAGATGAGGTCCTCTACGGCGCGAAGCAGAACTTCATCGACGCCTGTACGAAATACGGGGTAACGTACACAGTCCGGGAGCGTCCGGGCATGATCCACTGTTATGCCATGCTGCCGTACTTCAAGGAGTCCAAGGAGGACTTTGATGAGATTATACAGATCCTGAAACAGTGATTTGAGAGAAAGAACGTTTCAGGTGCGCATGTTTATGGAGGGTAAAAATGAAAAAGCAAGTATTCAGAGTAGATTCCGATGGATTTAACGGGGCGTGGTATCCAACGAAAGCCCAGAGCAAAAAAGGTTTCATCCTCATGCTGGGCGACAGTTCGGAGGACCGCATGGCAAAGACCGGGGCAAAATGGCTGAATCAACAGGGAATTTGCGTGATGGCGATGAGCCCGGACAAGAAGGACTACGGACACCACAGCTATCCGCTGGAGCGGTTTGGGAAAGCGATCGCGTTTATGAAAGCGCAGGGCTGTGAAAAGCTCGGCGTTGTGGGCGCTTCCACCACCGGGATGATGGCGCTGCTGGCGGCGTCCTACTATCCGGAGCTGTCGCTGACGATTGCCATTTCCCCTCCGGACTTCGTGATGGAGGGATTCTACCGCGATGGGAAGGACGGCGCGACAGAGCGCCCCGGCGACTACGAGTCTTCTGTGACGTGGCAGAACAAGCAGCTTCCATTCCTGCCTTACGCCTATCGCCATCCGGAATACTGGCAAAAGATTCAGGAGGAGGCCAAGGCGGGCGGCGATAAAGTTGCTTCCCGAAAAATGTTTGAAGAATCCGAACGCAGGCACCCCGTTGGTGAGGAAGAACGGATCAGGGTGGAAAATATCCACGGAAAGATCATCTGTATCGGCGCGGAGGATGACGTGCTGTGGGATACCTGCAAGTATATCCGCAGGATGGAGGAGCGTCTTGCGGGACTTCCCCATGACAGTGCCTTTGAAAGCTGGCTCTACGAACACGGGACCCACTTTGCCTTCCCAGAATCCATGCTGAAGATGATGCTGCCGGTGGGTTCCGGATTGCTGGTGTCCTTTATGTTCAAGGCGGGAAAAGAACACAAAAAGGAATGCCGGGAAACCAGGATCGATATTGACCGGAGACTGAGAAAAGCTCTGGCGGCATGGTGATGGAACCCAAGGAGGAACTGAAGTGAGATATGGAATCATAGGCGGATTCATTAAAATCGCATTTGCAAAGACAGCGTTTGACTATATGGAAAAAGCATTCCCGGAAATGGACATGGCGTCTTACAAAAAACGTGTGCTCAAGGAATACCGGGCGATCGTGGAAAGAACGCCCGGTATCGGAAGCATGAAAGACAACATGTTCGTAATGACCATGTACGCAGGGGCTTTTCTGATTGCGCTCTATAAAGAGTCAGACGGAAAGCTGGAAGAAGAAAAGCTGAAAGGCCTGATTCGCGCGGAATCCTACTGTCCGCTGATGGTGAAAGCAAAACAGGGGAAGAGCGCCTTTACGGAGAAGGAAATCGCGGCGCGAACAAAACAGTCCAAATGGTCGAGAGATCATATTGAGCAGTATCCGATGAACTGGTTTTACTACTTTGAGACCGTTCCAGGGAAGGATGAATACTATATCACCCATAAGCAGTGCGGCATCTGCAAGCTGACCAGGCAGGAGCACTGTGAGGAGATCACAAAATACCTGTGCATGATGGATTATTACACCTTTGAGATGCAGGGTGCTGTTCTGGACCGGACGAAAACCCTCGGCTACGGCGACGATGAATGCAATTTCCACCTGATGAGTAAAGAGAGAGCCGGGGAGATCGGTTTTGTCCAGAGTCCGGACGCGAAGTAAAGATACCCGCGCAGGCCCTGCCCAGAGAAAGGAACAACGATGAAATACATAGGTATGCCGGCTGGCATGTGGCTTATATTCTCAGGATCGTTTCAAACACACCTGACCACGGTGCTGGGCTATGACGCCGGCGCGGCAAAAGACATCACTGCAAAGGCAAAACCCAGGTATAAAGCGATCATTGCGTCTCTGCCGGAATTCGAGAAGGCGGACCGCTTTCAGATGAATATCGTCAACTGCGCCATGCTCTGCGCATTTCTGCTGAACCTGCCGGAGAAGCCCTCTGTGGAGGCGGCGACGGCGTATTACCGGGAATCCATGATGACCGGTGCGATGAAGTGGTTTTGCCGGATGAGCGGGAAAAGAAAGTTCAGCGCTTCCGACCTGAAGGGCATGGAGGAAACTGCGGCGTTCCGGGCGGCGGACAGAAACCCCTATTCGTGGAACATGGAATACCTGCCTTACCCGGACGGCAGCGGCTACGAGGCCCGGTTTACCTCCTGCGGTATTTGCACCCTGATGCGGGAGCAGGGCCTGTTTGATCTGACCCCCGCCATGTGCCGCCTGGATTACACCATGAGCGAAGCCGGCGGCGCAACGGAATTCGTGCGGGAATATACGCTTGCCTCCGGCGGTCCCTACTGCGACTGCGGATACAAGAAAAAATCGGCGGAGGGGTGATAACATGACAAGAAAAGAACAGATCAAAAGCGCCTATAAACTGACCGGCGGACACGCAAGCTTTTACGATGGCATGATGACCTATTCCACCCTTCCGGGCAAGGCCATCTGCCGGATCGTCTGGAATATGGACGGGGAGAAGAATCTCCGCTATCTGGCCGAAGCCCTGTCCGGCGTGCCGGAGGATTTCCAAGGGAAACTGCTCGAGGTGCCGGTGGGAACCGGTGTGCTGACCATGCCGGTCTATCGGGAAATCCCGAAGGCGGAGATCACCTGCCTGGACTATTCTGCGGATATGATGGAGGCGGCGAAGGAACGGGCAAAATCCCTTGGCCTGGAAAATATCAGCTTCCAGCAGGGGGATGTGGGAAACCTTCCTTTTGACGACGGGAGTTTTGACATCGTGCTCTCGCTGAACGGCTTTCACGCCTTCCCGGACAAGGAGGCGGCCTATCGGGAGACCTTCCGTGTTCTGAAACCGGGCGGCACCTTCTGCGGCTGCTTTTATATTAAGGACGGCAACAGGCGGACTGACTGGTTTATCAGGCATTTGTATGTTCCCAAAGGCTTTTTCACGCCGCCCTTTGAAACGGAGGAGACCCTGCGGGAGCGCCTGCAGGCAATGTACAGCGAAGTGAGTGTGACGGCTGTTGAAGGCATCGGCTGTTTCCGCTGCAGGAAATGAAAGGTACGAAAGAATGGATGATAGGGAGGAATAGCGATATGAAGCCGGATTATAAGAACTGGGTTCCCAAAAGTATGGTGTATGGATTGATATGCGCGACGATTGCTGCTTTTGTGCTCTTTATTCTCTTCGGTGCGACGGGACTTGTGCTCCACGGAGCGGCCCGCCTCGTCTGCGCACTGATTCTGGGAATCGGAACGCTGGTGCTGCTGTTTTTCGCCCTGTGGATGGGCGCGCTGCACCGGACCTTTGATTATGGTGGAAAACGGAAGCTCGCCAAGACCATCATCGACGGGACGGCCGATTACGTTCATATTCCGGACGGTGGGACGGGACTCGACGTGGGCTGCGGCAGCGGTGCGCTGACCATTGCCTGCGCGAAACGAAATCCCAAGGCGAACATGGTGGGCTGTGATATCTGGAGCGGAGCATATAAAGCTGTTTTTACGAAGCAGCGCTGCGAGGAAAACGCCAGAGCCGAGGGCGTCACGAACGTACGCTTCGAGAAGGGCGATGCGATCAAGCTGCCCTTTGCCGACGAGAGCTTTGAAGCTGTGACGAGCAACTACGTCTACCATAATATCACCGGCCGGGATAAGCAAAAGCTGCTGCTTGAAACGCTCCGAGTGCTCAAAAAAGGCGGTTGCTTTGCCATTCACGATCTGATGAGCCCGCAGCGGTACGGGGATATGGACGCATTTGTAAACCAGCTGAAAGCGGAGGGCTACGGGGAAGTCCGGCTCATCGATACGACAGACGGCAGATTTATGGAAAAGAATGAGGCCAAATGGCTGGGCCTCGGCGGTTCCACCCTGCTGGTGGGGAGGAAGTACGCGATGGCGAGGAAAGATTCTGAAAACCAGAAGAAGTCCATGAGCGCAATGTTTCGCGGCAGGGCGATCTTCAAACCGCTGAATACCGGGCGGATCGATGAGCGTGTGGCCTGTGTGCGGGAGTGGGTGGCAAATATCTTCTTCTATACGAAAAACGGCGTCACCATTATGATCGATGCGGGCTATAACTATGCAGGGCTGCAGGAGAAAATGGGCTGGCTGGATATCGATCCCGCTTCGATTGGGCACATTCTGATCACCCATCAGGACACGGACCATGTGGGCGCGCTGGAGACGGACAGCGAGCAGCTGTTCCGGAACGCGACAGTCTATATCGGAGAGATCGAGAACCGCTACCTCACTGGAGAAACAAGACGAAAGGTCATACACGGCTTGTATAAGCTTCCTATGGTCAGGATGGAGAATCAAAAGGTACTCCTGAAGGACGGCGAGGTATTCACTATCGGAGATATCAAGGTCGAGTGCATCCTTGTCCCCGGCCATACCTGGGGGCATTTGGTCTACCTGATTGATGACGAATATCTCTTCACCGGGGATACAATCTGGTTCGGTGCAGACGGCGGGTACAGCTTTATTGCCACGCTGGCAGAGGACAACCGGCTTTCCGTGCGCTCCTTGGAAAAGCTGGAGCAGAATCTGCGGGCGAGGAACAGAAGTTTGAAGATTATCACCGGTCATACGGGCTGGACAGATGATCTGGAATTTGCGTTCCGCCACCGCAGGGAGCTCTGCAAGCCTTTTACGAAGAAATATACGGATCCTTCTGCGCCATACGACGGTTATGTGGAGGATGACGATACGGAGGAACAGGCAAGAGCAGCTTTCCTGGAAAAGGTGAAAACATGAGAGAAAAAGATCTGCCGTTTGACCGCGCAAAGCATGTGTGCTATACGAAAAACGCCAAAAAGTGTGTAAAGCGGCTCCTGAGCCGCTGCTACGACGAAAAGACCGCAGCAGAGCTCTGGGAGAAGATACAGCTGAAATACTGCGACTTTCTGAAGGATGAACCTGCGCTCTCCGGCGTAAAAATGACGGTGAGTATCTATGATCCCATTTTGATTTTTGCGTGGTATGCCGTTGTTCCGGACAAGCCGCCTCTGGAAGAGATCCAGCAGGAAATCTTCGACTGCTTCTTGGGCGGATTCAACAAGCTGGGAAAGATTTTTAACATCAACCGGAAACTGGATAACCGGCTGGCAAATCTCGCGTTCAAAAACGCAAACGATCTCCGCGTCAGGGAGATTCAGGACTTCCCGGCATCCTTCCGTATGGGTGGGTATTCCTACAACAAAGAAAACGGCGTCGTCCGCTACAGCTTTACCCAGTGCCCAAATGCGGAGTTTGCCAAGCGCCACCACATGGAGGATGTGCTTCCGGTGATGTGCAACTGCGACCATCTGGCCATGCAGAAGCTCCATGCGGCGCTGATCCGGGAAGGAACCTGCTGTACATCGGCCTGTTGCGATTACTGTATTGTGGGCGATCAGAACCCGATTGCGGCGGAGTATGAACTGGTGCGTGCAGGCAACGGCCTGTGGGTCAGCGTGAAAAAGGATCGAGATCAGGAGATCTCCGCCTCATAGGGTGACGATGTGGAAAAGTGGAAAGCCAGGATGAGAAGCGAAAGTAATTGTAAGGGGGGAGTGGGATGTTCTGGGATAACGTATCGGGTATATATGACGTCTTCGTCAATGTCATCAACAGAAAGACCCATCAGAAACTGAAGAAGATAGTCTCAGACCTGATCGAGCCGGATGACACAGTGCTGGAATGTGCCTGCGGAACAGGGTTCCTGAGTGCAGTGATGGCACAGAAATGCAGGAAGCTTACGGCGACGGATTTCTCCCGGAAGATGCTGAGAAGAGCGGAAAAGAATTGCGGGGGATACCGGAACATCACGTATGCCTGGGCTGACATCACCGCACTTGCCTTCCCGGACGACAGTTTCGATAAGGTCGTGGCCGGGAACGTGATCCATCTGCTGGACAATCCGTTGACAGCTCTGAGTGAACTGAACCGGGTCTGCAAGGACGGCGGAACGCTGATCATCCCGACCTACATGAATAAAGACTCCAAAGGAAAAATAAGCGGGTTTGCCGGAGCCGTCGGAAAAGCCGGGGCGGATTTCAAGCGGCAGTTTACCTTGGACAGCTACGAAAAGTTTTTTCTGGATGCAGGGTATCCTGATGTGAAGGTCTTGATGGCCGAAGGGCGTGTTCCCTGCGCTGTGGCAGTAATGAAGAAAACAAGGGGTTTTAAGGAGGACTGAAAAATGGGATTGTTTAAAGCTTTTGTGAGCCAGACGCGGAAACCGGAGGGGTTTCTCGGAAAAATGATGCTAAGCAGCATGAACTCCGGACACGCAAAATTGGCAGACTGGGGGCTTTCGCACCTTCCGGACATCACACCGGAAAAAGCCGTTGATCTCGGCTGCGGCGCCGGCCGGAATGTGGGCGAGCTGCTAAAAAAATATCCAAAGGCACGTGTGACGGGGATTGATTATTCTGACTTGTCCGTGGAGAAAGCAAAGGAATACAACAAGCATGACGTTGCGGCCGGACGCTGCTGCATTCAGCAGGGGGATGTGTCAGAGCTCCTGCTCCCCGCGGGGACATTTGATCTTGCCACGGCATTTGAAACTGTTTACTTCTGGCCGGGACTCGAAAAGTGCTTTGCCCAGGTGGCGAAGATACTCAAACCCGGCGGACTTTTCATGATCTGCAATGAGTCGGACGGGACCGATCCCACGAGTGTCAGGTTCGAAAAAATCATTGACGGCATGAAGAATTATACTGTGGAGGAAATCGAAGCGGCACTGAAAGCTGCAGACTTCTCAGAAGTTAAGAGCGATCATCATCCGTCGAAACCGTGGATCACGGTGCTGGCGAGAAAATAAAAGGGTTATGCAGGAAAAGGGGGAAAGCCATGAACACCATCGGAATCGATCATAATCTGGATCGCCCGCGAATTAAAAAGCTGCTGACCATCGGGCTGTTTGCCGCAATTCTCACAGGGATTGGCGATTTCCTGCTGGGATATGCAGACAATACGTCCGGGAACAGCCTCGCTACAAGCGTAATGGCCAGCGCGCTGAACCTGGCGGATTGGCAGATGATTGCAGGCAGTCTGCTTGGGTTCTTTGGTATCTTTTTAGAGGGACTCTCCTGCTTTGCTGTGTACCGGCTTATGGCGGATGCATCCCCAAAGTTTGCACATCTTTACAGGGCCGGGATTTTCGGTTATATCTGGCTGGCGCCGGTGGGCTGCCATCTGAATATGGGTATTCTGAACCTGGCCTACAAGTATCTGCTTCAGGCAGATGCGGCGTTGGCGGAAAAGGCGGCAGGCCTGCTGTTTTATGGCTTCAGCCAGCCGGTATATCTGTTGCTTGTGATCTTCTGGCTGCCGATGATGATCGTTCAGTTCCTGTCATTTTCCAGGGGCATGACGCCATATCCAAAGAAGGCTAAGTGGTTCTGCGTGCTGATCGGCGCAATTCCTGCACTGGTGCTGTCTGTGATCCTTGGCCCCGATACGGCCCTTGGAGCGGGTATCGGCACCATGTTTTTGAGTTTCGGCAATGCTTGGATGTTTGGCGGATTGCTGGCAACGCTGCCGGAGCAGGAAAGATTTGATGAATTTGAAAGAGAATATTTTAAGACAACGGAGGGATAAGAACGATGATGCTGTTAACCATTTTTCTGGCAATCGTATTTTGCGCAGCGATGGCTTTGATGCTGATATCAGCTGTGGCGTTTATTCAGGATAATAAATTCTTCTCCTCCGCCCCAAAGGAGGCCAGAGAAGTACTGATCCAGAGAGAGCAAGAGCTCTTCTACGGGGCGAGAACCATAGGATGGACACTTTTTATCGTGAGTGTTCTGATGATACTCGGCGTGGGCGTGATTGCTATCTGGGACGGCATCAGAAGCGGATTTACGTTTTGGCAGTTCTTTTTGAGATTTGTGCTGATCTTTACCATTTATAAAATTTGCGACATGGCGCTCATTGACAACTTCCTGCTTCTGAAATTTCACTTCTTTCAGCATTATTATCCGGAGGCGGAAAGCGTGATGATGGGCAGAAAGTACGGATTCAACATCAAAAGCCAACTGCTGAAGCTGTTTATCATTTTCCCGGCAGCATCTGCACTTGCGGCATGGATCTGCACACGCGTCTAACGGGAAACCCAATCTCAAAAAGAGGTGGAGGATGACATATGCTTGCGGTAAAACTCATCATTGAAGGTCTCGGACTTGGCTTTCTGCTGTATCTGATCTGCGCAATTGGAATTCGCAAGGGCGCCATTGGGATGGTTCACCTGTACGATCCGAAGGTGCAGGAGCGGGTCATCGCACTCGGCCTGACCACCGGGGAGGAGATCCGGAAACGAAGTGTGCGCTTTAGAGGCCTATGCCTTCCGGGGTATCTGATCTATGTGCTGATCTGTGTATATCTGGTCAACGGCGCGAGGGGCTTCTGGCCGGGGTTCTGGCAGGGCTTTGTGATCCTTTCCATCATGAACCTGATCGACCGCTTTCTGATCGATGAGTACTGGGTTGGACATACCAAGGACTGGATCATCCCGGGCACGGAGGACTTAAGGCCGTATATCACGGCGAAGGACAAGAGGCAAAAATGGATCATGGGGACGGTCGGTATGGCGGTTATTGCTGCCGTTCTGTCCGGCCTGGTGGCCATTTTCCTGCAATAATTGCCGTCAGGCAAACGGGGTGAGATGCGTCATCGCGGTGCCGGAGCCAATTGACTTTGGAGCACTATTGACTTTTGGATAGGGAGCCGTTATAATAGATAACAAAGTTAGCAAACTTTGTTATCATAGGAGATGAACCGATGGCTTACGGAACCTATGACGAAACCCATCAGCGAATCTTAGACAGCGGTCTGGAGATGTTCCTCGAAAATGGGTTTGAGCGTACAAATCTTCGGGATCTGTGCGCCAAGGCCGGAGTGACCACAGGCTCCTTCTACCGGCACTTTGAGAGCAAAGAGGATATCTTTTCTATTTTTGTTCAGCCTGCTGTGGACGAAATCAAAAAGGACTTCGCGGATGCCGAGCCTGTCTGCCGGGAAGCGGTTGAAGCAGGGGACATCCGGCGTCTCTGGATGATCATGGATGCCGACCGGCTTCTCGACTACATCTACCGGAACTTTGATGCCTTGAAGCTGCTTCTGAAATGTTCAGACGGGACAAAGTATAGCGATTTCCTGAACGAAGTGGTCTGTTTGGAAACGGACATCTCTTTGCGGTCCCTGGGAATGGCCAAGGAGCGGGGGTTCATTTCGGTGGAGCTTCCCTCGGAGACCGAGATGCATATGATCTGTCATGCGTATATCTCCAGCGTTTTTGAGGCAGTTTGGCATGACCTCGGCAGGGAAGAGATGGAGAAGTACATACATACCATCGTGACTTTTTTCACTGCGGGTGCCTATCAGGTGCTTGGGCTATAACGACAGTCTGCCTCACGTCAGTGGGGCGGCTTTTCAGGCTGTAAGTTAGACATAGCTAACGACTGAAAGGAGGACAGATATGATTCCGTGGATCGTTGAAAACATTGCATCCCTTGTGTTTTTGCTTGTTGTGGTTGCAATTGTTTTCTTTTTGGTAAGAAGTAAGCTCAGAGAACGTAAGCAAGGGTCGTGCGGCTGCGGCTGTTCCGGCTGCAGCGGCTGTGCGGCCCATAAAAAGGGAGGAAAGGCATGAAACTGACAGACACAAAACAGGATCAGTATGGACGGATCAAACGGATCGGCGGCGATACGCACTTTATGAACCGCATTACCGCCATCGGCGTCACAGAGGGCACCGAATTTCAAACCGTCCGAAATGACAAAAGGATGCCCGTGCTGGTGTACCTTCGGGAGACGCTGATTGCCGTCAACCGCTCTGATGCGGAAAGAATTGAGGTGGAGATAAGATGAAAAACGCAATCGCCCTTCTGGGCCAGCCAAACTCCGGTAAATCCACCGTCTACAATGCACTGACCGGATCCCGGCAGCATGTGGGCAACTGGCCCGGTAAAACTGTGGAGAAAAATGACGGCTACTATACCTACAAGGGAACACGCTATACCGTTACCGATCTGCCCGGCAGTTACGGCCTCTCCGGCAACTCCGATGAGGAGATCATCACGGCGGATTTTATCAAGGCCGGTCAGGCGGATCTGACCTGCATCCTGGTGGATGCCTCTCAGCTGGAGCGCAGTATGTACATGGTGGCGGAGTTTGCGGCAATGGACAAGCCTGCGGTGCTGCTCCTCAATATGATGGATGTGGCAAAGGCCCAGAAGAAGGAAATCGACCACAAGCTGTTGGAGCAGCGGCTGGGGATCCCGGTGCTGCCCTTCACAGCGGCGGAAAGCAAGGGCTATGATGCTCTGAAGGATCTCCTGGCTTCTGAATTGGAGAACCCGCACAAGCTCGCGTCTGCGCCCGAACTTCCGGAGGGGAGCGATGTGCATGGGGAAAGCGAGGCGAAATACCGCTGGATCCAAAGCGTGCTGGCAGGTGTGACCCATTCCGAGCAAAAGAAATTTGAACTGAGCAAACGCGACCGGCGGCTGCTGAGCCCGATTCTCGGCAAGTTCGCCTGCTTTGGAACCATCCTCGTGGGCTTTTTGGTGGCAATGATTATCTGCTTCCCCTTGATGGGGATTGGCTCCATGATCCCGCAACTGCTAAACGTGCCCATCGCCGATCTGTTAAACGGCTGGAATGTGCATCCCTGGCTGGTCTCGATCTTCAGTATTATTCTGCCGAACACCCTATATTTCTGCATTGCGATGGCGGGCTTCGTCTTTGGCGTCAATCTGGTATTCGGGTATCTGGAAGAGATCGGTTTTCTGGCAAGGGCGGCGTATCAGTTTGACAGCCTTCTTTCCGGCTTGGGCCTTCAGGGAAAGGCTATCTGCCCAATTCTGATGGGGTTCGGCTGCACCATCGGCGGCACCTGCGGCACGCGGGTCATGGACAACTGGGGACAGCGGATGCTGGCCATGGCCGTAGTGTGGGCGGTGCCCTGCGCTTCCATCTGGACCATCATCCCCGTCATCAGCTCCATGTTCTTTACCCCTTGGCAGACCATGCTGGTCATCCTTGGGATCCTGCTCTACGTGGTACTTCTGATGACGATTGTTTCCAAAGTTTTTGGGCGTACACTATCGCCGGAAAGCACCCGCAGCGGCATGATTATGGAGCTTCCGCCCTATCACAAACCCCACTGGAAGCACATCGCAAAGGAAGCGCTCCTCAAGGCCTGGGACATCTTCAAAAGAGCGCTCCGCACGGTTACGCTGATTTCTTTGCTGTTCTGGGCCTTCTCCTACAGCGGCAGCGGGAATGTGGCAGACAGCCTCCTGTATAAGGTCGGTACCGCAATCGAACCGGTGACGAGAGTGTTCGGACTGGGCTGGAGAACCTTTATGGGCTTCCTGAGTTCTGCCTTTGCCAAGGAGGCTGTCCTTGGTGTCCTGAATGCTGTGTTTGTCGGGGAGGGGACTGTGCTTGACGCGACCTTCCGTTCCGCGTTTAATGTGGCGACCGATAACGCTGTGCTGGGACAGGCCATGTCCGATGTTGTGAGCAAAGCCGAGGCATTGGCGTTTATGTGCGCCTGCACATTCAATATCCCCTGCGTTATGGCGCTTTCAACGACTTTTCGGGAATCCCACTCTCTGAAGTGGACGGCAAGAATTGCCGCATTTTACGTCTGCGGCGCCTTGATCCTCTCCTGCATTGTATATCACATCGCGGCACTGTTTCTGTAACGTGAAGGAAGAAAGAACGTCCATCATCAGTTTTTCTGGTGATGGCGTTTCTTTTTGTTGACAAATTTCCCGTCAGCAAGTATAATAACGACGTTATCGATAATTGCGTTATCAAATATACGGAGGCGAGCTATGTCAAATCCGGATAAGAGCATTGATCCACGCATTTTGCAGAGTGCCAGAGAGGAATTTCTCTCCGGCCCCTTCGAAAAGGTCTCCCTCCGGGAGATATGCAGGAAGGCCGGCGTGACCACCGGGGCTTTCTACAATCGCTACAGGAATAAGGAAGAACTCTTCGACGCGCTGGTAGCGCCAACCCTGGAAACCTTGAAGGCGTACAGCGATCAGAGGGAGAACTTCAGCTATGACCGGCTCGACGATCAGGATATGCGCAGGGTATGGGAGCTGACCCCGGAGACCCAGCGGCGAACTGTGGAGATGCTCTATGGAGACTATGAGGGCTTTCGGCTTCTCCTTTGTCACGCGGAGGGAACCCGGTATGCAAACTTCGTTCACGACTTTGTCAGCGATGTGACGGCCCGGTCCTACCGGTTTGCCCGGGAGGCGTACCGGCGGGGCGTTGCTGCCTTTCTCATCGAGGAGGAGGAGCTGCACATGCTGCTGACGGCCTACTGGTCGACAATGTTCGAACCTGTTGTCCACGGATTGCCGAAGGAAAAAGCCTTGCGACACAGCGAAACTGTGGCAAAATTATTTAACTGGACTGCTGTTTTGGGCTTCTGAGGAAGCCTAAAACATTGCCTGCGAGTTAGTTAATACTAATCTTTTTAGGAGGGATTTTGTGTTTCAAAAAGTCCTGCCCTATATGGGCGAGTACACGAAGTACACCAAGAGAGCCGCAGTCTCGGTGACAATCGCTGTGATCCTGAGTGTGGTACCTTATTTCCTGCTCTACCAGATCATTGCGCCTCTGACAGAGGGGGAGTCTATTTCACTGGGCTTCGTGCTTTTGCGGGTGGTCATCACCGCCCTTTGCCTGTCGGGCAACGCGATCCTCTATGTCCACGGACTGGAGCTGAGCCACATAAGTGCCTACAACACCCTGAAAAACCTGCGGGTTGCCCTTCAGGGCAAGCTGGAGAAGCAGCCCCTTGGTGTCATCCGGGAGCTGGGCAACGGACGGATCAAGAAGGTCTTTACCGATGATATCGAGACGATCGAGATTCTTTTGGCCCACGCCATTCCGGAGGGAATTGGCAATCTCATCACTCCGGCGGTGGTCATCGTGGCCATGTTCTTTGCAGACTGGAAACTGGCGCTGTTATCTCTGTGCGCGCTTCCCATCGGTATGCTGGCCATGGGGATGATGTTCAAGGTGGGCATGAGTCGGATGAACGCCTACTATGCCGCTGCGGCGAAGATGAACAACACCATCATCGAGTACGTCAACGGCATGGAGGTGGTCAAGGTCTTCAACCGGGACGGTGAGAGCTACCAGCGGTTTGAGCACGATATCCACTTCTACCGGGATATGACCCTGGATTGGTACAAAGTTTGCTGGCCCTGGATGGCCCTCTATTCCAGTATCCTTCCCTGCGTGGCGCTGTTTACCCTGCCCGTCGGCGGCTGGTTCGTGCTGAAAGGATGGAGCACATTGGCGGACTTCGTACTGGTACTCTGCATGTCCTTTTCCATTGGCGCGCCGCTGATCAAGGCCATGAGCTTTGCCGGAAAGTTCCCACAGCTCAACTACAAGGTGGATGAGCTGGAGCGGCTGCTGGATCACCCGCCGCTGAAGAGCTCGGACCGGGCCTTCTCGGGAAAGGATCACAACATTCGCTTTGAGAATGTTCACTTCTCCTACCAGGAGGACGAGGTCATCCATGGGATTGACCTGGACATCGAAGAGGGGCAGATGGTTGCCCTGGTGGGCGAGAGCGGCAGCGGAAAATCCACGCTGGCCAAGCTCCTGGTACACTTCTACGATCTGAATGACGGCCGTATTACCCTTGGGGGGCAGGACATCACCGACATGCGGGTGGAGGACCTGAACAATCAGATTTCCTTTGTGTCTCAGGAACAGTTCCTGTTCAACACCAGCCTCTACGAGAACATCCGCATCGGAAAACCGAATGCCACCCGGGAGGAGGTCCTGCAGGCGGCAACCCTTGCTCAGTGCGACGAATTCCTCGCCCGGTTTTCCCAGGGGATCGACACTCTGGCGGGAGACGGGGGCAAGATGCTCTCCGGCGGCGAGCGGCAGCGGATCTCTCTGGCAAGAGCGCTGCTGAAAGATGCCCCGGTGATTGTACTGGACGAGGCCACGGCCTTCATTGACCCGGAGAATGAAGAAAAAATGAATGCTGCCATCTCGGAGGTAATCCGGGGTAAGACGGTGCTGATCATCGCCCACCGGCTTCATACCGTCATGAGCGCCGATAAGATCGTCGTTTTGGACAAGGGCGTGGTTGAGGCTCAGGGAACCCATGAGGAGCTTCTTCGTTGCTCCAAGGTCTATCCGAGACTATGGGCTGCTGCGGAAAGAAGTGTAAACTGGGAGGTGAGCGCATGATCGCACTGGTACATCGTATTCTCCAGCTTGCCGAGGGCTACAGGACGAGGATCCGTTTGGCAGCGGTATGCTCGTTCCTGAAAGCCTTCCTGGGGAAAGCGCCCATCGTTGCGGCCTATTTCCTGATTGCCGCGTTTCTGGATCACAACGTCACGGGGAAGAGCTGCGTTCTGGCCGGGATTGCCCTGGTGGCCTGCCTGATCCTCCAGGCGGTCTTTCAGAACCTGGCGGACCGGATGCAGTCCGGCGCAGGTTTTGAAATGCTGGCGGACCTTCGGAAAAAGCTGGGGGCACACCTGCGGCGGATGCCCATGGGCTTCTTTACCGAGGGCAACATCGGCAGGATCAGCTCCGTGCTTTCTACGGATATGGTCTTTATTGAGGAAAACTTGATGATGGTCCTGGCGGATCTCATGAGCTATCTCTTCTCCGCCGCCATCTTCGTGGTATTTATGTTTGTTTTCAACTGGCGGCTGGGAGTTGCAGCACTTGTAGTGACGGGAATCATCTACGGGATCGGCGAGGGCATGAAGAAGGATACCCTGCGGCACTCAGACGAACGTCAGGCTGCCGCCCAGCAGGTCACCGATGCAGTGATCGACTTCACAGAGGGCATCGGCATCATCAAGACCTATAACATGCTGGGAGAAAAGTCCAGGGAACTGACGGAGAGCTTTCAGGCCAACTGCGACAAAAACATCGACTTTGAGATCGACTACGCTCCTTGGGCCCGGGCAATTAATTTGACTTACGGCATCGGCAGCGCCGCTATGCTTGCCCTGAGCTGGGTACTGTATCAGGACGGGACCATGAATCTCGCCATGTTTATCGGTATGCTGCTGTTCGTGTTTGAGCTGTTCTCCCCGCTGAAGGCCTTCTACGGACAGGTGGCCCGACTGACGGTTATGAATGCCTGCCTGGATCGGATCGAGGCTGTCTTTCAGGAAAAGGAGCTTCCTGACACCGGTACTGCGGCGATCCCGGAAAGCGGTGACGGCCCGGAGATCGAATTCCGGAACGTCAGCTTCGGATACGACTCGCGGACAGTTTTAAAAAATGTCTCCTTCGCGGTGCCGAAGGACAGCATGACGGCTCTGGTGGGACCCTCCGGCAGCGGAAAGAGCACCATTGCCAATCTGCTGCCCCGGTTCTGGGACACGGGGGAAGGAGAGATCCTTCTCCGGGGCGTAGACGTGAAAACCGTTCCTCTGGCTGATCTCATGGACAACATCAGCATGGTGTTCCAGCGTGTCTATCTCTTCCAGGATACGGTGTACAACAACATCGCCATGGGCCGTCAAGACGCAACCCGTCAGGAGGTGGAGGAGGCGGCGAGAAAGGCCCGCTGCTATGACTTCATTATGTCCCTGCCCGAGGGCTTTGACACGGTCATCGGGGAAGGGGGCACCAGTCTCTCCGGAGGAGAGCAGCAGCGTATCTCTATCGCCCGTTGTATTCTGAAGGACGCTCCCATCGTTATTCTGGACGAGGCAACCGCCTCCGTGGATGCGGATAATGAGAGCCATATTCAGGCCGCCATCACAGAACTGGTAAAAGGCAAGACCCTGCTGGTCATCGCCCATCGGCTGGGTACCATAGAGAGCGCAGATCAGATTCTGGTCATTGAGGACGGGGAGATCGTCCAAAGAGGTACCCACACCGAATTGATGGCCGAAGGAGGCCTCTATCGTGATCCTGATCATTGCCTTTTTCATGATTGCCCACGAACGGGGGAAGGAATTTGCGGTCCTGCGGGTCATGGGTGCGTCACGGCGCATGGTTTCCATACTGATTCTGACGGAATCCGCAGTGCTTAGCTTCTTTGGGGCGGTCGCCGGACTTGCGCTGGGCGCACTGATTCTCCTGCCGTTCAGCGGACTGATCAGCGCAACACTTGGTATGCCCTACCTGCTGCCCGGCTTGGGAGGCATTCTGGGGATTGGAGCCGGCAGCTTGCTGATTTCTGTTCTGTCCGGTTCTCTGACAGCTGCGATTTCAGCCTGGCGTGTCGGAAAAATCGACGCGGGACAACTTCTTCGGGAGGGGACATAATGGAACTGAAAGCCGAAGGCGTCAGCCGGCGTTATTTCCGGCAGGGCACGGGAAAAAACTATTTCTATGC
Source organism: Oscillospiraceae bacterium (assembly GCA_017469795.1). GTDB lineage: Bacteria > Bacillota > Clostridia > Oscillospirales > Oscillospiraceae > HGM13006. Next base: position 31,812 of record JAFUFT010000035.1, read on the forward strand.
GGTGGAAGAGGCGAATTTGTGCCTGACCGGAGGAAGTCTTACCGTAATTACGGGACGGTCCGGCAGCGGGAAAAGCACGCTGCTGAATATACTTGCTGGACTCCTGGAGCCCACCGCGGGGCAGGTATTTTTGGACGATGTAGACCTGTACCGTCTCAGCGATGCCGAGCGATCCCGCGTCCGCAATCGGAAGATCGGAGTGATTCCCCAGGGGCACACCGGACTTCACAGCCTGACAGTGATGGAGAATGTACAGCTTCCCGGCCTGATGTATGGGAAGAGCCTTGCCTCTGAGGAACGAGCTGAGACAATTCTTGGCAGGGTTGGCATTGCCCATCTGAAAAACGCCTATCCGGGAGAACTGTCAGGCGGAGAACTGCGGCGGCTTTCCATAGCCCGGGCGCTGATCATGGAGCCGTTGGTGCTTCTGGCGGATGAGCCGACAGGGGATCTGGATGACGAAAACACCGATTTGGTACTCCAGTTGCTCCGGGAAAGCGCAAATGACGGTATGGCAGTGCTCCTTGTGACCCACGAGCGGGATGCGGCGCATTATGCCGATGAATGCTACCGGATGGGAGAAGGAATCCTGAGAAAGGAGACCTAAGACGGGGATCCGCAGCAATGGACCATCCCAGCAGGATGTTCCGTGTTGCAAGGTGCGCTGCGTAATGTACGAAAAGCGTGAATGAAATCTGAAAACCGCTCCTGCCGGGGTGGATCTGCTTGAGGCAGACCATCGACAGCAGGAGCGGTTTAATGCTGTTTTCGGTGGAAATCATTGAATTACGAACGCCCGATACAGGAATGAGACGGCTTCCGCTCTGGAACATAAGGCATCCTGGTGAAACAAGCCGTTCGCATCGCCGACCGAAATCTGACGGTCTGCGGCCCAGCGCGCAGCTTTGAAGCGCGGGTTCGACGGCAGAACATCCTGGAATGCCGGCTCGGGATTGTCAATGACTGAGCGGTTCAGCGTCCGGTACAGGAAGTCGATAAAGGCACCCCGGGAAACAGGTTCTTCCGGCGTGAAATGGGCCGGATCAGTTCCGTATACAATCCCATGCTCGGCAGCCTATGAAACCGCTGTCGTATAATAGCGGCGATCCGGAACGTCTGTAAAGGGACTGGAGGACGATTGAGGCTCCGGCTGACCGCAGGCGCGCCACAGCATTGTGATCGCCTCGGCGCGGGTGCATGGTCTCTCGGGGGCAAAATGATCGGCGTCCGCTCCCCCGGCGATTTCTTCATGCCAGGCCCAGCGGATCGAATCTGTATACCACCGGTCTGGGATCACGTCGACAAAGGGATATCCGTTCCGTTCGAAGCCGGTGCTGACGGCTTCAAGCATTCCCTGATAATGTTCAGGTGCGAATACACACAGAGAACTCGCTGCATCCGTCTGATTGGGCATAAGTGAGCTGCCTGCTGAAGGCATTCAAGACGGGAATCCCGTCCTTCAACCAGGCTATATGGGCATCCTTCGGCAAACCTGTCAGATCTGCGGTCAATGTGCGGTCTGCAGGGTCAGTTTGGATCGTCACACTTCCCGGAAGCGCCGGGAGCTCCGTAGGAACTGAAACGGAAAAACAGGCTTCTGAAATCCAGGAACCGCGCATAAAATCCCTGCCCCGTACCTCCACATGATCCGGATACAGATCCACATAGTAACCCTCTGATCCGGTCAGGTGATCTCCTTCACCGTCACCTTCCCAGAGATAGGCTACAGCGGCGGTATTAAAGTAATCCACCCCGTCAATTTCCGTGGTGGTCTTAGTGCTCCGCAAAGTGTAGTGGGTGTGTCCGGCAAAGAAACAGATCTGGGGAAAGTTCAGCATGATGGCCTGCAGGCGCTCAGCAGAGTCAGGGTTTAAAATTCCCAATCCTGTCCGCTGTCCTCGGATAAGGTGCCCGATACAGTGTTTGGGATTCCCTCGTGGGTCAGCACCAGAACAGGTTTTCCCGCGTCCTCCCGGGTGCAGCGGAGCAGTTCATCCTCAAACCATTGCAGCTGTGTCTCTGTGTATTCCTGGTGCCAGTTCCCGTTTCCGTTTCCAAGGGCGATCACGTGATAGCCGTTCACTGCCACGGAAAAATCCATATACTCCAGTTGGTCATCGCCCGTTCCGCAGAAATCGGTGTATTGGAAGAACAGATCCCTTTCCTGTGTATATACATCATCCGGCTTGGCGTCCTCCCCGCGTCCGATGTCGTGGTTGCCGTTGGTGGCAAAGATCGGAATGGAAATGCCGCTGTCGGAAAGGGTGCTCCGGTACAGTTCCCATTCTTCCTCCTGCCCGTCGTTGGTCAGATCGCCGTTGATGACGATTGCGTCGGGATAAGGATCCTGCATAGCCATATCGGCGAGGGCGTCGGCAAACCGTCCGCAGGAGGACTCATCATCGGTGATCTGAAGATCGGAGATGATCAGGATCCTGGTTGGAGCTTCCTCCGCAAAAGCGTAGCCGGCAACCAGAAATGACAACAGAATTGTAAGGAATCCAGCTTTGACAATCCGAAGCATCTTATGCACCACCCGTTTTCAGAATACGAAATTCAGGAAAAACGCTGGGATATCAATCGTTTTCGTCTGCGTTAGCCGCCAAGTTTCTCCAGCCTGGCCTTGAAGCTGATGCGCCGCTCCGTGGGCAGATCGTCGAATTTCACCACGTAGGCGTTTTTTGCGGTGTCGACGGTGACGATGACGCCTCGCCCCATGATGGAATGGTTGACATAATCTCCAGACTTCAGCTCCAGATTCCCGGCGCTGGCCTCCAGAGAGGTCTGGCTTGCCCGGATGACCCGCCGGGCGTCGTCCTGGAACCGGGGATCCAGCTCCGTGGTGTACCGGAGCAGAGGCGGGTCGATATCGAAGAGGAACCGGGAGGGATAGCGGTAGGAGCCATCCAGATTCCTTCCCTCGGGCTCCGTCAGATAAAGGCCCCGTTCCGCCCGGGTCATGGCCACAAAGGCCAGCCGCCGTTCCTCCTCCATGCCCTCCACGTTGGAGGTGCGCTTGGAGGGGAAGATCCCCTCGCTGAAGCCCACCACAAAGACGTAGGGGAATTCCAGGCCCTTGGCGGTGTGGACGGTCATCAGCTTCACCGCCTGCCGGGCGTCCGGCACGTCGCTGCTGGACATCAGCGCCACCCGGCTGAGATAATCCTCCGGACGGCACTCCTCGCCGCAGGAGGTCTCATAGTCCACGATGGCCTGCTTCAGCTCCGCCAGATTGTCCAGCCGCTCCTGCCCGCCCTCCAGCCGGAGCTGCTGCTCATAGCCGCTCTGATCCAGGATCAGCGTCAGCATTTCCGAAAGGGCCATATCCCCGTAGTCCTGAGCGAAGCGTTCGATCAGCTCCACAAACTGCCGGGCCCGGGTCCCCTTGAAGATCTCTTCGTCCAGAGTGGAGAGCAGGGCGTTATAGAGGGAACAGTTGTGCGATATCGCGTAGGCTTTCAGGAAGGCCATCCGCTTCTCGCCCAGATTCCGTTTGGGCTTGTTGGCAATGCGCAGGAAGCTCAGGTCATCCTTGTAGATCACCATGCGGAGATAGCTCAGCGCATCCTTGATCTCCATGCGCTGGAAGAACTGCGCGCCGCTATAGATGGTGTAGGGGACCTCCCGCTTCAGGAATACGTCTTCCAGAGTCCGGGACAGGTAGTGCGCCCGGTAGAGGATGGCGATCTGGCTGAGGAGCACCCCTTCGCTCTGCAGCCGCTGAATCTCTGCGGCGATCCACTCCGCCTCCAGTTCGTTGGTCTTTGCGTGGTGATAGACGGGCAGATCTCCGTGTTCCTGCCGGGAGATCAGGCTCTTTTCCACCCGGGCCCTGTTTTTGGCGATCAGATCGTTGGCCGCAGCCAGAATCTCCGGGGTGGAGCGGTAGTTGTCGTTCATCAGGATGGTGCGCACGTTCGGGAAGTCCTTCTCAAAGTTCAGGATGAACTTCACGCTGGCGCCCCGCCAGGTGTAGATGGTCTGATCCGGGTCTCCGACGATGAACAGGTTTCCGTGAAGCGGGCACAGAGCCTGCATCAGCCGGTACTGCAGATCGTCGATGTCCTGATACTCGTCCACCATGATGTATTCCAGACGGCTCTGCCATTTCAGCCGGGTCTCCTCAGAGATATCGAAGATATGAAGCACGAAGTTGATCAGGTCGTTATAGTCCAGGGCGTAGCTCATGCGCTCCTGATAGACGTATCCCCAGAAGATGATCTGGTCCGGGTCTGTGGCGGACAGGTATTTCTCCCGCAGTTCCTCCACGGAGAGATCCAGCATGGGCCTGTAGTAGTCCCGCTGATACTTGCATTTCTGCATTTCGATCATGTCCCGGGCCTGGGAGAAGGTCCGGTGGCGGCTGGTGAGGCCCCGCTCGGTGTAGACCGTCCCCAGCATTACATCGATGTCCGCGTTGTCCAGCACGAGAAAGCTCTTGGGGTAGTGGACGATGTGGATGTCCTCCTGCAGCACCGTCACACAGAAGGAGTGGAAGGTGCTGATATACCCTGTGTCCGCGTCGGCGGCCAGGGCCCGGATGCGCTGCTTCATCTCATTGGCGGACTTATTGGTAAAGGTCACGCAGAGGATGTTCTCCGGCAGAATGCCGATCTCGTTGACCAGATAGGCGTACCGGTGGGCCAGGGCCCGGGTCTTGCCGGATCCGGCTCCTGCTATGACACGGATATAGCCTTCGGTGGCAGTGACGGCTTCCCGCTGGGAAGCGTTGAGCCCCTTGAGGATCTCTGACATTTCTGTACCTCCGTTTTCTGAGGTGTTTTGTGATTCGTACGATTTCTCCGGCAGGAGGTTCAGCTGCCGCGGTAGGGCAGCATGATTTGGAGCGCAAACAGACCGCTATGGGTGGAGAACTCCATGGTCCCGCCGTATTTTTCCGCCAGATATCGAATACTCTGAAGGCCGAAGCCATGGTTGTACGGGTCGGCCTTTTTGCTTTTGGGCAGCTCACCGGAGGGGAGCGCCGCGCCGGCGTAGGGATTTGTGATCTGGATCCCGACGAATTGATGGTTCTTCGTGATGCGGAGGCTGATGGTCCGCATATTCCGATCCAGCTGGGTTTCCACATACTCGATGGCGTTGTCAATGGCGTTGCCCAGAATGGCGTACAGGTCCGGCAGAGCGATAAAGCTCAGGTCCACGTCATCCACGGCGCACTGGAAGTCGATGTCCTTCTCCTGACAGAACAGGCCCTTCTCCGCGAGGATGGTGTTGAGGGCCTCGTTGTCCGTATAGATGAGGTGCTGATAGAAGATGATGCTCTTTTGCGCCTCCTCGATATACTCCGCTCGCTGGCTCTCGTCGGCAGTGGCCAGAGCCTTCAGCTGGTGCTTGAGGTCGTGGCACTTCCGGTTGATGATGGCGATATGCTCCTTGGACAGCTCGTAGTAATGTTCGCTGGAGCGGAGCATATTTTCAAGCAATGTGTTTTCCCGCATGCGCACCACACCCTGCAGGATGCTGTAGAGGATCAGGAGCATGAATAGACAGATTACCACCCCGGACAGCCAGGCCAGCGTATCGAAAAGAGAGACCCGCCGGTCAAAGGCCCCCTGATAGAAGAACAGGCAAATCATCATCACCAGAAAGACCCCGCCCAGCTCCAGCATATTAAATCGGTTATCCTCCAGCAAAAGGCCTCTGCAATTACGCAGCGGCTTTTGAAACACAAGACAGACCGGAACATACACCACAGCGCAGACCAGCAGCGCCCCGAAGATGTACAGCGGCAGTGCCAGCCGGAGGACCGGGATCAGCACCCGTGCGATAAAGCAATGGTAGATGCAGTAGACGATGTTCTGGGTCAGGAAGGCGGCAATACCGAAAAAGAGGGCGTCGCACCAGGTGATGCGGAAGCAGTATTTTCCGTAGCCCACCGCGGTCAGGGCAATCAGCGAATACCAGAACACGCTGAGAAACGCCAGCCGGGGAGCTTCTTTATCGAGGAAGATTGGAAAATACAGCAGAGCAAACAGCGTCAGCAACACATAGCCTCCAACCGCCCGCAGCCAGAACCGCTCCCGCCGCTCTCCGAATGGAAAGAGATAGATCAGCGTCGCCGCCAGCAGCTCCATGGGCAGCCGCATCTCCTCAAATACATAGACCGGACCCATCAGAATCCCCCCATAAACCGGGTGAAGGCGGAGACGAATTCCGTCTTGCGGCGGCGGCTCAGCGGCAGCCGGTCTTCCCCCACCAGAATCTCATTTCCTTCAATAGCCCTGAGGTGGCGCAGATTCACAAGATAGCTCTCTCCGGGCCGTGCAAAGTGATAGGGCAGAAGAGTGCCCTCCACCTCGGAGAGCTTTCCCCGGACCTTGATGGTGCTGTCCGCGGTGTGATAGTAGAGGTAATGCAGCCGGGATTCCACATAGAGGATATCGGAGACGTTGCAGCGGAAAAACCCGTCCGGCGTGGGCAGGGAAAGGGGCTGATCCGCGTTTCGGGCGATATACCGCCGGGCTTTTTGCATTTTCAGCCGGAAGTCGGGATAATGCAGGGGCTTGAGCAGATAGTCCACCGCCTCCACTGCGTATCCCTCCAGCGCATACTGGGGCATATTTGTCACGAACATCAGCGTCACATGGGGATCCTTTTCCCGAAGCTGACGGGCGGCCTCAATGCCGCTGAGTCCGGGCATGTCGATGTCCATGACCACCAGGTCAAAGGTATAGGCGTAGCCGGAGAGAAACGCCAGTGCGTTTTCGAACTCCTCGATTTCACAATCTGTGTGTTCCTCCGCCAGATAGTCTGAAATATAGGTTCGGAGCTGAGAACGGTCATTCCGGTCATCATCCACCAAGGCAATCCGCATTGCAACAGCCTCCTTTTTGTTGCTTCAATGCTATTATAACAGAAAAGCCTGCTTCCTCCAACCAAATCTGCCAAAGAAAACGCCAAATCTGCCAGAGGGGTTTTCTGCTGGAGAAAACTGTGGTACGGTAGCCCTGAAAGATTTTGAATTAAGAGGAGGTTCCCTGATGACAAGAGAAGAACGGAAGAACAGAAAGTTCCGGATGTACAACGGAAAGAAGATCAAGCGGCCCAACCGCCTGGGCTTTGCGCTGATGTCCATCCTGCTGGTGATTGTCCTCGTGTTCAACGGGGCGGTCTTTGCCCTGAAGGACTATCTGGGCGTGGTGGACAACATCGTTTTTGCCAAGGCTCCCTCCGGGCAGGACTATGAAACCGTCACCGAAGAGGCCAAAGCCGTCACCCTGCAGGAGGCGGAAGAGGGCATCGTTCTTTTGACCAACAAGAACGGCACCCTGCCGCTTCAGGAGACGAAGATCAACGTCTTCGGCCGGGGCGGGTACTATTCCACCTTCGGCGGCACAGGCTCCGGCGCAGGGGGCACGGACTATGTGAGCCTGTACGACGGACTCCGGGAGGCGGGATTCTCCCTCAACGAGGATCTGGTCTCCTTCTATGCGGCCAATGCCAAAGAAGCGGTTTCCATGGGCCTGGTGGGAACAGACTTCGGCCTGTATGAAACCCCCGCCAGTGAACTCTCTGCCGATCTCATCAGCGGGGCAAAGAGCTTCTCCGACGTGGCGGTGTATGTGATCTCCCGGGTGGGCGGCGAAGGCGACGATCTGCCCATGGATACCTCGGAATACTACGGCGGCGAGGCTGGGAAGCACTACCTGGAGCTGAATTCCGCCGAAGAGAGCATGCTCTCTATGCTGGAGGAGAACTTCGGCACTGTGGTGGTGGTCCTGAACTCCACCAACGCCATGGAGCTGGGCTTCCTGGAGGACGAGAATGTGGATGCTGCCCTGTGGTCCGAGTGCTACGGCTCCGTGGGCACCGTGGCTCTGGGCGAGATCCTCTGCGGCAAGGTGAACCCCTCCGCCAGAACCTCCGACACCTTTGCATACGAGATGGAGTCCAATCCCACCTACTACAGCTTCGGTGGCTATGACTACGCCAACGCCAGCTACAGCAACACCGCAGGCGCGGCGGGCACCGGCGACGCTCTGACCGGCCAGGACCCCTATCACTATGTGCGGTACAACGAGGGCATCTATGTGGGCTACCGCTTCTATGAGACCGCCGCGGCGGACGGCTTCATCGACTATGAAAAGACGGTGCAGTTCCCCTTCGGCTACGGCCTGAGCTACACGGAATTCACCCAGACACTGGATTCGGTGAACTTTGACGGCAATACCGTCACCGCCTCCGTGACCGTGAAGAATACGGGTTCCGTTCCCGGCAAGGATGTGGCGGAGATTTATTATTCTGCACCCTACACCCCCGGCGGTATCGAGAAGAGCGAAGTGGTTCTGGGCGGTTTTGCCAAGACGGGGATCCTGGAGCCCGGTGCCTCCGAGACAGTGACCATCGAGATCGCGGCAGAGGATATGGCCTCCTATGATTTCAGCGGCATCAAGGCCCCCGGCGGCGCCTATGTGCTGGAGGCAGGCGACTATGACATCCGGCTTCAGAGCGACAGCCACAACGTGATCGCGCAGCAGAGCGTCTCGGTTTCCAAGGATGTGATCTACAACGATCAGAACGATGGAAAACGGCCCGGCGACGCAATCCCGGCGGTGAATCAGTTTGACGATGTGACGAACGGCGGGGAGGTCGTCTACCTGTCCCGGGCGGACTGGGCCGGAACCATGCCCGCGGAGCGGGCTCCCGCAACGGAGGAGGCCTCCCCGGCCATCGTGGAGGCGCTGATGAACCCCCAGACCGTTATCGAGGACACTACCCCCGCAAACTGGAAAACCACGAACAACGGCCTGAAGCTCACGGACATGCAGGGCGTCGGCTATGACGATCCCAAGTGGGACCTGCTGCTGGACCAGATTTCCAAGGAGGAGATGACGGGCCTTATTTCCACCGGCGGCTGGCAGACCGCGGCGGTCAGGAGCATCGGCAAGGCCAGGTATCTGGAGTGCGACGGTCCCAACGGCATCAACAACCTGATGGGCAGCTTCTTTGCCGGTATCAAGGGCAATATGTACACCAATCAGGCAACGCTGGCCCAGACTTGGAACCCGGAACTGGCCTATGAGAAGGGCCTGGTCTACGGACGGGAGGCCAAGGTCTACGGTGTGGCGGGCATCTACGGTCCTGCAGCCAACATCCACCGCAGCCCCTTCTCCGGCCGGAACTACGAGTATTACAGTGAGGACGGCTATCTCTCCGGCGTGATGGCGGAGCGGGAGCTCACCGGCATCAAGGAATCCGGCGTCTACTGCTACTTCAAGCACTTCGCCGTCAACGATCAGGAGACCAACCGGGACCACGGCGGCCTGGTGACCTGGCTCAATGAGCAGGCTCTGCGGGAGGTCTATCTCCGGGGCTTTGAGGTGGCCGTTAAGGGCGGAAATGCCACGGGCATCATGTCCTCCTTCAACCGTATCGGCACCACCCCCACGGCAGAGAGTTCTGCGCTTCTGAATACTGTCCTGCGGGATGAGTGGGGCTTCCGGGGCGCGGTGATCACCGACTGTGTCATGGCGTGCACAACCGAGGAGATCAACCGGGCCACCCTGGCGGGCAACGACTTCCAACTGAGCTTCGGACTTCTCAGCAACCTCTCCGACGAGGTGAAGAATTCCGCCTCCGGTCAGGCTGCCATGCGCCAGGCCACCAAGAACATCCTCTACATGATCGCCGGCAGCGATGCACCGCAGCTCTACAAGGCGCATATGACCACCGTCGGCAAGATCCTGCTGATCGTGTTCCTGGTTCTGATGCTGCTGTTCATCCAGTACTATGTCCGGTATTTCATCCGGCTCCGGAAGTGGAAGAAGGGCCAGATGCTGACCTGAGCGACGCATAAAAAAGAACGGAGTCCGGGCAATTGACGGATCTCCGTAGGGATGTTGTGATTCCTGCTATGGCAGGGCAGCCTCGGCTGCCCTGCCGTTTTTAATGGTCTTACTTCTTCTTTTTCATGACAGCCGCTGCAACTGCAGCACCTGCGATCACAATGATCCCGCATCCAATAGCCACGGGAAGGGCGCCCTTCCCGGCAGGGACACGTTCCACCTGCGGTTCGGTCTGAGATGGATCTGCTTCTGCGCTCTCAAGTCCCTCTGCGGAGGCTTTTTCGGGTTCCGCGGGAGCGTCCGCAGCTTCCGTGGAAGGCGCAGGCGTTTCAGTTGCCTCTACTGTTTCTCGGGGAAGTTCGGCCAGCCGGATCACAACATTTTCATACGTGCCCGCCGCTATAGCCTCCAGCGGTTCTGCCGCTGACTCGTCATAGAACAGCATATCATTGGAACTGCTGCATCCTGTAAAGATCTGCAGCTTAAAACCCTCCGGGGCAATGATTTCAGCACCTTCGTCCAAAGTGAGAGTTTTCAGGCTGGAATCGCCGGCAACCTCCCATGTGCCGCCTGACGCAATGGACAGCGAGATCCCATAGTTCTCAGTTCCCGCATAGGCGGTATCCTCCGGACGGATCAGGTTTGTCTGCACATCCTCCGCCCAAAGCTCATTCTGGAACTCTGCCGGATCGTGACCATCGGCCGCCATCACTGCGGTCAGATGTTCCTCGCTCCAGAGGTCGTTCCAGGCGGCATAGGTGCCGGAGACCATTTTGCCGATCAGGATTCCGTCCTCCCCAATGGTAATGAACATGGGCCGCTGATAGTCCTGATGAAGGATGTCTCCATCGTAGCTGCCGTGAAGGAACCTCGCGGAAATGCCCGGTACGCTGCTGCCCTGTTCCGGAGTCAGATAACCGGAGGCCGACGGCGGATCGTAGGTGACGACGCTCTGAAGCAGCACGCCGTTTTCGGTCTTCGTCTCCGCTCCGTCAAAGGTCAGGTCCGCGTTCATGCTGCGGATCAGCGCAAGGGATCCGTACAGATTTCTCAGGAAGAAATAGCTTGCACCGCATCCGTCACCGGAGCCGAGAATATCCACGCCGGGCAAGAAAAACGCATCATCCGCCGCCAATGGGGTGACCACTGCCGGAAGTTCCTCCGGTTTGGTGGATAGTGTGGTATTGCGGAACATTCCGTGGGCCACCATATCCAGATTCGGGAGGCTGTTGTGGACGACAATGGCGTTGCAGGGCGCGGCAATGACGGAATCCCGTTCTTCCGGGACAAAGTCCTCTGCCGCATAGAGCATGGCCCCGTCATCCTCCAGGGCAGCCCTGCCGTTTTCAGTGGCGATATCACTCTCGCCGCACATGAATACACCGTACTGCCCGCCGGAGAGCTCCGAGCCGTAAAGCCGCATCCCATAGGTCAGGTACGTCCCGTAGCCGCCTTCTGTGGAGATGCCCTTGGAGTTTACCACATAGGTCATGGCGTCCACAGAGTCCTGGGAAATGGCACCCCAGTTGTTGGAGATCACCTCGGAATCAAAGAACCAGCTGTTGTTCCGGGTCATCAGCAGAGATGCCCGGGCTCCTCCTGCAAGAAGCTTGAAGGGCGGCATCCAGAGCTCATCGGAGTGGGCTTCCAGATGGGAGCGCCGGACCACCAAAGAAGTGGCCGCCGGGCTTTGGGTGGAGAACATATATACCGGCGTGGAGCGCGGCCCCTCCGAACGGATGAAGCTGTTTTCAAGGAACAGTGTGCCGGAGTTTACCGCCACTCCCACGCCGTGAACCGCCTCATAGCCTGCGTCGTTGTTGCCCTGCCCCGCATCCACGCGGATCACAGAGTTGTATCCTTTGCCGTCCACGGTGAAATTGTCCTCCGGGCCGCCAAGATACAGGGCCTCATCCTCTGAACCCAGATCGATGGCAATCCCGTTGCTGCCGGTATTTCCGTCCAGCATGACGCCGGAGAGCCTGCCGTCGGACAGTGTTCCGCTGAAACTGTCAGCGTCCGTGACCTGCCCGGTGAAATCTGTTCCCGCAGTGGCGGACAGTTCATGCTGCCGATTTTCGTCCATGGTGCTGCCGATATAGATGCCGGCATGGGAAATAATCTCGTCAAAAGCGGCGAATTCCTGCCCCGCGCTTCCCGGACCGCCTGGTCCTCCGGGGCCGCCCTCCGGAGGCGGGCCAAAGCCGCCGTCCGGCGGAAGCGGAGGCATGTCTGCCGCCAATGCGGGAATGTACAGGGTCAGTAGAAATGCGACCGCGATCATTATAGCAAGCGTTCGTTTCATAGGTCCTCGCTCCTTTTTGATGCCGAAACTCCTCTGCCGCATGATGGAATGCGACGTTGGCGTTCGGAAACTGCAGCTTTATCCTACCAAAAGAGCATTTGCGTTTCAAGTGCCAATTACGCCCGGTTCGGGACGCATCATTCTGCGCCGGAACCGGGCGTTTTCAGTATTTCTGCCGCCACTTCCCGTTTAGACCGCCGGGTGTCCATGGACAGCTTTTCGATATACCGGTGCGCTTCGGCCTCGGTCATCTGTTTCCGGGCGATGAGCTGCCACTTCGCCTGGTTGATCAGCCGCATTTCCCGGATCTTTTCTTCCACGGTGACCTGCTTCTCCTCCATCCGGCGCATCCGCTCCCGGGTCGCCCGGAGGATCTGGAGCGCCCAGGTCACTGCCTGCGTGTTCGTAGGCTTTGGCAGCACCGCCACGCCCCACTCGGAGACCTGATCGCAGATCTCATCGTAGAGTTCCCGCCGCACAAAGAGCAGCACGCCGGCAGGACTGTCCGCACAGGCATCCATGGCGAGGCGTACTCCGGGATCATCCGGCAGGGGATCGTTGACCAGAACCAGATCGTAGTTCTGTTCCAGAAGACGCCGTTTTGCGGCGCTGACGCTTTTTACGGTCGTCACGGGATAGTACATGCTGCCGGGCAGCAGCGGCAACAGGGATTCGTTGAATTTTTCTGCGGCGGAAACCAGCAGTACGCTGTAGGTCCTGTCTAAGAATACCAAAGGCACACCTCCTTTTCGGGATGATCGAACCTGATCAGAGATAAGCCGACAGGATGATTTCCGGCAGACAGTTCCTCAGGAAGTCGCTCTTTGCCGCCAATTCCCGGGCGTCATGAAGGGTTTTTGGCAGGTATGCCGCGGGCTCCGCCGGATCGGGAGGCGTCAGGTTTTCCGTGATTCCGTACAATCCCGCCCGAATGGCCAGGGCGATGGCCAGGTAGGAGTTGGCCGTGGGATCGGGAGAGCGAAGCTCCGCCCGGCGATAGGATCCCGTGGCCGCAGGGATCCGAATCAGCTGATTCCGGTTCTCCGGGGACCAGTTGACTGCCCCCGGGGCCCGGTCCCGTCCCAGCCGCGCGTAGGATTCCTCGGTGGGGTTTAAGAACAGGGTGCTCTCCCGGATCCTGTCAAGAAGGCCGGCGACCATGGGCATCAGCAGATCCCGCCCGGACCCGTCATCGGCGGACAGATTGATGTGCATGCCGCTGCCGGGCTGATCGGGCAGGGGACGAGGGGAGAAGTCCGCCCAGAGGCCGTTCTGGGCGGCTATGGTGCGTACCACAGCCTGGAAGGTCACGGCGTTGTCCGCGGCGGTCAGGGGGTCGGCATAGCGGAAGTCGATCTCGTTCTGGCCGGGACCGCCCTCGTGGTGGGAGCTCTCCGGCTGGATGCCCATCTGCTCCAGAGTCAGGCAGATCTCCCGCCGGACGTTTTCCCCCCGGTCCGCCGGGGCGATGTCCATATAACCCGCATGGTCATAGGGTTCCTTCGTGGGCTCCCCGTTCTCGTCCAGCTTGAAGAGATAGAACTCGATCTCCGATCCCACGGAAAAGCGGACGCCCCTGGCCTCGGCTTCCGCCACGGTCTCCATCAGGATACGGCGGGAATCCGCTTCGAAGGGGGTGCCGTCCGGATAGAAGATGTTGCAGAACATATGGACCACCCGCCCGCTTTGGGGCCGCCAGGGCAGGGCTGTCAAAGTGGCCGGGTCCGGCCGCAGCAGCAGGTCCGAGCGTTCCTCCCCGCCGAACCCCGCAATGGAGGAGGCGTCGATGGCGATGCCTTCCGAGAAGGCCCGCTTCAGCTCCGGGGGCATGATGGCCACGTTCTTCTGTCTGCCGTACACGTCGCAGAAGGCCAGGCGGATGAATTTGACATCCGTCTCCTCCACATATTGCATTACCTCGTCCTGAGTGAATTTCATAGGAACACTCCCTTGTTGTTAATTCGCCACATACATCTGGCGGTAGGGATTCCGGCTGTCCGGGGTGACGACAGTAAAGGGACTGCCGATCAGGCTTGCATAGTCGCCGCCGAAGTGGACGCAGTACTGCCGCAGGTATGGCTCAATTTCCTTCAGATCCTCTGCGGAGGCAGGCCGGGCCGTCACCTGATCCGGGAACAAAATATCTTTGCAGTCGGACCGGAGAAACAGCTTTCCGCCGTGCATTCCGGTGCAGGGGTAGTTGCTGACGATGGGGCCGTCGGTATGGAGGCCCAGTACAATGATCATGCCCCCGGCCTGATATTCTCCCAGAAAACTCCCGGCCTTTCCGCCGATGACCAGCACCGGCAGATGCTCATGGTACTCTTTCATGTGGATGCCTGCCCGGTAACCGGCGTCACCTTCCACATAGATCTCGCCGCCCCGCATGGCGTAGCCTGCGGTGTCCCCGATGGAGCCGTGGATCACGATGGACCCTGCGTTCATGGTGTCGCCCACGGCGTCCTGGGCGTTGCCGAAGACCTCAATGTCCGCGCCGTCCAGATAGGCGCCCAGGGCGTTGCCGGGGATGCCGTGGATCTCCAGCTTCCTGCGTTTCATGCCCGCGGCAATAAACCGCTGGCCCAGACAGCCCCGCAGGACTGTATCCTCCTCAGTCTCCCGGAGCCGTTTTCCAAGCTCCAGAAAGTCCATGTTCGAAGTATCGATCGCAAGCATTATACCACACCTCCCAAGGTTTGTCTCCGGTATTCTGCACCAAAGGGCAGCAGCGACGGATCTTTTTTCACGGTCTCAAAGTCGATGGAGTCAAGGGGGCGACGCTCCCGGATCAGAGCCGTGTAAATGCCAGCACGGTGCAGATCACCCATGAGGATAAAGCCTGTCAGATATCCGTCCTTTGTAAAGAGCTTCTTGTAGCTTCCCTCCGAGGCTTCCATGTAAACCTGCCCGCCGTTGGATTCCTCGTAATAGCTGCCGGCGGTCATCAGATGCACGCCCATCAGGCCCATGGAGTTCATGGGGATGCCCCCGTCAAAGACTGCCTCGCCGCCGGCCATGTTGATCCCGGCGGTCCGGCCCTGCATGGCGGCGTTGGGGAGAATGGCCAGAATCCCCTGGCCTCCGGTGATGATGTTTTTCGATTCGACGCAGTCGCCCGCTGCGTATACACAGGGAATCGTCGTCGCCATGGAGGCATCCGTGACAATGCCCCGGTTTACGTCGCCGCCGGCATCCTTGATAAGTCCCGTATTGGGCCGCACGCCGATGGCCAGAACCAGCAGATCGAATTCCACAGTCTCCCCGCTGTTCATCAGGGCCTTCGTCCCTTGAAACTCCTTCGCGCTGTCCCCCAGCATGAGCCGGATGCCCTTTGCCTTCAGATGCTGTTCCACGATCTCCGCGCTCTCGGGCTGAAGGATGCTGGACAGGACGTGGGGGGCAAGGTCGCAGACAGTCAGATGCTTTGTATGGGCATAGAGGCCCTCGGCGCACTTGAGACCAATGAGTCCGCCGCCGATGATCAGCACCCGGCTCTCCGGCGTCACGGCCTGCATAAGCCCTCTGGCGTCGGACAGGGTCATAAAGGTGAACTTCTTCTCCTGCGGGACGGTATCCAATCCGGCAAAGGGCGGCACAAAGGGGCCCGAGCCTGCCGCCACGCACAGGGCGTCATAGGGAAGTACCTGGCCGTCCGACAGGGTCAGGGTCTTTGCCGTCGGGTCCAGCTTCTCTGCGGTGACGCCGTGGAGGGCGGTGACGCCGTTTCTTTCATAGAAGTCCGAACCCCGGTAGGACATTTTCTCCTCGTCCGTGGCCCCCTCCAGATAGTAGGAAATCAGAGGACGGCCGTAGTTGGAATCAGCTTCAGCGGAGATCAGCGTGATGCTGCCCGACCGGTCCGCGCTGCGGATCCCCTCGATGCAGTGGATGCCTGCAATGCCGCCGCCAACGATCACGTAGCGCTTCATGCCGACGCCTCCTCTCGTTCCTCATAGACGATTGCGTTGTTGGGACACCCCGCCGCGCAGGCCGGCGCGCCGCAGGCGTTCTCTAGACAGAGTTCACATTTTGTGGCCGCTCCATCCGGACCCGGCGCCACCGCCCCATAGGGACATACCAGTACACAGGTCAGGCACCCCACGCATTTGTCGTGGTCGATTTTCACCGTTCCGTCCTGGATGGACAGCGCCCCGGAGATGCAGCTCTTTACGCAAAGCGGGTCAGTACAGTGCCGGCAGGACACGGCGTAATGGATCTCTCCCTGTCCCTCGATATGGAGGCGGGGATGGATGACCTTTCCACGCAGGGCCTTGGCCATGTCCGTCTCTCCGGAGTTGGCAAAGGCGCAGTTATATTCGCACAGGTGGCACCCCAGGCACCACTTTTCGTTCACATAGACTCGTTTCATTCCGCAGCCCTCCTATTCGCCTGCGTGGGAGATGCCCAGAATCCGCAGCTCCGCGTCAGTGAGGCCAACGCCCCGGAGCATCAGACGGTTGCCCCGCAGAGCCTCGATGGAGTTGATGCCCATGCCTCCCATGAGCTCCTTGATCTCGTGGTTCCAGGCGGTCATTAGATTGACCAGACGCTTGTAGCCCAGGTCCGGGTTCAGCCGCTTTACCAGCTCCGGCTTCTGGGTGGCGATGCCCCAGTTGCAGTTGCCGGTCTGACAGGTGCGGCAGAGATGACAGCCCAGGGCCAGCAGGGCAGCCGTGGCGATGTAGCAGGCGTCCGCCCCCAGGGCAATGGCCTTTACCACGTCCGCCGACGATCGGATGGAACCGCCCACCACCAGGGAGACGTTTCCGCGGATTCCTTCGTCCCGGAGCCGCTGATCCACCGCCGCCAGAGCCAGTTCAATGGGAATGCCCACAGAGTCCCGGATCCGGGTGGGCGCTGCGCCGGTGCCGCCCCGGAAACCGTCGATGGCGATGATGTCCGCTCCGGACCGGGCAATGCCGCTGGCAATGGCCGCGATGTTGTGGACCGCCGCCACCTTGACGATTACGGGTTTCTTATGGCCGGTGGCCTCCTTGATGGAGTAGACCAGTTGCCGGAGGTCCTCGATGGAGTAGATGTCGTGATGGGGTGCGGGGGAGATGGCGTCGGAGCCCTCCGGGATCATGCGGGTACGGGACACATCTGGACCGACCTTGGTGCCGGGCAGGTGCCCGCCGATGCCCGGCTTGGCCCCCTGGCCCATCTTGATCTCCACTGCGGCGCCCGCCTCCATATAGTCCCGGTGTACGCCGAAGCGGCCGGAGGCCACCTGCACGATGGTGTTGGGACCGTAGACATAGAAGTCCTCGTGGAGACCTCCCTCGCCGGTGTTGTAGTAGATCCCCAGCTCCTTCGAGGCCCGGGCCAGGGACTCGTGGGCGTTGTAGCTGATGGAGCCGTAGCTCATGGCGGAAAACATCACCGGCATGCTGAGCTCCAGCTGGGGCGTCAGCTCACATTTGAGATTGCCGTTTTCGTCCCGCTCCAGCTTCTCCGGCTTCTTCCCCAGGAATACCCGGGTCTCCATGGGCTCCCGAAGAGGATCGATGGAGGGGTTGGTCACCTGAGAGGCGTTGATGAGGATCTTATCCCAATAGACCGGATAGTTTTTCGGGTTGCCCATGGAGGAGAGCAGCACGCCGCCGGAAAGAGCCTGCTTGTAGACCTCCCGGATGGTGTCGCCTTCCCAGTTGGCGTTCTCCCGCAGACGGCAGTCGGATTTGACGATCTTCAGCGCCCGGGTGGGACAGAGGGAAACGCAACGCTGACAGTTGACGCACTTGCTCTCGTCGCTGAGCATCAGGTCCCGCTCCGGGTCATAGGAATGAACCTCGTTGGCGCACTGCCGGGCGCAGACCTGACAGCGGATGCACCGGGCGTCATTCCGCACCACTTCGAACTCCGGGTAAAAATAGTTGATTCCAGGCATCAATAACACCCCTCTTTCACGGTCACGATCACCGGCTCTCCGCCGGCAGGGGACCAGATGTTCCCGGCCTCCGGCTCCATGGCACGGATGGCGGCCTCCTCGCTGGCGATGAAGGTCAGATCGTCCTTTTCTCCCACCACCATGCTTCTGAGCTTCAGCCGGTCGTTGAGGGCCATCAGTCCGCCCTCAAAGCCCAGAATGATGGAGAAGGGGCCGGTGATCAGAAGGCTGGGATAGACCTTCCGGAGAAAGCTCAGCTTCAGCCGCTCTTCCTCCGTGGGCTTCCGCTTGATGGTGGACCAGAAGGGCGCCGCAATCACCGAGGCAAGCTCCGTCAGGGAGAGGCCCTGCTTCCGCTGGAGGAAGTCGGCAATATAGGTGATGACCTCCGTGTCCGTCTGGAGGGTACATTTGTATCCGAACATCTCGATGTACCGCCGGTTGGCGTCATAGGAGGAGATCTCCCCGTTGTGGACGATGGTCCGGTCCAGCAGTGCGAAGGGATGGGCCCCGCCCCACCAGCCGGGGGTGTTGGTGGGATACCGGCCGTGGGCAGTCCAGCAGTAGGCTTCATATTCCTCCAGACGGTAGAACTCTCCCACGTCCTCCGGGAAGCCCACCGCCTTGAAGACCCCCATGTTCTTTCCCGAGGAAAACACATAGGTCCCCTGTAAATGAGTGTTGATGTGCATGACGATCCGGGCGAGGAATTCGTTTTCATCCAGCTGCCGGGAGGCCAGCACAGAACGGAGCGGAGTCACGAAGTAGCGCCAGATCAGCGGCTCGTCGGTTATGCTGGGGATCTTCCGGGTGGGGATGATCTCCCCCTTGACGATCTCCAGATGATCCCGGAGATAGGCCTCGCACGCTGCCCGGCAGGGCTCCCCGTCATAGAAGATGTGCAGGGCAAACAGGTCCTTGTATTCCGGATAGATGCCATAGCCCGCAAACCCGCCGCCCAGACCGTTGGACCGTTCGTGCATGGGGCGCATGCTCTCGATGATCTTCTCCCCGGTCATCCGGCGTCCCTCTCTGGAGATCACAGCGGAGATGGCGCAGCCCGAGGGGATCCGAATCTGGCCTTCCAGCATACTCATACGATCAACTCCAATCATACATATAAAAAGGGAACGGCGGCGTCCCTCGGCAGGGTATACTTACCCCACTGAGAACGCCGTCGTTCCTGTCTACATCATACATTATGCAAGTACGATCTGTCAATCTTGCATTATGCACAAAGAAACATCGGATTTGTCCGTTGATTTTGAAAGAATGACGCTTGACGAAATTCTTAAGATGTTGTATCATATCCGCGTTGAGACATTGGCGTCTCAGAGGGGTTTCTGCCCCCCTGACGCCGATGTCTCTTTTTTGTTTTGTCAATTCTAAGAAAGGGTGAACAATATGAGCGTACCGGAAATCTTTGCGAGTATGGTATTTGACGATCAGGTCATGCGGGCCAGGCTGCCCGGGAAGGTGTACAATTCCCTGAAACAGACCATCGAGGGCGGCGCGCCGCTGGATCCGAATGTGGCCAGTGCTGTGGCCTCCGCCATGCGGGATTGGGCGGTGGAGAAGGGCGCAACCCACTTTACCCACTGGTTCCAGCCCCTCACCGGCACCTCCGCCGAGAAGCACGACAGTTTTATTTCCCCTTCCCCGGACGGACGGGTGATCATGGAATTCTCCGGCAAAGAGCTGATCCAGGGAGAGCCGGACGCGTCCTCCTTCCCCTCCGGCGGCCTGCGGGCCACCTTTGAGGCCAGAGGCTACACCGCCTGGGATCCCACCAGCTACGCCTTCATCAAAGGAAAGACCCTGTGTATCCCCACGGCCTTCTGCTCCTACGGCGGTGAAGCGCTGGACAAGAAGACGCCGCTCCTGCGGTCCATGGACGCCATCAACAGGCAGGCCCTGCGGGTCCTCCGGCTCTTCGGAAAGACGAACGTCAAACGGGTCACCACTTCCGTGGGCCCGGAACAGGAATACTTCCTGGTGGACGAGGAGACCTTCAAGCAGCGCCCGGACCTCCTCTATACAGGCCGGACCCTGTTCGGCGCCAAGCCTCCCAAGGGCCAGGAGCTGGACGACCACTACTTTGGTTCCATCAAACCCAGGGTGCAGGCCTATATGGACGACCTGAACCAGGAACTCTGGAAGCTGGGCATCCTGGCCAAGACCGAGCACAACGAGGTTGCCCCGGCCCAGCATGAGCTGGCTCCCATCTACACCACCACCAACATCGCCACGGACCACAACCAGCTGACCATGGAGATCATGCGGAAGGTGGCAACCCGGCATGGTCTGGTGTGCCTGCTCCACGAAAAGCCATTTGCGGGCGTCAACGGCTCCGGCAAGCACAACAACTGGTCCATGGCCACGGACACCGGCGTGAACCTGCTGTCCCCCGGGGACACGCCCCATGAGAATGTGCAGTTCCTGCTGTTCCTGGTGGCGGTGATTCGGGCCGTGGACGAATATCAGAGCCTGCTGCGGCTTTCCGTGGCCACCGCCGGGAACGATCACCGTCTGGGCGCCAACGAGGCGCCCCCCGCCGTGATCTCCATCTTCCTGGGGGAGGAGCTGCAGGCCATTCTGGACGCCATCGAGGCCGATGCGCCATACGCGGGTACGGAAAAGACCCGCATCAAGCTGGGCGTGGATGCTCTGCCCCGATTCACCCGGGACACCACAGACCGGAACCGGACCTCTCCCTTCGCCTTTACGGGCAACAAGTTCGAATTCCGTATGGTGGGTTCCTCCAACTCCATCGCCTGCGCTAACATCATGCTCAACGCCGCCGTTGCGGCGGTGCTGGGGGACATGGCCGACCAGCTGGAAGCCGCGGAGGACTTTGATTCCGCCCTTCACGATCTGATCCGTTCCACCATCACGGCCCACAAGCGCATCATTTTCAACGGCAACGGCTACGACGATGCCTGGATCGCCGAGGCCACGGAGCAGCGGGGCCTTCTGAACCTGAAGACCACCCCGGACGCCATGGCCTATCTGTTGGACAAACAGAACATGGAGATGCTAATCGGCCAGAAGGTATTCCAGGAGGCGGAGCTCCGCAGCCGCTATGAGATCCAGTTGGAGAACTACTGCAAGTCCGTCCGCATCGAGGCCCTGACCATGGTGGATATGGTCCGGAAGCTGATCCTTCCTGCCGTCTCCGGATATGGGGCGGAGCTGACGGCGGCGCTGGCGGAAAAGAAGTCCCTCTGCCCGGAGATGGCCTGCGGCTATGAGACCAGACTGGTAAAGAAGCTTTCGGGACTGGCGGATGAGATCGACGAGGCTGCGGACGCTCTGGCCGGCCTGACGGAGCAGTTCGACACCATGGAGGACATCACCGAGGAGGCCTGTTTCATCCGGGATCAGATCCTCCCCGCCATGGATGTGCTCCGGACTCCCTGTGACGAGGCCGAGGGCTGCACATCCTCGGAATACTGGCCCTTCCCCACCTACGGCGATCTGCTGTTCGGCGTGGTGTAAAAAAGAAAAAGAAACGGGATCAATGGCGCTTTCGTTTCGATCTGAAAATCTGAACGAAAGAAGGAATTTAAGATGACAGTGGAATTTTGGTTTTTGATCGGCGCGGCATTGGTGTTTTGGATGCAGGCGGGCTTTGCCATGGTGGAGACGGGCTTCACCCGAGCGAAGAACGCGGGCAACATCATAATGAAGAACCTGATGGACTTCTGCATCGGCACCGTGGTGTTTTCCCTGCTGGGCTACACCCTGATGATGGGGGAGGACAGCTTCTTCGGACTCATCGGTAAACCGAATCTCCAGCTTTTCACTAACTTTAAGGACTTTATTGCATCTCCGTCGGAGGGATTTACAGACGCCAGCTACTTTGTGTTCAACCTGGTGTTCTGCGCCACCACCGCCACTATCGTCTCCGGGGCCATGGCGGAGCGGACGAAATTCTCCGCCTACTGTGTCTATTCCGGGGTGATCTCGCTGCTGATCTATCCCATCGAGGCCCACTGGATCTGGGGCGGCGGCTGGCTGAGCCAAATCGGCTTCCATGACTACGCCGGTTCCTGCGCCATCCACATGGTGGGCGGCATTGCTGCCCTGATCGGCGCCTGGGTCCTGGGTCCCCGGATCGGCAAGTATGCGACGGACAAAACCGGGAAGGTCACCAAGGTCAACGCAATTCCCGGTCACTCTATCCCCTTGGGTGCATTGGGCGTATTCATCCTTTGGCTGGGGTGGTACGGCTTCAACGGCGCGGCGGCCACTTCGCCCTCGGAGCTTTCGGCCATCTTCCTGACCACCACCATCGCCCCCTCGGTGGCCACCGTTACCACCATGCTCTACACCTGGAAGAAAAACGGAAAACCCGACGTGTCCATGTGTTTAAACGCATCCCTGGCGGGACTTGTGGCCGTCACCGCAGGCTGCGACGCCTTTGACGCCATCGGCGCAGCGGTGGTGGGCCTTGTCTCCGGATTCCTGGTGGTGATCGTGGTGGAGGGGCTGGATTTGAAGCTCCATGTCGACGACCCCGTTGGCGCGGTAGGCGTACACATGGCAAACGGCATTTGGGGCACAATCGCCGTGGGCCTGCTGGCAAACCCGGACGCCCCGGCGGGACTGCGGGGGCTGCTCTATACCGGCTCCTTCACGCAGCTCGGTCTTCAGCTGCTGGGATTTGTGACCGTGGGCGCCTGGGCGGCACTGACCATGCTGGGCTTCTTCACGCTGCTGAAACGGGCGGATTTCCTCCGGGCAGAGGCTGCCGACGAACTCAAGGGCCTCGACAGCAGCGAGCACGGCTTGCCTTCCGCCTATGCGGACTTCGCTCCCGCCGTGGAGAAGTACACTGCCTATGCTCCGGAGGGCGGCATTGCGGCGGTTACCGGTACTGTCCCCGCGGCGGAGGCCGTTCCCGTGAAGAAGGTGCCCTCCTTCCAGCCGGACGGTCACAAGTTCACCAAGATCGAGATCGTCTGCAAGGAGGAGCGGTTCTACGCCCTGAAGTCCGCCATGAGCGCCCTGGGCATCACCGGCATGACCGTCTCCCATGTCATGGGCTACGGCATGCAGCAGGGCAAACCGGAATACTACCGCGGCGTCGCCGTGGAGAGCGACCTGCTGCCCAAGGTTCAGGTGGATATCGTGGTTTCCGCCATCCCCGTGCGGGATGTGATCGAAACCGCCAAGGCGGTGCTCTACACCGGCCACATCGGAGACGGAAAGATCTTCGTCTACGACGTGGAGAACGTGGTGAAAGTCCGCACCGGCGAGGAGGGCTACGACGCTCTTCAGGACGTGGAGTAATCAGAATGCCTCAGCGCCGTACAGAAATGTGCGGTGCTGAGGCAGATTTCAGGAGGTATGCAATGGGCGGAATTCATGAAGAATGCGGCGTGTTCGGACTGTGGTCCCCGGCGCCGAAGCCCCTGGGACAGCTCTGCTACTACGGGCTGTACGCCCTTCAGCACCGGGGCCAGGAGAGCGCGGGGATCGTGCTCAACGACGACGGCCTGTTCCGGGCAGAAAAGGGTGTAGGGCTTGTAAGCGATGTGTTTTCTCAGGAGAAACTCCGTGCCCTGGGCAGCGGCAGTATTGCGGTCGCGCATGTGCGCTACGCCACCACCGGTGCGGATCAGCAGCGGAACATTCAGCCTCTGGTCATCAACCACCGCAAGGGACTCATGGCCCTGTGCCACAACGGGAATCTGACCAATGCCGGAGGACTCCGGGACGCACTGGAGGAACAGGGCGCCATTTTCCATACCACCACGGATTCCGAGGTCATCGCCTACGTCATTGTGCAGGAGCGCCTCCGTCTGAGGCGCATTGAGGATGCCGTGGCGTCAGCCATGGACCAACTGGAGGGCGCCTATTCCCTGGTGATTTCCTCTCCCACCAAGCTGATCGCCGCCCGGGATCCCCATGGATTCCGGCCCCTGTGTATGGGCAAAACCGCCGACGGAACCATCGTCTTTGCCTCGGAGACCTGCGCGCTGGATGCGGTGGGGGCGACCTTCGTCCGGGACATCGAACCCGGCGAGGTGGTCACGGTTTCCGGCGGCAGGGTCCGAAGCGACAGGAGCCGCACCAGGACCATGCCAAAGCGGCTTTGCGTCTTTGAGTATATCTATTTCTCCCGGCCGGACTCGGTGGTGGATGGTCAGAGCGTAGCGCTGGCCCGTCAGCAGGCAGGAGCCTGCCTCGCCCGGGAGCATCCGGTGCATGCGGACTTGGTTATCGGCGTGCCTGATTCCGGCCTGGATGCCGCTATCGGCTATAGCCGGGAGAGCGGCATCCCCTACGCCATCGGCTTCACCAAGAACAAGTACATCGGCAGGACCTTTATCGCGCCGGAGCAGGAGATGCGGGAGGCGGGGGTCAATCTCAAGCTCAACCCCATCCGCTCGGTGGTGGAGGGAAAACGTCTGGTCCTCATCGACGATTCCATCGTCCGGGGCACCACCTGCCGACGGACCATCGAGATGCTGAAGCGGGCCGGGGCCCGGGAGATCCACATGCGGGTCAGTGCGCCACCCTTCATTGCACCCTGCTTCTACGGGACGGACATCGACAGTCCGGAAAACCTGATTGCCAATCACCACACCGTGGAGGAGATCGCAGAGATCATCGGGGTGACCTCCCTGGGGTATCTGAGCCTTCCCCACACGGAGGCTCTGGGGGAAACCTGCGGCGGCGTGTGCATGGCCTGCTTTGACGGCTGTTATCCCACCGCGGTGCCGAAGGCCGGCGCCAAACGGCGATTTGAAGAGAAAATCCACAGGAAGAAGGAAGGATAAGCTATGTGTTCCATCATGGGATTTACCAAAGCCATCCCGGAGGCGGATTTCCGGGAGTACTTCGAACGAACGAGATCCCGGGGGCCGGATATGTCCCGTATCGAGCCTGCCGGAGAGGGCTGCCTCTGCTTCCACCGGCTGGCTATCATGGGCCTCCACGCCGAGGGCATGCAGCCGTTCTCCCTGGACGGGGATATGTGCGTATGCAACGGGGAAATCTATCTGTTCCGGATCCTCAAAAAGGAACTGGAGGACAAGGGGTATACCTTTCAAAGCGGCTCTGACTGCGAGCTGATCCTGCCCCTGTACCGGGAGTACGGGGTGGAGATGTTCCGGCGGCTGGACGCGGAATTCGCCATGATCCTCTATGATGGACGGCAGAAGAAGTTCATCGCCGCGAGAGACCCCATCGGCATCCGGCCCCTGTTCTACGGGGTTTTACCGGACGGCTCCACGGTGTTCGCCAGCGAGGCGAAAAACCTGGTGGGTCTGTGTGAAAAAATCAAGCCATTCCCGCCCGGACACTACTGGATGGACGGGGAATTCGTGCGTTATGCGGACGTGACGGCCGTTTCGGAGTATGTCCGGGACGATCTGGACGCCATCT
Source organism: Oscillospiraceae bacterium (assembly GCA_017469795.1). Lineage (GTDB taxonomy): Bacteria > Bacillota > Clostridia > Oscillospirales > Oscillospiraceae > HGM13006. The sequence continues at coordinate 57,208 of JAFUFT010000035.1, forward strand.
GCAAAAACATTCGGGAGAAGCTGATCCTGGGCATCGACAAGCGCCTCGATGCGGATGCGCCGCTGGGCTTTCTGCTCTCCGGGGGACTGGATTCCTCTCTGGTCTGCGCGGTATCCGCCCGGATTCTGGGCAAGCATGTCCGCACCTTCGCCATCGGCATGGACACGGACGCCATCGACCTCCGGTACGCCCGAATGGTGGCGGACTACATCGGCGCAGACCACACGGAGGTCTATATGACACGGCAGCAGGTGCTGGATTCTCTGGAAGAGGTCATCGCCCTGCTGGGAACCTGGGACATCACCACCATCCGGGCCAGCATGGGCATGTACCTGTGCTGCAAGGCCATCCACGAACAGACAGATATCCGGGTGCTGCTGACGGGGGAGATCAGCGACGAGCTCTTCGGCTACAAATACACAGACTTCGCCCCCACACCGGAGGCCTTCCAGCAGGAGGCGAAAAAGCGGGTGGAGGAGCTCTATATGTACGACGTCCTCCGGGCGGACCGGTGCATCTCCGTGAACTCTCTGGAGGCCCGGGTGCCCTTTGGAGACCTGGAATTCGTGCAGTATGTCATGTCCATCGACCCGGCGCTGAAGGTCAACTCCTACGGCATGGGCAAGTACCTCCTGCGCCGGGCTTTCGAAAAGGATCATCTGCTGCCCGACGAGATTCTCTGGCGGCAGAAGGCAGCCTTCTCCGACGCGGTGGGCCATTCCATGGTGGACGACCTGAAAGCTTATGCGGAATCGAAGTATACGGACGCGGAATTTGAGGAGAAACGGCGGAAGTACAGTTATGCGGCGCCCTTCACCAAGGAGAGCCTGCTCTACCGGGAGATCTTTGAGAAATACTATCCCGGCCAGGCGGCCATGATCAGGGACTTCTGGATGCCCAACCGGGAATGGGAGGGATGCAACGTGGACGACCCGTCTGCCCGGGTTTTAAGCAACTACGGGGAAAGTGGCGTGTAATTTAAGGGAGGGAAAGAAATGAAAAAGTATATTTTTGTCACCGGCGGCGTGGTCTCCGGACTGGGCAAGGGCATCACGGCGGCTTCTCTTGGGCGGCTCCTCAAGGCCCGGGGGCTCAAGGTGGCGGCCCAGAAGCTGGACCCCTACATCAACGTGGAACCCGGCACCATGAGCCCCTATCAGCACGGAGAGGTCTATGTCACAGAGGACGGGGCGGAAACGGATCTGGACCTGGGGCACTACGAACGGTTCATCGACGAGGACCTGAGCCGCTTCTCCAATCTGACCACCGGCAAGGTCTACTGGAACGTGCTGAACAAGGAGCGCCGGGGAGAATACCTGGGCTCCACAGTGCAGGTGATCCCCCACATCACCAACGAGATCAAGGAGTTTGTCTACCGGGTCGGATCCCATTCCGATGCGGACGTGATCATCACGGAGATCGGCGGCACCATCGGCGACATCGAGAGCCAGCCCTTCCTGGAGGCGGTGCGGCAGATCTCGCTGGAGGTGGGACGGGAGAACAGCCTGTTCATCCACGTGACCCTGGTGCCCTTCCTTCGGGGTTCCGACGAGCACAAATCGAAGCCCACTCAGCACTCCGTCAAGGAGCTTCAGGGCATGGGCATCCGGCCGGACATCATTGTCCTGCGCTGCGACGAGCCGCTGGAGGAGAGCATCTTCCAGAAGATCGCCCTGTTCTGTAATGTGAAGCCGGACTGTGTCATCGAGAACATCACCCTGCCGGATCTGTACGAAGCACCGCTGATGCTGGAACGGTCGAATTTCTCCCAGGTGGTGTGCCGGGAGTTGGGGCTGGAGGCTCCGCCGCCGGATCTGGGAGAGTGGACAGATCTGGTGGAGCGGATCAAGCACCCGCAGCAGACTGTGGAGATCGGTCTGGTGGGGAAGTATACCCAGCTCCACGACGCGTATCTCTCCGTGGCGGAGGCGCTGCACCATGCGGGCTATGCCTCAAGCGCCAAGGTGAATATTCACTGGATCGACTCAGAGACCATCCGCCCGGACAACGTGGAGGAAGCACTGAAGGGCCTTGGCGGCATCCTCGTCCCCGGGGGCTTTGGAGATCGGGGCATCGACGGCATGATCCTGGCGGCGGCATATGCCCGCGCCCGCAACATTCCCTATCTCGGTATTTGCCTGGGCATGCAGATCGCGGTGATCGAGTATGCCCGGAACGCGGCGGGCATCCCCGGCGCCACCTCCGGTGAGCTCTGTCCGAACGGCCTGCACAAGGTCATCGACTTCCTGCCCGGGCAGTCCGATGAGCGGGAGAAGGGCGGAACCCTCCGGCTGGGGGCCTATCCCTGCGTGATTGAACCAGATACCGTCATGGCCCGGTGCTACGGTGTAAAGGAGATCCGGGAGCGGCACCGGCACCGCTATGAGTTCAGCAACGACTATCGGGACGCCCTGCGGTCGGCGGGACTGACCCTCTGCGGACTGTCCCCGGACGGGTCGCTGGTAGAGGCGGTGGAGGTGACGGAGCATCCCTTTTATGTGGGAGTCCAGTTCCATCCGGAGTTTAAGAGCCGTCCCAACCGCCCTCATCCGCTGTTTCGCGGATTTGTGGGGGCGGCAATTGAGCAGTCCGGGAAAGGCGGCGTGACACAATGAAAGCGACACTGATTTTGGAAAACGGCAGTGTCTTCTGTGGAACGAGCATGGGATGTGCCGCCGACTGCATCTGTGAGATGGTGTTCAACACCTCCATGGCAGGCTATCAGGAGATTCTCACCGACCCTTCCTACGCGGGACAGGGCGTGGTGATGACCTATCCGCTGATCGGCAACTATGGCGTGAATTCGGAAGACAACGAATCCCGTCGTCCCTGGGCCTCGGCGATGATCGTTCGGAGACTCAGCCCCCGCGGGAGCAACTTCCGATGTGAGGGTACGCTGGATGAATATCTGAAAGAGCACGGCATCACTGGCATCTGTGGGGTGGATACCCGGGCCATTACCCGGCTTTTGCGGGATCAGGGTACCATGAACGGCATGATCACCACTGAGGAAACGCCGGATCTGGAGCAGAAGCTGAAGCTGATCCGGGACTACCGGGTCCGGGGTACCGTGGAAGAGACCACCCGGTCCCGGGTGGAGGTTTACCCTGGGGACGGACCCAGGGTGGCGCTTCTGGATCTGGGCGTGAAGGAGAACATGATCCGCTCTCTGCATAGACGGGGATGCGAAGTCACGGTGTTTCCGGCCCACACACCGGCCAAAGTGATCCTGGAGGGCGGCTTTGACGGGGTCATGCTCAGCAATGGCCCCGGCGATCCTGCGGACAATGTAGAGATCATCGGAGAGGTCAAAAAGCTCTACGATGCAGATATTCCCGTCTTCGCCGTGTGCCTGGGGCACCAGCTCATGGCGCTGGCCACGGGCGCCGTCACCGAAAAGCTCAAATACGGCCACCGGGGTGGCAACCATCCCGTCCGGGACATGGCGGAGGGGAGGGTGTACATCACCTCCCAGAACCACGGCTACGTGGTGAAGGCGGAGAGCGTGGATCCTGCGGTGGCGGAGATCAGCCACGTGAACGTCAATGACGGCACTGTGGAGGGCCTGCGATACAGGAACGGAAGGGTGTTTACGGTCCAGTTCCATCCGGAGGCATCCCCGGGACCCAGGGACACCGGGTATCTGTTCGACCGGTTTATCGAAAACATGAAGGGGGCGAAAGGGCATGCCTAAGAATCCGGACATCAAGAAGGTGCTGGTCATCGGCTCCGGCCCCATCATCATCGGCCAGGCAGCGGAATTCGACTACGCGGGTACCCAGGCCTGCCGCGCCCTCCGGGAGGAAGGGGTGGAGGTGGTGCTGGTGAACTCCAACCCGGCCACCATTATGACGGACCGGGACATCGCTGACCACGTCTACATCGAGCCGCTGAACACCGCCTCCGTGACCCAGATCATCGAAATGGAGCGGCCTGACTCCATCCTGCCCACCCTGGGTGGTCAGACGGGACTGAATCTGGCCATGGCACTGGCGGAGGACGGGACTCTGGAACGCTATGGAGTGCGCCTGCTGGGCACCTCTGCCGAGTCCATCCGCAAGGCAGAGGACCGGCAGGGCTTCAAGGACACCATGGAACGGATCGGCCAGCCCTGCGTCACATCCAAAGTGGTGGAGTGCGTGGAGGACGCCATGGACTTCGCCGCGGAGATCGGTCTGCCGGTGATTGTCCGGCCCGCCTATACCCTGGGTGGCACCGGAGGAGGCATCGCAGGCACCCGCGCAGAGCTCCACGAGATCGCATCGGGCGGCATCCGCCTGAGCCGGGTTGGGCAGGTGCTGATCGAGCGGTGCATCTCCGGATGGAAGGAGATCGAATACGAGGTCATCCGGGATAGTGCCGGCAACGTCATCACCGTCTGCAACATGGAAAACGTGGACCCGGTGGGTGTCCATACCGGCGACTCCATCGTGGTGGCCCCCTCCCAGACCCTGGCAGACAGAGAGTACCAGATGCTCCGTTCGGCGGCGCTGGACATTATCTCCGCCCTGGAGATCGAGGGAGGGTGCAACGTGCAGTTTGCCCTGAACCCGGACAGCTTTGAATATGCGGTCATCGAGGTCAATCCCCGGGTCAGCCGGTCCTCGGCACTGGCATCGAAAGCCACGGGATACCCCATCGCCAAGGTGGCAGCCAAGATCGCTTTGGGATATACCCTCGATGAGATCCCAAATTCCGTTACCGGCAAGACCTCGGCCTGCTTCGAGCCTGCGCTGGACTACTGCGTGGTGAAGATCCCCAAGTGGCCCTTTGACAAATTCGTCCACGCCTCCCGGAAACTTGGCACCCAGATGAAAGCCACCGGCGAGGTCATGGCTATCGACAACACCTTCGAAGGGGCTCTGATGAAGGCGGTCCGGTCTCTGGAACAGCACGTAAACTCCCTGAACCTCGACAGTCTCAAGACCCTGCCGGACGGGGAGATCCGGGAACGGCTCAACCGGATCGACGACCAAAGACTCTTCGTCATGGCGGAGGCCCTGCGCCGGGGACTGTCCCCGGAGGAGATCCACGCCGTCACTAAGGTGGACCTCTGGTTCCTGGACCGGTTCCTGAATATCGTGGAGATGGAGAACCGCATCGCCTCGGAGCCGCTGGGCTGCGAGCTGCTGCGGGAGGCAAAGGCGATGGGCTTCACCGATGAATTCATTGGTCAGCTTACGGGCAGGACCCACTTTGCCGTCAAGGCTCTGCGGGACGAATTGGGTATCCGTGCGTCCTTTAAAATGGTGGACACCTGCGCCGCGGAGTTCGATGCAGCCACGCCATACTACTATTCCACCTACGATGAGGTCAGCGAAGCAGAGGGCGCCGATGTGCCGAAAAAGGTGCTGGTTCTCGGCTCCGGCCCCATCCGTATCGGCCAGGGCATCGAGTTTGACTTCTGCTCCGTTCACAGTGTCTGGAGCCTCCGAAAGCTGGGCTGCTATACCATCATCGTCAACAACAATCCGGAGACCGTCTCCACGGACTTCGACGTGGCGGACAAGCTGTACTTTGAACCCCTGACTCCGGAGGATGTTCAGAACATCGTGGAACTGGAGAAGCCCTGGGGAGCCGTGGTTCAGTTCGGCGGCCAGACTGCTATCCAGCTGACAAAGGATTTAAGCAATATGGGCGTCCGGATCCTCGGGACCGACGCGGAGGGCGTGGACGCCGCTGAGGACAGGGAGAAGTTCGACCAGATCCTGAAAATGACCGGCATTGAGAAGGCGGAGGCCGGCACCTGCTTCACGGCCAAGGAGGGCAAAGAGATCGCCGGCCGTATCGGCTATCCGGTGCTGGTGCGGCCTTCCTACGTGCTGGGCGGCCAGGGCATGCAGATCGCCTACAACGACAGGGACATTGATGAATACATGGCCATCATCAACATGGTCTCCCAGGAGCATCCGATCCTGGTGGACAAGTACCTGATGGGCAGGGAGCTGGAGGTGGACGCGGTCTGCGACGGGGAGGACATCCTGATCCCCGGCATCATGGAGCATATCGAGCGGGCGGGCATCCATTCCGGCGACTCTATCTCCGTGTATCCCCCGGTGAAGATCGAGCAGCGCCATCAGAAGATCGTTGCCGACTATACCCGGAGGCTGGCCACGGCGCTCCATGTGGTGGGCCTGGTCAACATCCAGTTCGTAATCTACAACGACAAGGTCTATGTGATCGAGGTCAATCCCCGGTCCTCCCGGACCATCCCCTATATCACCAAGGTCACCGGCGTGCCCATTATCGAGCTTGCCACCCGGGTCATGCTGGGCGATAAGCTGAAGAACCTGGGCTATGGCACGGGACTGTACCCGGAGAGTCCCTACTACGCGGTGAAGATGCCGGTGTTCTCCTTCTCCAAACTCACCGATGTGGATACGGCGCTTGGACCGGAAATGAAGTCCACCGGCGAGGTGCTGGGCGTTGACAGGGACTTCTATCAGGCCCTGCTGAAGGCATTCAAGGGCGTGGGCATGGAGATTCCCAAGTCTGGCAGTAATGTCCTCCTGACGGTCAAAGATGAGGACAAGCCGGAGATCCTGCCCATCGCCAGAAGCATGGAGGAACTGGGAATGGAGCTGTACGCCACCGGCGGCACCTGTGATTACCTCCGTGCCCATGGGGTGTCCTGCCGGAAGGTGGGCCGCATTGCCGACGGCAGTCCCAATATTCTGGATCAGATTGAGAGCGGGACCTTTGACCTGATCGTCAACACACCCGGCCACGACCACAGCCACAACCGGGACGGGTTCCGAATCCGCCGGGCGGCGGCGGAGCGGTCCATCCCGGTTGTCACTGCCATCGATACGGCTCACGCGGTGATCCAGGCGCGGATCATGGGCCGGGTGAAGCAGCTGCGAGCTGTGGATATTGCACAGGTCAATGGTGTGATCCACAGGGAAAGCTGATGTCGATCTGTCTCCTGAACGAAGGAAACTGAATCAGAAGAACAGACTGTGCGCAGGCAGATTCGCTGCCTGCGCACAGTCTGTTCTTACTTTGCCTGTTCGATAAAGGAGCGGAAGATACGCTTTGCGGCGATATCCTCCTTCCAGAGGAACTCAGGATGCCACTGCACGCCCAGATTGAACCGGTTTTCCGGCAGTTCCATGCCCTCGATGAAGCCGTCGCTGCTCCAGGCTGTCGCCCGATACGCGCCCGGACCGGTGATCTGACCGCCGTGGAGCGAGTTGACCTTCAGCTCGGACACGCCGAGCACCTCATGGAGCAGGCTTCCCTTTTCGATGCATACCTTGTGCTTGTAGCCCATACTCGAATCGATATGATGCCGGTACATGTAATCCGACTTGGAATAGTTCACGGTCCCGCCGGTGGCGAAGGCCATGTTGGTCATGCCGCAGCAGATGCCCAGCAGCGGGATGTCCTGCTCAATGCAGTAGTTGATGATCAGGTGCTCGTAGTTGGAAATCACGCCGCCGCCCTGCATGAGGATCCCGCTGCATAGATCCACAGTGCTGAAGTAATCCTCCTTGCAGGTCAGGTCGTAATGCTCATACCAGGGATATTCCTCGTACTGCTGCTCCACGCTCACGCCCTGGGGAACGATGGCGATGACTCTGGCGCCGCAGCCGATCAGGGCCTCCCGCATGGCGTCTCCGATCTCATTGCGTTTCCAAAGCTCCGTTTGAAGCGGCTTGCTGACAATTCCGATGAGTGGTTTCATGATGTTCACCTCAAAGACCTGCCCCCCGCTGGGGCGGGAAACGGTCCGGTCAGAAGAGCGACGTCTGTTCGTATTCCTGATGGTGCTGAAGCTCCGGCATCTGTCTGGCCATGAGACGGACGGCCGCCTCCGGATCAAAGAGCCACGCCCGCAGAGCATCCCGGTCCAGCAGGACCGGCATCCGGTCATGGAACCGGGCCACGGAGGAGTTGGCTGCTGTGGTCAGGACGGAATAGCGGTGCGCCTCGTCATAGATCCCGGCCATCCAGATGGGCCGCCGGTCATCCAGAGAGAAGGTCACCATCTGTCTGCCCGGATCCCATTCGTGAAAGACTCTCGCCGGGATCACGCACCGGCGGCGGAGCATGCTGTCCCGAAACATCTGCTTATCCAGAGCGGTCTCCGACCGGGTGTTGATGACAAGGCCCCGGCCGTCGTAACGGGGCAGTCCCCAGGTCATGATCCCCGCGTGGATGCGGTCCCTGTGACCGGCAATGACCAGCGCGGGTTCAGAGGGACGGACGGTTCCGCCCGGGAGCTGCCGGATCTCCGGATTAAACGTGTCCGCTGCAGCAATGGATTCGTCCACAACGGCGGCATCCAGATCAAATCTGGCGCACATGGCCATCCTCCTTCCCCAAAGAGTTTTGTCAGTTTTCGCTCAGCACAATGACACTGTCCTCCGGACGGAGGGTGATCATTTCATCAAGCGAGAGATCGTATCTGCTTGCTTCTCCCGCAGCGATGTATCCCAGCAGGATCATTCCGCGCCGATAGAGCAGGCGGCGGAGTTCCCGCACCGTACATGTTCCCTGGATCCCGGCGTCGGATACATTCTTCAGGTACAGTTCGTTGCCTCTGTTGGACAGGATTTCCCGAAAGAAGCCGATCAGATCGATGCTCTGGGCAAGCTGCGCGAGGATCAGCGAGGACATGCTGGAGTCCACCAGGTAGTCCGTGTTGTCGCCCCGGCCAACCAGCCGCTCATTGTGTTCGCTGTTCATTTCCACCGTGATGTTGAAGGAAAGATGATATCTTGTCCGCAGGTCCCGCAGATTCAGCAGGAGGAATATGACCTCCATGTCCGCTTCTTCCGCCTCTTTCTCGTGGTCGTTGAGGATCACGATGTGCTCCGCCATTCTGGCAAGCTCCAGCAGATCCGATGGCGAGAAGGGATCCTTGTCACAATAATGGAGGATCAGGTTCCGATCCGCAGCCAGGGCCTGCAGCTCCGCGCGCTCCTGCTCCGTGAGCTCCTGCCCGGCGAGGAATACATGAGAGACGTTTTCAGGAAGCTCCTGAAGCACGATGGAGATCGTTTCATTTTTACCGATGATCACCGTATCTGTCAGGTCCGCGAAATCGGAGACCGGGGCTCCGGCCGGGTCCTCATCTTCCAGCGGAAGACTGCCCTCCAGCACGGCGGATTCGCTTTCCTCGGAGAAGACGAGGAGCCTGTCTCCCGGCCGGATCACGTAATCCGGCGGCGGATTCGAGATCAGCTGTCCGTCATGGGAAACGCCCACCGGAACCGCGCGGCTCATCCGGAGCATGAGCTCCTCAAACATTGCACCCTCCGCCTCGGGACGCTCAATCAGGAAGAATTCAGAGCCCTCGAAGCTGAATACCTCCCGGAAGGTCTGGGACAGTCCCGTCTGGGTACAGGAGTGGGCGATCATTTTCGCGAGGATCTCATTGGTCTGAAGGGTAGTGATGCTGTGGGTCTCCAGCATGGACAGCGGAAACTGATACTCGCTTCCGGAGATGATGGCATTGACCCGTACATTTGAGATGTGTTTTTCCTGGAGCAGCGCGGCGACCGCCAGGATCGCCTTGACAGTTTTTGCGTCCTCCGACGGACTGATGATGACCGTTTTGCAGGTCTCGATGGAGCACTTTTCCATCGATGCCGGATCGGTGATATCGACAGTCCTGCAGACGATCCGGAAGTTTTTCGGGATCTCCAGATTTTCGCTGAGGGCGAGCTCCATCTCCTCCCGCTCGATATCCTCCGCCAGCACGACGCAGGCAGGCCGTCCCTCGGCGGCCAGGATCAGCTGGCGGATCAGGGTGTATTCCCCGGCGCTGAAGCCGAGGACGACGATGTGATCCCGCTCCAGTACGGCGGAGTTTCCCTTCTTCAGATCGACGATCTTTTCCTCAATGGCGCTTGTGATGATACCGATCAGCACGCTGGTGAACAGGACGCCGGCAATCGCGGTGACTGTCATCAGGATCAGGTATCCGGGACTACCGTCCTCATAGTAGGGCATCCACGCGTTGATCACGGTCGCGATGCTGTCCCAGATCACGGCGCCCGCCTCTCCCTCTTCGCTAAAGCCGAATAGTATGATCAGACCGGCAATGGCCACGGCAAGCACGACAGATGCGATGATCAGAGCGCGGATGAACCAGAGGGAGCTGGCTGCCATGTGGTTGTCAAACCAGTAATCAAAGCGTTCCCTGATCGAATAAGACTTCCGGTAGCTGTTTTCGTTCCTGTTTCTCACTGGTATTCTCCTTTTCCGGCCGGGCGCTGATTTGGAAAAGAACCCGGCCTGCCGCAGACTGTTTGCTGTGGGAAAAGCGCTGATGATTCATTATAGCATACTATCTTTCCGATCCACAAGAAGAGAACGCCATGAAAAAGAAGGACTGCCGTCAATGGCAGTCCTTTTCTCCGGTTCCGATCCAGTGAGCAGTCCTTTTGATCCTGTACGTGGCCGCTCAACCCCGCGCGTGTCCGATGGCCTGTCCCAGCCGGACAGGGGTCTCCTGATCCCGGACGCTCCGGTCCAGAAGATCCTGATCCATTTTAACCCGTCCCGGCTCCAGAAGCATCAGGATCGTGGAGCCGCCGTAGGCAAAAAAGCCCTTTTCCTGCCCGCGGGTGACTCTGCTGGAAAGGGGATGGTTTTCAATCCGGCCCACAAGCAGCGCACCAACCTCCATGACGGCGACATCGCCGAAGCAGTCAGTGTGCTGGAGAGTGTATTCCCGCGTGTTCTCCCGGTAGATGGCCCGGGCGGCAGCAGCCGTGGGATGGACCGTATGGTAGACTCCGGGGATGCGGATGTATGCCTCGGGGACTCCGTCCATGCTCCAGATATACCGGTGATAGTCGGAGACGCTCAACCGGAAGAGCAGCAGTGTTCCACCGGAGAACCGCCCGGCAAGCGCCGGATCCCGCAGGAGCTGCGGCAGGGTGTAGGAGACGCCCTTGACGGTGAAGCGGCTGTCCTCCTCGATGGGATACACCGTCAGACGCCCGTCGCAGGGAGCAACCAGGACCTGGGTCCGGGGATCCACCGGACGTTTTTCCGGGAGGATGGTCCGGGTGAAAAAGTCGTTGAAGGAGCGGTAGTGCCTCGGGGGATAGTCCGAAAGCGGGATGCAGCTGCTGCGGACAAAGGGCCTGATCAGGAGCCGGGAGAGCCCCCGGTCCAGGAACCAGCCTCCCAACCGGCTGACGGCGGGACGAATGAGCAGCGGCAGAAGGGCCCGGCCCGGCGCAGTCCCGTAGAGCCAGCGGGTGATTCGGTCCTGCCCGCCGCTCACGGCTCGTCCTCGGTGATCACGTCGATCAGGGGGCCGTCATCCCCGGGCTGGGACAGGGGTATCACGCGATGGCGGGAGAACAGGAGAATGGACACCACAGCGATTCCCACCACCAGGATCATGGCCAGAATGGTCCGAAGCCGGGGCTTGCGCATTTTGAAGTTCACCACAAAGAGAATGCCGGTGATCAGCAGTGTCAGCGTCAGAATGACATGCATCCAGAACTCAGGGACCGCAAAGCTCAGAAGGAACACCAGGGGCAGGATCACGGAGATAGACGTGATGGGAAGGCCGTGATAGACCCGCTCGCCCTTGACGCCGGAGTAGAGTTCCTCAGTCTCCAGCACGTTGAACCAGGCCAGCCGGGTGACGCCGCAGACGGCGTAAATTCCGATGGCAATGGCGCCGGGAATCCCCCGGACCCCCAGCAGCGTGCAGATCATGATCGGGAAGATGCCGAAACAGATCACGTCGCACAGGGAGTCCAGCTGGATGCCGTTGAGCTTTTCCGCGGTGGTCCTGTTTTTCTTCGTCCGGGCAACCCGTCCGTCAAAGGCGTCGCAGAGGCCGGAAAAGGCAAGACAGCAGATGGCGATGCGGAAATGGCCGGCCATGGCCTGCAGCATGCCGAAGACAGCGGAAAGAAGGCCGATAAACGTCAGGATAACCGTATAGTCTGCCACACCGATTAAGGCAGAGGCTCTTTTTTTATGTTCCATGTTCTTTTCCTCTCTATTTCAGCGATCATGTTTTTTTGCCTGGTCAGGGCGATCGCGGTAAATACGGCAGTAATCAGAAGCTGTGCGTAGTAGCTGATGCCCCGGCACATGAGCAGCACCGGCAGGGCGGTCTCTCCCAGAAGCGGCGTATAAAGGGAGAGAAACATCGTTTCGTTGGCCCCGGTTCCGCCGGGCAGGGGCAGCAGATCCGTGCCGAGGGAGATCATGCCCTGCTGCAGGGCGGCGGCCCAAGGGGTAATGAACCGGATGCCGAAGGCCCGGAGCGCCAGAAAGCTCACCAGGAACAGCAGGGTCCGCTGGATCAGTGTGACCGTCATCACCCAGCCGAGGCATTTCAGATCCTTCAGATACCCGGCGGCAGAGCGGTACTGCGCCATCCAGATGTGCAGCCGGCCGGTCAGGTCTTTTTCCCCGAGCCGCCGGAACTTTCGCTGGAGGAAAGAAAGCGGCAGGCGCAGGAGGTGCTCCATGGCGTCGGGCAGCAGGATGACAAGCAGAAGAAAACCCACCACGACAGAGGTGATGAGGAACCCCCACAGGCACCAGGTCCGGACAGGCTCCAGCGCGGTCCAGACAGGCTCCGGCCGCAGCAGAAAAACCGCCGCACCATAGACTACGAGAACCAGCTTATAGGTGATGGTGACCAGAACCAGCATGGGGACGGCCTTGGCCGAAGAGACACCGTGTTTTCGGAGAAACAGCACCTGGGCGGGCTGTCCGCCGCCGGCAAAGGGAGTCACACAGCTGAAGAAAAAGCCCACAAAGGAGCACAGCGCGCACCGGGAGAAGGGGAGGGGCGACTGCATTTTCCGAAGCATATGGTGGATGACCACGGACTCCCCGAGGATGAACAGGATCATAAGGCCCACGCCCGGAATCAGCCAGCGGTCGTCCGCGTCACGGAGGATCTCAAGCAGATCCCCGAGATCCCGGCCCCGCAGCATCGCCAGAAGCGTAACCCCCGTGAGTACGGCCAGGAACAGCAAATTGATCAGCCATTTCCGGCGTCCTTTCATTTTCATCCCTCCGTTTGCATATGAGCATTGTATCATTTCCCCGCTGTAAGGGCAACTGGTATTTCACTGGAAATCAGGGGCCCGGGAAGCCTCGGACTGCATCTTGCTCTGCCGTCCGGCGCCACCAGGGACAGGTACCTGAGCAGCCGCTTTTAAGGCGGATGCCGTATTGTCCCGGTGGCGCTTTCGATGTGCTGCTGAGACAAAAAACCGGCACCAAAAACACGTGGTCCCGCCCGGGGAACGGATTCATGCAGAAAAAACGATGTCTATTCATCAAAACGGGATAAATCTTTGCTGTTTGGATGGTTCCTTTTTTCTTTAGAAATGGTATTATGAAGATGCAAGAGCAGAACGAACATCACTGGAGGACAGCACCATGATGAACCCGAAATATCAGCCTCTGTTCCAGCCAATGACCATCCGGGGGAAGACCTTCAAAAACCGGATTCTGGCCGGACAGCTCGGAAACAATGTGGACAACCCCGGCGAGGGGATCATTCAGGAGAACATTGACTATTACGGTGCGCTCGCCCGGGGCGGGGCAGCCCGTATTGCCGGTGGCGGGGACGCGACCGTAAACCCGGATGCAGGCTTCAGTATGGGGCGGGTTAAATTCTATGCGCCTCCTCCGGCCATGGAACTGGCAAACTCCGTCCGATGCTATGCTGACACCATTCACCGCTATAACTGTCTGGCTTTCGTTCAGTTTACCTGCGGGGAAATCCAGGTCCATGAGCCCGGCGAGGCTCCGGGCGGCTTCGGGGCCGGCAGGAAGACCAAAGGCGTCTCCAACATCAAATACCCCGATGGCAAGGAAACCATCGAACTTACCAGGGAGGAACTGGAGAAGATTGCAGAGGACTACGCATTCTGCGCCGGACGGGCCAAAGCCTACGGACTTGATGGCTGTATGCTCCACGCCGGTCATGGAAACAACCTTCTGGATCAGTTCCGGGCGGGAGATAAGAATTGCCGTACCGACGAATTCGGCGGCTGTATGGAAAACAAGGCCCGGTTTCCCCTGATGGTGCTAAAACGCATCCGGGAGGCTGTGGGCGAGGACTTTATCATCGAATACCGTACCAGCGTGGTGGAGCAGGCCCCCGGAGGCATCACGCTGGACGAGACGATTGAATTCTTCAAGATCCTGGAGCGGGAACATGCCGTGGATCTGTTCCATATCACGGCCGGACGGCATACAGACCCCTGGTCCAATGCCTACTGCATCTCCCCCGCAACCTTCCCCGAAGCTCCAAACCGGGCATACGCCAGAAGGATCAAGGAGGAAGGCATCCGGACACCGCTGGTGATCATCAACTCCTGCGCCGACCCGGATGTTGCTGCGGACATCATCCGGAGCGGCGATGCGGATTTCGTCTGCATGTCCCGACAGCTCAACCTGGCGGATCCCTACTATCCCCGGAAGCTCCACGAGGGAAATGAACACCTCATCGACAACTGCATCCGCTGCCATGGCTGCTATGACGTGATCGGGCCTTGCTCCGTGAATCCTCTGGCCTCCATGAAAATCTATGAGGGCCGTTATCCCATGGGAAAGGCCCCGGTTCCCCGGAAGGTCCTGGTGATTGGCGGCGGCATTGCCGGTCTGAAGGCTGCTTACACCGCCGCAGAACGAGGGCATACCGTAACGCTGATGGAACGTCGGGACTGCCTGGGCGGACAGCTCTGCTTTGCTGACAAAGACACCATTAAGACCGATATCCGACGTTACAAGGACAATATGATCCGCCGCGTCATGGAGCATCCGGGCATCACAATACGGCTGAATACTGAGGCCACCCCGGAGCAGATTGCAGCGGAGGAACCCAATGCGGTGATTGCAGCCTTGGGCGCTGACACCAAACGGCCGGTTATTCCCGGAGCGGACAAAGCCCATGTGCTCCCTGTGCTGGAAGCCTATGAACACCAGGAGACCCTCAGCGGAAAGGTCCTGATCGTGGGAACCGGGCTGACCGGCTGTGAATCGGCCCTTCACTTTCATAACCTTGGCCTCCGGGTGGCCATCACCGGCCGCCGGAACAAGATCCTGTTCCATGAGACGGCCTACAACACCCCGCCCACGTCCCTGTACAGCCCCGCCCCTACCTTCCTGGATTGGTATCGGCAGCGGGGTATCGACCTGTACAACAACAGCGAGTGCGTAGAAATCCGGGATCATGAGGTCCTGCTTCAGAACACGAAGACTGGAGAGACAAAGACCGTTCCTGCGGATTATGTGATTCTGGCTGGGGGGACGGTTTCCCGGAGCGCTGAGGCCTATGCATTCCAGCACACCGCGCCTTTCTTCCAGATGGTCGGCGACTGTGTAAAGCCGAAAAAGATCCGGGAGGCGGTTTCCACCGCCTACTGGGCCGCAATGGAGATTTAAGCGGAAAGCACCTGAGGATCCTTTCTGCAAGGGAGCTGCAAATAAAAAGCGCGGGGCATACCGGCTCTTTCCCGGTATGCCCCACGTCTTTTACGTCCTCTTACGGAATATCCGTCACGATACACGCAGTATGATTCGACCCGTATAAGTACCGGGAGCGATGTTTGTTTCCACCCCGTCTACGGACATCCATACCCTCTGGCCTTCCGGACCGGTGACGGCTGCGCCGCTTGCGAGTACCAGCTTTGTAATGTAGCTGGTGCCGGTGACCGTCCACTTGCTCTTCGCGTCCAGGCAGACAATAACGCCGTTGTTGACGGTGGGAGCGGCGGTCTGAGTGATGTTGGACATCTCCAGACGATTGGATTCGTCGATGAGGGTCAGGCCGTCCCGGTATTTCTGGGCGGCGGAGCTGATGACGCCGGTGATACTGGTGCTGCGCAGTGTGACCGCCAGATTCTTTGCCACGTCCAGGTCCACCTTTTCCATGGTAAATTCCGCGGGAATTTCCTCGCCTTCGGGCAGGGCGGCCATAGTGGGCGGCGCCATGACGCCGATGACCGCATCGTGGAATTTTCCCATGCCGCCCATGGTGCTGCGCTTGTTGGCGCGGATATTGCTGGTGGAATTGTAGAAATCACCGGTCAGGGTGCAGTCTGTAAGGTTCAGCCGGATATCGTCATTTCCCACCGCGGTCAAATCATGGCTGCTGTCCGGCACATCTGTCTCGCCCAAGGGAACGTGAAAGTCCTGCGCGTTCATGCCTCCCTCGTCGTTGTCCATGAGCTGCATGATAACGCCGTTGCCCGGAACCATCTCCGTGTTCTTCACGTTGATCTCCGTGGCGGACCCCTTGAACACCAGAGTGGATTTGTCCGTACGGAAGGAGGAGCCCTCAATGGTCAAAACGCTGTGGGTATCGCCCATGGCCATGACACCGAACCGCCGGCCGCTGATCCTGGTATCGATGATCTCCGCCCGGCCCTGGTCCTCCATTCCCCGGAGCAGCAGCGGATACCCGTTCACGCGGACATCGCATCCCTCCATGCGGACATGGTTGCCGCCGATGCAGAACGCGCCGTATCCGTGCGCCCGGGGACCGGACAGCTCCAGTCTGGAATCCTTGATCACCATGTCGTTGTGCTTCAGGGTTCCGTCTATGGAAAGGATGCCCCAGCCGTTGGTCTTGAGGTGGCAGTTTTCGTAGCGCACAGAGCCGTTATCTGTCAGCTGGCAGAGCCGGTTGGTCCCCGTAAACCCGCAGGCCCAGCTGAAATCGCCCAGCCAGTCGGAGTCCGGGCTGGTGTTCTGGATACGGGTGTTTTTGACCAGCACATGGCTGTCGCCGCCTACATGGACGGAGGTGCGGGTGACGCCGTTTACCTGAATGTCGCAATCCTCGATGGTCAGATCGACCTTGTCAATGGCCTCAATGCCGGAGCCCATGCCCACAAAATCGTTCTCACCGAAGCCCTCCATTTCGATCCGGGTGTTCTTTACCGTATAGCTTCCGCTGCCGATGGCCAGAATGCCGTTGAAGCTCTCAGCAGAGGAGGCGATATAAGCGCCGTCTACCTCTTTCCCGGAGATCGTTCCGCCCTGGATGGCAGCGGGAACTGATTTCTCGTCCACAACTTTTCCCTCGGAGGTATCCACCACCAGGGCGTTTCGGAATTCCTTGGAGCGGTTTGTCATCCGCAGCAGGGAGTGGGGTGTCATGTGATAGGTCTCCGCCACAGACAGTACGATCTCCCCACGGTAGCGGCCCGGCAGGATATCCCGGCCTACGCCGTCCACGGTCATATAGACAAATTTGCCTTCCGGCGCAGCGATGGAGCCGCCTTCCTGAATCATCAGCTCGGAAAGGCGGGTGGTCTTCTCCACGATCCAGGTTCTGGTTACTTCTTTTTTCATGGGGGGTTCCTCCTGTAAAAAATATCAATATTCAGTGTGATATAAAAACACCCGGGCCGCTTTTCGTTTTTCCGGAGTTACCGGCCGGGAATCACCGAATTGCATTTGAAAACAAGGCGAAAAAGCCGATCAGGCAGGCGGTGCGGTTACATATCGCTGGGATTGGTGTGGAGGTACTTCTGGAAGGCGCGCCGCATGGAACGGGCGTCGCCGAAGCCGCTCTGTATGGAAGCGTCCTGGACGTTGACGCCGTGGGCCATCGCCGCCTGGGCCGCCTGCACTCGCAGCTGCTGGATGTAGTCAAACAGACTGCTGCCGGTCATGCGGCGCATCTCTCTGGTCAGGTAGGAGGGGGTCATGTCCAGATACTCGCTGACTGCCGCCACATTGAAATCGGGGTCCCGATACCGGGCCTCAATGTAGGCCAGCATTTTCGGGAACCATCGCGGGTTCCGGTCATCCTCTGCGGTCAGGGCGTTCTCCTCGATGGCGTCGAAAACCTGATCCACCAGCTCCAGAAGTTGCGGGATGGTCAGGGTGTCCTCTTCGATCTGCCGTGCGCACTGGTTGATCTTCGCCTGGATCGGGCTGTCTCCTTCCCCCAGAAAGCGATGGAGCGTCATGGTCAGCGTGTGGATCCTGGCAACGGTCCGGATCCGGATGGAGTTCAGGGACCCGGACTGCTGCTCCAGATCATGGCGGACGATCTGAAGCATGATCCGGCGGGCCTCGGGATAGTTGCCCAGCTCCACCTGCCGGAGATACTCCTTCTCCTGCAGAAGCGTGTTGAAGCCGGCGATGGGGCCGGTATCCGCCATTTCAAAGTCGTGATAGCACAGCACCGGCACGTCCAGATCCATGAGCTGCCGATACTCCGTGATCCGCTGCACGTCGGGATAGATCTCCGGCAACTGCTCCACACTGCTGCAGGGACGGCTCACGGCGATGAACAGCTCCAAACCCTGTTCGGATTTCACATGATCATAGATGGAGAGGGCGATCCGGTTGATGGTTTCGATCATGTTGTCCCTGGGCAGAGACATCTGCAGCTCGAACCGCTCCGGCGGCCTGTGATCCGGTCCCGGACTGTCCAGGCCAAGCAGGCAGATCGCGCCCATATCCACATGGACCACATGGCACTCATAATGTCTGCGGAATTCCGACTGGACGTATTCCTCCAGCGTGCCGGTGACCCGCTCAAAGAACATTTTGTCCTCCCCGGTGTTGTCCGCAAGGGAATCCCGGGGCTCGGTGAGCACACGGATGGAAAGGACCATGTATGTTTCTTTCTCCAAATGGATCCCTACCTCGGCAAGGTCCTGCAGGATCTTATCCACGTCCAGAAACCGTCCGGTCAGCAGGTGGGAGGCCAGCTCCTGCCTGCGCAGGTATTCATAGTGTCTGCGGAGCCATTCGTTTTCTGCCTGCAGAGCGTCGATCTGCGCCTGAAGGGTCCTGCGTTCCATGTCCATGCGGCATCCTCCCCGATGATAGTTACTTTATTGTATCACATATTCCCCGGAACGGCATGAAAAAAGTGTGAAAAATGGTCCCCGCAGTCGGGATTCTGGCCCTTACCCACTGGTTTTTGCCGAACTATAATAATATTTGAGATACTATGCAAGGAGGGTTCCCTATGGATCGAATCATCAAAAAGACCCAGACCCTGGTGGTGGGCTCCGGGGCAGGTGCAGTTGCCGCGGCAGAGGCTGCTTCCGGTACCGGCTCCCAGGTTGCCATGCTGGATCAGGCAGCCGTCCAGGCGCCCCAGGGCGTCGAGGCTGTAGGCGGGGTCGCGCTGGACAAGATCATCCTCTACCCTGAAGGACGGGTGGCCGGCGTCATGGGACATCAGGTCTCCGACGGCATGAAGGTCATTGTCAACACCGATACAGTGCTGCTGACGCCGGAAGCCGCCGCGGAATACCGGGAGCTGTGCGTCCGGTTCGGAGCTGTGCCGGAACAGGATGGCCTGAAAGCAAAAGAAAACGGCCTCCTGCAGAGCGCCGAGGGAAAGGACATCGGCGGCGTGTTCGTGATCGGAGATCCCGCTGTCTCCGGCCGGGACGGCGGCGCCTACGCGGTCTGGGTGGACGAGAATATCTACGCCCGGTTCCGCAGAAATCCCATGGTGGAGACCGAACCGACCATTGAAGGAGAGTACTACCTGACCATTCTGGGTATGCCCGGCGTGCCCAAGCACCATGTGGTCATTGAGAACAGGGACGGCGTACTCACCGGCGTTCACGAGACGGAAAACGACAGTCAGCCCATGCAGGAACTTCGCATGGAGGACGGATATCTGTGCTGGAACCTGTGGGCCGGCACCACCAGCTCCGAGCTGTTCACCTATCACGTCAAGTGCTACGGCGGGACCTGGCTGGGCGGCACCTGGCGCATCGACACGGAAAACGCCCATCACACCCCGGTGATGATGGAAAACGCCCACCCCCGGAACCCCTTCGGCGGACCGCCTCCGGAGAAGTGAGGAGGTGCGGCGCATGAAAAAACAAAACTATTCCAAGGAGGATCTGCTTACCCGGTGGGAGATCCGCCGGGAGGTCCAGAACATCATGGGCAAGTACTCCCAGAGCTACTGCATCAAGCAGGAAGGGGCGCTGGGTCAGTTCTGGAGCAGGCGGGACGATATCTGCCTTGGCCTCAATAACGGCTGGTATGTGGGACAGGAGGCTGTTCTGGGCTACTACGCCGCGATCGACGCGGAGACCGCCCTGGCCAGCCGCCTCATTGCGGCCCGTTTTCCCGAGAAGCTCGCTGGAAAAACCGAGGAAGAACTCTTCGGCGTGGGCCAGATCTCCTACCGGCCCATCGACACCCAGGTGGTGGAGGTGGCCGACGATCTCCAGAGCGCCAAAGGACTCTGGGTGGTGCGGGGACTGGTGGAGTGGGTGACCACCGCTGGACCGGTGTCATTCTGGGACTTTTCCTACTGGGCGGTGGACTTCATTCTGGAAGACGGCGCCTGGAAGATCCTGCATATGCTTGACCTCCATGAGATCGACAAGCGGCAGGGGCTGGGGCTGACCGATGCGGAGCCCGCGCTGCCGGAGGATCCGGCCTTTGCAGAGATGGCCTCCGTCACCTATCCGGCCCCCACGGTTCCCTGCGTCCTGCGGGAGACCTACCGGGCGGATCGGGCATTTACCCCCTCGCCCAGGTTGCCGGAACCCTATCGCACCCTTGACGAGACCTTCAGCTACGGAATGGAAGGAGGTGCCTGGAATGGCTGACGCGAATCGTACCCTGACGCAGGAAGAACAGGTCTGGCGGCTTTGGGACAAGGAGGAGATCAAGGACCTTCTGAACCGCTTTGCCTACTATACCGCCAATAACGACCGACGGCGGGCCATTACAGAGCTCTGGGTGGCCGGGGACGAGAACCGGTCTACGGCATCCCTTGGTTATAACAACGGCTACTACACGGGCCTTGACAATATCATCGCCCACTATGTGGTGGACGCCGAGGCCCGGGGCTTTGAGGCCCTTAGCGCCTATTCCGGTGTGGCGCAGACCGAGGACAATCTGGGATACGGATGCAGCTTTGTCCACACCATGAACACCCCATATATCGAGGTGGCCGGGAACGGCCGCACCGCCAAGTACATCGGCTACGACTGCGGCCTGAGCTGTATCGGCAGCCCCGACGGGAGCTCTGACAGCAATTTCACCTTCGCCAAGGTCTACGCGGATCTGATCCAGGAGGACGGGGTCTGGAAGATCTGGCATCTCCTGATCGCCTACGACCACATCATTCCCGCGGGAATCTCCTACGGAGATCTGGATCCGGAGGCCCCCTGGGGCGCGGACTCGGTGGAACGGGCCTGCGGGGATCCCACCGTGCGGGACGTGGCCTATGACGCGCTGTACGGCTGGGTGGACGTGTGGGAACGGCTGCCGCGGCCCTACTATTCCTTCGATAACGCCAAGGCCTACACGGCAGACGGCAAGCCCGCCTGCTATAAGATCGGCCTGTACAAGTAAGGGGGGATTCCAGTGATCTATCAGAATCTGAGCTTTGAGCAGCGCCTCCACAACGCCATCGGCGCCCAGGAGATCGAGCAGGTCAAGGCGTGGCACGCCTACACCCACGGCATGGGCTACTCCAAGGAGGAGTGGGACGCAATTTGGTATCGGGGAGAGGACGTGACATGGGCGCACTTCTTCGGCCGCATGGTCGGCTGGGACGAGGTCTGGTACGGCTCCGTGGTGAATCCCGAGGAGGGGTACTACGAGCGCTACTGCAGCCATATCCTCAACTACAAGGGCGCGTCCTACTTCGACGCCCGCAGCGTGGGCTGCACGGCACTGCATTGCCTGGCCTCCGGGGTCATCGAGGTGGCCGAGGACGGCATGACCGGCCGCAGCTGCTATCTGACGCCCGGCACCATGATGGCCCGGATGAGCCCGAACAAGCGCCGCAACGGAGGGTTCCTCTGGGAACGGTACGGTTCCGATTTCGCCTATGACACCGAGGACGGGAAATGGTACTACTTCCATGAGCACGTCTGCCCGGACATCGGCTCCGAGTACGGCACCAAAAACTGGGCCATGGAGATGTACGACCAGGCCGTCACCGGACGATCTCCCTTCGGCCCGCCTCCTGAGGAGGCGGAAGGCCCCGGTGGCCCCGGAGAAGGCCCCGGCGTTCCGGAGGGCGGCGAAGGCCATGGCGGCGCGCCGGGCGGATTCCGGCCGAAAAAACCGAAAGGCACCATGGGCGGACCTCCCTGCACGGACCCGGGTCCTCTGCACAACAATGCCTCCATGACCCAGACGGTCCAGAACACTGTCCCATGGCCGGAACCCTACAAAACGCTGGATGATCAGAACTCCTATGCACCCGGCCACAACGACATCACAAAGCGGTATTCCGCACTGAAGTCTATCGTCAAAGGCGGCGTACGCCTTTAAGATATACAAAAAGAAAAGGAGGAATTTCTGTGAAAAAGACACTTGCTTCGCTGCTGGCGGTGAGCATGCTGCTGACGCTGGCCGCCTGCGGCGGTCAGGCCGCGTCCGCTCCCGCTGCCGCCTCCGAGCCGGAGACCGCCTCTGCCCAGGAGGATGCGCCCCAGGAGGAACTGGCGGCGCCCCAGGAGGCCGAGACATCCGCAGAGCTCCCGGCCCCTGAACCGGCAGAAGAGGCTTCCGCTGCGGAGCCCGAGCCGGAACCCGAGCCGGAGGGCCCCCCGGCCCTGGAACTGCCCCTGGCGGACCATGATGTGACCCTGTCCGCCTTCTGGTCCTATCCCCCGTGGCTTACCAACTTTATTGAGGCCCAGGACAAGCCTACCTTTGTAGCACTGTCCGAGGCCACCGGCGTGGATCTGGATATCCTGGGCGTATCTCTGTTCAACGCCTCAGAGCAGTTTGCGCTGATGGTGGCTTCCAGCGACTACACCGACATCGTGGCGGACTTCGGGATGCAGTACACCGGTACCTACGACCAGGCCATCGAGGATGAGATCATCTATGACCTGAAGGATATCATCGACGAACACTGCCCCAACTACTACGGCATCATCCACTCCGACGATTCCATTTACAAGGCCGTGGTGACCAACAACGGCAACATTCCCGCATTCCTGACCATCAACGATGAGAACGTCTACATCCGCGGCGGCTACTGGATCAACACCGATATGCTCGCCCAGATCGGAGCGGATATGCCCGAGACCTACGATCAGTGGCATGACGTGCTGGTCTCCTTCCGGGATCAGCTGGGCGCCGACGGTGCTCTGTGGATTGACAGCTACGCCACCTCCGCCGATCTGACCTCCGGCTATGGCGTCAAGGCCGATTTCTATCAGGAGGACGGCCAGGTGAAGTTCGGCTTCATCGAGGACGGCATGAAGGAGTACCTGACCATGATGAACGAGTGGTACGCCGACGGACTGATCTACCATGACTTCTATTCCCAGATGGCGGGCGCTGACAAGCCCGATCCCTCTCTGGTGGACGGCGGAACCTCCGGCATCTGGCACAACGCCGCCAACTCCTTCGGGGAGTACTCCGTGGCGTCGAGCGCCATCAGCCAGCCCATTCTGAAGGCCGGCGATGTGAACCACTTCAGCGAGCGCAGCGACCGGGTGCAGGCCGGCGCGGACTGGGCCATTACCACCAACTGTGCCAATCCGGAGATCGCCGCCATGATGCTGGACTACCTCTACTCTGAAGAGGGCATCATGCTCACCAACTACGGCATCGAGGGCGTGAGCTATGAGCTGGTGAACGGGGAGCCTGTCTATACGGAACTGCTGACCAACAATCCGGACATGAGCTTCAACCAGGCGCTTGCCATCTATGCACTGTTCAACACTGCGGGCATCTACAACGTCAATACCCGGATGGACGTGACCTACTCCGAGGAGCAGATCGCCTCCCGGGAGATCTGGGCGGCCCACAATGACACCGCCAACAACTATCCGAGCGCTGCGTCGATGACCATCGAGGAGAGCGAGAAGTTCTACGGAACCTACAATGACATCGACACCTACATCGATGAGAACCTGCTGGCCTTCATCATTGGCACCACGCCGCTGAGCGAGTTCGACAGCTTCAAGGAGACCCTGATCTCCATGGGCATTGAGGACTGCATCGCCATCAAGCAGGATGCGCTGGACCGGTATAACGCCCGGTAATGGAAAATGAGGTGCGGGAAACCGTAACGGTTTCCCGCACTTATTATGGAGGTACTCTTTATGGCAAAGCGATATCAAAATCTGCTCAGTCCCATCCAGGTGGGAGGCCGGCTGCTCAAGAGCCGTCTGCTGGTGACCCGGGCGGTCTCGGGCGCGTTCCAGGGAGATGAAAACTACCCGGGCGAGGCCATGATTTCCCATATGGCACAGCTGGCCCGTTCCGGGGCGGCCATCGTCACCTGCCAGGGGGCCGACTGGAAAAGCGACCCCTTCTTCGGGGAATCCGGCGGCTTCGGCCCGGGTCCCGGCGGCCCGATGGGGCCGGACACATGGGGGATAGGCAGCTTCGCGGGCCCCGGCATGGGCAATCTGGAGGCGGAGACCCGGGGATGTAAGCTGTATTATTCCCATATGGCCGACGAGATCCACTTCTACGGCTCTCTGGCCTCCGCGTCCATGATGGGCATCGAGCCCCGAACCCTGACCCTGTCAGAGGAACCGGCGGGCATGCCCCGGATGGGGCCGCCTGTGAAGACCCATGTGGCCTCCACGGAGGAACTGGACCATCTGGTGGAGCTTCTGGCACAGAAGGCCAGCGCCTTCCATCAGATGGGGTTCGATATGGTCTGCATGTATATGTCCTACGGCAACTCTCTTCTGGCCAAGTCCCTGTCCCCAATTCACAACCGCAGGACAGACAAATACGGAGAGAAAACGGCTCTGACCCGGGCGGTGTTCTCCCGGATCAAGGAACTCTGCGGCGCAGATTTTCTCATCGAAGCCCAGGTCTCCGGTGAGGAGAAGGGGCCGGGCGGCTACACACTGGAGGATTTCGTCTCCTATGCCAGACAATGGGAGGGACTGGTGGACATCCTCCAGTTCCGGGCTCCGGACATGGACGACGCCCATCCCACAGGCTGGAACTCCAGCCCGGATGAGCCGCCCATGACGCTGCGGTACGCCAGAGCAGTGAAGGAGGCGGGTATCCGGATCCTCACCGCGCCCAACGGCGGCTTCCAGGATCCGGACGCCATGGAGCAGTACATCGCCAACGGCTGGACCGACCTGATCGCCGTGGCCAGAGCTTTTATCTGCGACCCGGATTACGGGGACAAGCTCCGGGAGGGGAGAGGGGAGGACGTGGTTCCCTGCCTGCGGTGCAACCGCTGCCACTGCCGGGACAACGTAATCTGCTATGTCAATCCCCAGATGGGACTGGAGCATAAGATCGAGCGGATGATCCCCGCCGCTTCGGAACCCAAGTCGGTGGCAGTGGTAGGCGGCGGACCCGCCGGCATGTGGGCCGCCCGGGCCTGTGCGCTGCGGGGCCACCGGGTGGAGCTCTTCGAGAAATCGGACCGGCTGGGCGGTCAGATGTTCCACGCGGACTACGCGGATTTCAAGTGGCCGCTGCGCCGGTTTAAGGACTATTTGATCGGACAGATGGACCGGCTGGGCGTGACGGTCCATCTCGGCACTGCCGCCACTCCGGAACTGCTGGCAGACCGGGGATTTGACGCGGTGATTGCCGCCCTGGGCGCCGTGCCTGCCAAGCCCCCGATTCCGGGCGCGGAGCTGCCCGGCGTCCTGACACCGCTGGATGTCTTTGGCAAGGCTGAGACGCTAGGGCACCATGTGATCGTGGTGGGAGGATCGGAGACCGGTACGGAGACCGCCGTCTATCTGGCCAGAGCCGGCCATCAAGTGACGATCCTGACCCGCCGGCCCCGGCTGGCTACCGACGCGCAGTTCTCCCATTACTACGGGTGTCTGGAGCATGCCATCCGGGCGCTGCCGGAGCTTGAGACCGTTGCGAAGGCCACGACGCTCTCTATGACCGAGCGCTCTGTGAGCTACCGGGATGAAGACGGACAGACCCACACCGTAACCGGCGACGCTGTGGTGGCCTGCGGGGGAATGGCGCCGCTTCAGACAGAGGCTGTGGCATTTGACCGGGCGGCAGACCGCTTCTTCGCCGTCGGCGACTGCAGCCGGGTGGGGAATATCCACACCTGCACCAGAAGTGCCTTCTCTGCGGCTGCTCAAATCTGACACATACGTTCGAGGCACCAATAACCGCCCGGCCAGCAAGGTACGGTAGCCAAAGGCAAGACCTGCTAAAAATGTTTTAATCAGTATGGATCAACAAATTGGTTGAGCAACTTCTTCCATGAAGATATCCCGGCGTCGTCAAAAAGGCGGCGCCGGGATTGGCATGTGCGCCCGGCGAGCGCACGTTCTATAGGGTGAAAGTCCCGAACGCACCCGGCAGTGGGAAGCGTAAGCCAAAGGCAAGGGTGTCCGTCGCGAGGTGAAATCTGAAGGAAGCCGGATTTGGAGAGTTGAAAGGTCTCTCCCTGGGCAAAGCTCTGGTCCGACGAACAGAAATCTTGTCAGGCCGTAAGCGAGGGTAAGGTTGCATGTCAAACTAAAGCCCAATAACTGCACGGAATCGCATGCGGTAAACAAGGCGGGTATAAGGGCGAAAGCACGTGTGAGTACCCGGGGAGGTCTCACAGGCGGGGAAAAAAACCTGTAGTAACAACGAACTGTGAGAAGTCAGCAGAGGCCATAGTACCGGGAAACCGGGAAGGGCCGAACAATCGTAAGTCCGAAGAAGGTTGGCCCAGCGAGAACGGCCAGATCACAAGCAAAATGCCGCCTCCCGCGCCGGAGGATATCCCGACCCTGCCGCCCGATTTCGAGATGTTGCCCGAGCCGCAGTTCGACGTGCGTTTCGATGCCGCCGATGTCATTTTGAACGGAAGCCTCTATAACGGCTCCGGCTACTATGGACAGAAGGCAAAACAGCTCTATGTCACGCTGGGCTGGGGCGCGGTCCTGAACGGTGCCATCTCCGCCACGGAGACCATCCACGTGGACGAGACCGGCAAACAGAACACCCATTTCACCTGTGACCAGTATTTTTATCTGGTCCATGTGGCGAACCGTCCGTTTTATAACGGCGACAACACTGTAGAGGTTGTGCTGGAGGCGGGATCCGTGTGGAACGAGACAGACCGAGGTATCGTCACAGCTCTCACCGTGCAGGAGGGTGCGACCCTGGTGGGCAAGGTCACCATCGATGGAGCGGAGCTCATCCCCGAGCCAGGCAAGACCTATACCGGGGAGATTGTCGTAAGTTACTGAAAACAGGATTTATAAGGATTTGAGGGCGCCGGTCGGCGCCCTCAAGACTTATGTAGATAGGATTCATTCCCGCGATACCTCTTCCCCGGCGATGTAGCCGCTGCACAGGGCAAAGGTCAGGGCGGAGATGGTGCTCTCGATATAGCCGGAGCCCACATTTCCCGGCATCATGATGCCCCGGGTGTTGTCTCCCGTGGCATACAGGCTCGGCATGGGACGGCCGTTTTTCAGCGCCTGGGCATTTTCGTCGATGACGATGCCGCCGATAGAGTTTTCGTGGAACAGCTTCAGCGGCAGAGCATACCAAGGACCGTCTGTCATGGGATCCTTGGGCGGACATTCGATCGGCCCGCCGGGGGTCATAATCGTTTCCGGCACACCGCAGCCTGCGTTATACTCAGCCACCGCCTCCGCGAGCTTATCCGCCGGGATGCTGAGCTTTGCGCCCAGCTCCTCCAGGGTATCGGCCAGGAACATGGCGTCCCACTCGATCTACTGCTGAAACTCAGCCTTCCAGTTTTCATAGAAGGGGTTCATATTGCAGCCGGGCACATCCTCCGGACGACCAAAAGCTTCCCGCTCCGCCCGGTCGGCGGTGGCCTCGTTCACGATGCGGTATTCCACCCGCCCCGGCTCGTCCGCCAGGTGGCTCACGGCGTTTCCGAAAGGCTCAGGCTTTCGCAGCTCGCCGTTTTTGTTCACGTTGACGCCGTGCCGGGAAGTACAAAGAGCGAATCCCGCCGCGCCGTAGGGATGGCGCATGGGGCCAAACATTCCCACCCGGGCATTCACATAGTCGATATCGACGCCCTGCTCGACACCCATGGTGATGCCGTCGCCGGTGCAGGTGGCGCAGGTGAAGATATGGACGGGTTCCGCTCCTTCCTTGTAGAAGATGGGATTGAATTTATCGACCAGCTCACGGTTTCTGGAAAACGCCCCGGCCGCGATGACGCAGGCACCGCAGGAGATATGCAGCTTCCCTCCGGGATCGGAGACCGTAACACCGCAAATCGCTCCGTTCTCATCCAGCTCAAGGTGTTCCGCCTTTGTGCGATAACGGATCGCACCGCCGTTTTCCAGCAGGATGCCCAGCAGCTTGTTTGTGAGATACCACCCCGTACCGCCGGGGCCGATGGTGGTGTCGATGCGCTTATGGTTGTACTCCCAGTCATAGGCGGCACAGGGGCCGAAGCCGCCCCAGAACTGGGGGCTGAAGGTGTAATCCTTTCCAAGATCGTGGCGCTCGATCATCCAGTCCGTGAAATCGGCGTTAGCGTCCAAGATCCGGCGCAGGAGCTTCGGATTCACATGCCCCTCGGTCTTTTCCATGAACTCGCGGAAGATGCGCTCCCGGGGATCGTCCATACCCGCGGCCTCGTGCCACTTCGACCATACGTTCCGGAATACATGGGCGTACCACGCCGAGCCGCCGATCTCCTTGTTTTTCTCCAGTACGAGGACCTTTTTCCCCGCTCTGCAGCCAGGGCCGCAGCGGTCAGACCCGAGGCCCCGCCGCCAATCACCAGCACGTCGCAGGCAAGCTCCTCCGGCGCGTGAGGCGTGACCTCGACGACCGCGTCCGGGTCAGAGATCACGTCGTTGTGGCAGACCTCGGCGCAGTGCCCGCAGGACACGCACTTGTCCGGGTCGATCCAGTATTTCGCGTTTTTGAATCGGATGGACTCTGCCGGACACTCCACCCGGCAGCGGTGACAGCAGGAGCACAGCTCCTGATCGATGACATAGGGCGCCGTCTTTTCCTCCCGAAGATCACTGAGCCATTACGCCGCCGTCCACAACGACGGCAGATCC
This sequence comes from Oscillospiraceae bacterium, assembly GCA_017469795.1. Lineage (GTDB taxonomy): Bacteria > Bacillota > Clostridia > Oscillospirales > Oscillospiraceae > HGM13006. The sequence continues at coordinate 86,142 of JAFUFT010000035.1, forward strand.
CACCATATAGGACGCCATATCACTGCACAGGAACGCCACGACATTGCCTACCTCCTCGGGGGTCCCCATGCGGCCGACGGGAATGTTGGATTTCCGAAGCGTCTCCTCAAAGCCGATGGGATCGTTTTTCTTGAACTCCTCCTGCAGCGGCGTCATGATCGCGCCGGGGCACACGGCATTGATACGGATGTTGTTCGCGATCTCCTCCAGGGCGGCGGCGCGGGTCAGGCCCAACACCGCGTGTTTTGCCAGGTTGTAGGAGGATAGGCCGACGTTGCCGTGAAGTCCCGAAACAGAGGAAATGTTCACGATCGCGCCGCCGCCCGTTTTCCGCATGGCCTGTATCTCCTCCCGGCAGCACAGGAAGGTACCCCGGAGATCCAGATCCATCACCTCGTCCAGTTCCTCCGCCGGAAGCTCCGCAACGTTTCGGGGATTGCCCAGCCTGCCGGCATTGTTGCAGGCAATGTCCAGCCGGCCATATGTTTTTACCGCGAAGTCGACCATTGCCGTTACATCCTCCGGTTTCGTAACGTCCGCCGCAAACCAAACTGCAGTCCCGCCGTTTGCATTTACCCTGTCTGCCACGGGCCGGGAGCTTTTCTCGCTGCGCGTAACGACGACGATCTTTGCGCCCTCCCGGGCAAAACAATTTACGATTCCTTCTCCGATACCCTGTCCGCCGCCGGTGACAATGGCTACCTTATCCTTCAGCAACATGATCCCATACCTCCTGTATGATGTTTCGACTGATTGCCTTTCCTGTAATACATTTGGAAAACTTGCTACAACAGTAAACTATACTTATTATATACAATGCATACTATATTGTCAATATTTCAAGCAGACAAGGGGGTATGCTGTTGACAGAAATGCAGGAAATCATATAATATAGCATATATATTATATGCCTCGGAGGAGAAGACGATGGAGTATTTGCAGGATACGTTCGTGTATCATCTGCTGACGGCGCAGAAGAAGCTGGTGGCCGCGGTGAAGCAGGATTTTACCGATTCGGGCATTACCCACGAAAACTATATCACGCTGCATTTCATCTTTGAAAACCCCGGCCTGACCCAGGTGGAGCTGGCGGAGAGGAACGACAAGGATCGGAACGTGATCGTAAAGACCATCGACCGCCTGGAGGCGGCGGGCTTGGTCCGACGGGTGCGGGGAATGAGGGATCGGCGTTCCTTCTGCCTGTTTATAACGGAGGAGGGCGAAGCCGTCGTCAGGGAGTATTGGGCCCGGTTGGTGCAGCGGCAGGAGGAATGCCTGACCGCCCTCAGCGTCGAGGAGAAGAAAACGCTGATGGCCTTACTGATGAAGGTGAACGATGAAGGTGAACGATGAAGGTAGGACATGATAGCGGTGATATGCGCGATTCGGTTTGACGGAGGATTCGATATTTCTTCCGCTGCACCTGTTATATGGGGCATTATTCTTTATCTTGCCCTCGCCTGCACAGCTGCTGGGTATCTTCTTCAAAACACTGCGCTCAGATCGATATCCGCAAAGACGGTGGCACTTATGCAATGCGCCTGTCCGGTAATGACACCCCTGTTTTCGCTTTTGATTCTGTCGGAGCGCATGAGCGTAGCGGGGCTGATCGGCGCCGGGATCCTGCTGCTCTGCGTGGACGAGGAGATCCTCACCGGGGAGGATTCGGAAAAACAAAACAGATGAACCGAAACTGCACGTATTAAGGAGGGGAAAAATGACTGACATCAAACGCCTTGGCCTCGGCTGCATGGGGATGAATCTTTCCAACAAGGAGCGCTCCATCGAGACGATTCGCTTTGCGCTGGACAGCGGCGTCACCCTGCTGAACACCGGCGAATTTTACGGCGGCGGGGAGAGCGAGATGGTGCTTCGGGAAGCGCTGGCGGGGATCCCAAGGGACAGGTATTTTCTTTCGGTGAAATTCGGTGTACTGCCTAAGCCCGGTGGTGGTATCTACGGACTCGATGTAAAACCGTGGAACGTCAAGGCCCATCTGGCATATTCCCTGCATCGCCTGGGTCTGGACTATGTGGATCTGTATCAGCCCGCGCGGATGGACGAAGCCGTCCCCGTGGAGGAACTCATAGGAGCGCTGGAGGAGTGCGTACAGGCGGGATATGTCCGGCACATCGGCCTGACGCAGCTCACCGCGGCGGAGTTGGCACGGGCGGCAAAGGTCCATCCCATCCAAACGGTGGAGCTTGACTATTCCCTGGCCAACCGGAGCATCGAGCAAAATAGCGTCCTGGATACGGCCCGTGAGAACGGTATCGGCATCCTCGCCTTCGGTGTGCTCTCTCACGGTCTTCTGTCCGACCGTCCGGCAGGGAACGTCGCCTCCGGACGTCCGGGTCCGCCTCCGGCACTGAAGGAGGACGTGATAGCCAAACTTCGCGAGATCGCCTGGGCAAAGAACACGACGGTGGAAAAGCTGGCGCAGGCGTATGTGTACGCCAAGAACCCGGACATGAGCGTCCTGATCGGGACGACCAGCAAGGCGCATTTGCAGGATTCCATCGACGCGCTCTCGCTGGAGCTGACCGCAAAAGACGTCGCTCGCATCGAAGCGGCGTTCCCGGCGGAGAAGGTCAGCGGCATCGGCATGCGGAACTTTACCTTCCGAGACGGGCGGGTCGTCCGAAGCTGATACAGAGGCGATATCTTCTCCCATAAGAATCCGCTCTTTGAGAACCTGCTCTGAATTGCGAACAGTAAGCGCATGGGAGGCATCATAATAGTTCTCCCGTGTCTTATGCGGAAACACGCAGAAAAACCGAACGGCGCACATACTGTGGTCTCTCGAACCACAGTATGTGCGCTCTGCGAGGCGACGCCCGGGCCGTGAGGCCCGGGCTTTTGCGTCGCTGCGCTCCGGTCAGGGGTCGTGCCCCTGCGAGCGCTTGCGCGCTCTACCCCCACCGCTGGCGCGGCTGTATTCCGAAAAGAGAGCATGGAAATACATAAGCGAAGCGGTTTGAAGATTGATATGATCGCGGAGATGGTCAACCCAACCGTGCGAGGCTGGATGAACTACTTTGGAAGATACAACAGATCTGCGATGAAAGGCACGTTGGATGTAATCCAGAGACGCTTGATAAAGTGGGCCATGTACAAA
>JAFUFT010000036.1 GCA_017469795.1 Oscillospiraceae bacterium
ACCTTTCAACCTCCGCAATCCGGCTTCCTTCAGATTCCATCTCACGATGGACACCCTTGCCTTTGGCTAACGGTTCCTGCTACCGAGCCCGTAGTGGACTTTCACCACCAAGTTATCGCCCATGCCGGGCGCACAGCGCAACAAGCAGCCGGTCTGACGACCGGCTGCTCGTTTCTGTATTACAGGGAATTGGCCGCCCAGAAGGCAGTCAACTGGCTGTGGCGGATACCGTTCTCCGTGGTCACGGGATTGGGATCCTTCCGCGGCATCGGCGGCATGCCGGGCATGGACATGGGCATCCGGGCGGAGGTGGTGTCGATGAGCTGGCTGGCGTCGCCCGCCACATAGAACTGCCGTCCCGGCGCCATAAAGCGTCTTGCCTCCTCCGTCAGCGGAATGCGCCCCTCGGACAGGACCACGCTGTCGCAGTCCACGGTCTTCTCCTGTCCGTCCCGGGTCCGGTAGACCACCTGTCTGTCCCGGATCAGCGTGGCCTGTGCGCCGGCGATGGTGCTCAGGCCCTCCAGGGAGTTCCACATGGCGAAGAAACCGTCCCGGGAGTGGCGGTCGTAGTCGTGGCCAGCCTGACGGTTCCGGGTCAGGACCGTCACCTGATGCCCCGTCTGGAGCAGGTAGAGCGCCGCGTCCACGGCGGTCATGCTGCCGCCCACAATGACCACATGACGGCCCAGCTTGTCTTCATTTCCGAACAGGCTCATCACGTCCACGGGAGAGGCCCCCTCCTCCACCGGCACCGCGTCGGTGCGGAACCGGGAGCCTGGCGCTGCGATCACCGCGTCGTAGTCTTTGCGCTCCAGCAGCTCCGGCGTCGCTTCGGTATTCAGGAAGAAGTGGACGCCGGCCTTTTCGCACATATGGATCAGATGATCCTTGAAGCCCTTCATGGACCACTTTTTGTCGATGTAGTCGCAGTGGATCAGTTGACCACCCAGAACGCCGTTCTTTTCGTAGAGATCCACCTGATGTCCACGTTCCGCCGCGGTCCAGGCCGCCCGGAGTCCCGCCGGTCCGCCGCCGACGACGGCCACCTTCTTCACCTTCGTGGGAGGCTGGATCATGTCCCGCCAGCCGGGATTGCCGATCCTCGGATTGATGGCGCAGACGCCCTGATGACATTTGTCGCAGCCGAGACAGGAGGTGATCTCGTCGGCCCGGTCCTCCACGATCTTGGTCCAGTAGTCCTCTTCGCAGATCAGGGCCCGGGCCTGGGCGATCAGATCGCAGAAGCCCTCGGACAGGACCCGCTCCATGACCGCCGGGTCCTGGAAGCCGCCCACGGGGGCGATATAGGACCGGATACCCGCATCCTTCAGGAGCTTGCAGTACCGCAGGTTCGGCGGGCACTCCTTCTCGAAGAAGTAGGCGTTGACATGGGTCAGGTCGCCGGATTTGGCCCGGATCTGGAAGATGTCCACATAGGGCTCGAACATCTTACAGTAGGCCACGAAGTCCTCGGTGGTATAGCCTCCCTTCAGGGTCTCCTCACCAGAGATCTGAAGCTCGATGGGATAGTCCTTCCCGCAGACCTCTTTGATCTTCGCCAGAAGCTCGCAGAGGAGCCGGGCGCGGTTTTCCACGCTCCCACCGTACTCGTCCGTCCGCTGGTTGAGGATGGGGCTCAGGGACTTGGCCAGAATGGAGGCGTTGTAGCTGGCGTAGATATTCACCATGTCGAAGCCGACGCACTTGAGCTTGTAGCAGTACTCGGCAAACAGATCGATGAATTCGCGGATCTGCTCCTTCGTGATCTCCGGCGGAACGATCTTGTCCCGGCTCTCGCCCATGCCGGGCATGGCGTAAATTCCCTCGGGTCCCGGCGGGAATTCATCGGGGATCTGGGACCAGTCGTGGATATCCGAGATGGACACGTCTACCGGCAGGTAGATCATCGTTGCCGCGGAGGCCAGGGAGCCGTAGGCGTGGATCCGCTCGATCATCTTCGTGAACATGCCCTGACAGTCCCGGTTCTCCATGTCATAGTTGCTGGTGAAGAAGGTGCGGCCCTTCATCTCCTTGAACTCGCCGGGCTGGCAGGTGACAATGGACGCGCCGTTCCGGGCATAACGGGCAGCGAATTCGATCTGATGCTCGTTGGGATATCCCGCCGGATCGCCCACGTCCGGCATAGACTTGGAGTTGATGATCCTGTTCTTCAGGATGTACCGCCCCAGGGGCAGCGGGGTCATGATGTGCGCATATTTGTGATTCATGGTATTCCTCCTATTTTAAATCTGCTGGGCTGCGGCATAGGCGTCAAAAATGGCGTGACGCATATTCCCCGCCTCTTTACAGTCTCCGATCATATAGAATTCGGGTGCGATCCCGTGGAAGGAGATGGCCAGATCCCGGTTCGGTTCCACGCCGCCGGAAACCAGAATGCTGTCGCACTGCACCACTCCCTCCGATCCGTCTTTGTTTACATAATACACTTTCCCGGGTTCCAGCCTCACCGTGGAAGCCTCCCGGATATGCCTGACTCCGCTGTTCACCGACAGGAGATTCACGTTGCCCCGCTCCCGGATGGGATTGAGTTCATATGCGACTATATTCTTCCGGCTGATCTCCACCACCTCGTGGCCAGCCCGGGCCAGATAGATGGCGGCCTCCGCCGCAGTGGACGCGCCGCCCACAACGCAGACCCGGCGTCCCAGCTCCTGTTCTCTGCCGAAGGCGTCGTAGGGAGTTCCCCATGCGTGCTCGATTCCGGAAAGCTCCGGCAGCTTCGCTGCAGCTCCGACTGCGGCAATGATCACGTCGAACTGTTCCCGCTCCAGCATCTCCCGGGTGGCGGGCGTGCGGAGCCGCACCTCGATCCCCTTCCGGACCATCTGATTCCGAAGCCAGTTTACATAACGAGTGACCCGCCACTTGAAATCACAGCAGGCTACAGCCTTGAGCTGTCCGCCCAGTTCTCCGGATGCCTCAAAGATCACCGGCTCATGGCCGCGCTCCTTCAGGTACAGCGCCGTCTTCATGCCGCCGGGACCGCCGCCGATCACGGCCACCCGTTTTTTTCCTGTAACCGGCTCCCGCATCTTCTGCGTCCGGTATTCCATGCCCATCTCCGGGTTGATGGTACAGTGGCTCATCCACTCTCCGGTCCAGCTGACGCCGCGGCACTGGTGGCACAGCAGGCAGGGCTCCAGATCCTCCCCCGCTCCAGTCTTCAGGATCTCTCCCAGTTTGGGGTTGCACATGAACATGTGGTTGGAATTGATCACGTCAGCCTTGCCGCTGGCAATAACCGCCTCCAGCTTGTCCAGATCCATATAGGGAGTGGATACGGCAATGGGAGTTGCGATTCCTGCCGCCTTCAGCTCCGCCGCCTGCTCCGCGCCGGGACAGCAGTCACATTCCTCTTCCATCAGCCCGTCTCCCATGGCGGAGCGGATGTAGAGCAGATCCAGGTAGGGTTCCATCTCCTTGAGCCAGGTCACGCACTCCTCTTTTGTCAGGCCGCCCATGGGCCCGGGTCCTCCGCCCAGCGGCGCGCCGCAGTACAGGAGGAAGTCGTCCCCGAGGGCTCTGCGGATCTCCCGGAAAAAGCGATGGCTGAACCGCAGCCGGTTTTCCAGAGAACCGCCGTATTCGTCGGTGCGGCGGTTTGAACTCTCGCTCATAAAGGAGGTCAGCACTTCCGTGGGCACCATGGCCGCGTCAAATCCCAGAGAAGCGTACAGCTTCATCCGGTCTATGACGATGCCGATGTACTCCTCCATGGCGTCCTCATCGAGATATTTGACGCTTGTCTGCGGCACCCCAACAGCAACCATGTCGTCATCCTCTCCCTCCGGTCCCACCAGGGAGCCGAAAGAGAATTTCAAGCCGCTTTCCGCGATCTTTCCGGTGTCGCCGCCGAAGCCCATGGGGCCCATCCCGGGGCCTCCGGGACCGCCCGGGCCGCCCGGGCCACCGGCAGACGGCGGATTTACCACGTATCTGGTGGACAGATTCAGATCCAGCGACGTGCAGAGCATGGTGCCGTAATAATGGATCATGTGGGAAAAGTGGGAGAAGTAGTTCTGACATCCCTTGTCATGGATATCCCACATGGCGAAGTGCGGAATGTCGTAGCCGCCCATGTCCCGCTGGGTGTCGTTGGCCAGATCGTGAACGATGATAAACGCCGCTCCGTTCTTTGCGATGGTGCAGTAGTAGCTGACGATGGGATCCGCGGGATAGAGCTCCGGCCCCTGCAGGAAATGAGGCTGGGCACAGGGGTACATGAACCGGGATTTCAGGACCGTGTTCCGGATCTTGAGCGGTTTGGTCAGATGTTCATAGCGCTGATGCATAGTAACCTTCCCTCCTTGTTGCTTTCTACTGTCAGAATAGCACAATCCGACTTATTTAGCAATCGAACCTAATAAACCAACCATCGAAGCACATTTTGTCAGATACAGGACTGGATTCGACCGGGAACACGTAGTATAATGCAAACGAGGCCACATGCCCCTATCCGCCCGGAAAGGAATTGATGAAATACGGAGAATCCACCTTTGACATCCTGTATCTGCTGTTCGCAATCATCAGCGGCTGTATCCTGCTGTTCAAGGCGAAAAACAGAACCGGAAAACTCATGGGCGCCGCCGCTCTGGTCCTCGGCTGCGGAGACGCATTCCATCTTGTGCCCCGGGTGCTGAACTACTTTGTCAGCTCGGACTTCACCGCGGCCCTGGGAATCGGAAAGCTGATCACCTCCATCACCATGACCGTGTTCTATCTCCTTCTGTATTACCTCTGGCAGACGCTCCATCCGGGTCGGGAACAGCGGAGCATGACGATCCTCGTATGGGTCCTGACTGCGGTGCGGATCGTCCTTTGCCTGTTCCCTCAGAACGGCTGGCTGACAAACAGCAGCGGCGTGACATGGGGCGTCATCCGGAATAATCCCTTTGTCCTTCTTGGAGCGGCCGTTTGCCTGCTGTTTTTCCGGTCGAGGAAGAAGAACCGTATTCTCTCGCCTGTCTGGCTGTATATCCTTCTGTCGTTCCTTTTTTATCTCCCCGTGGCGGTCGGAGCCGGTCTTGTGCCCATCCTCGGTATGCTGATGCTGCCCAAAACCGTCTGCTATATCCTGATAATCATCGCCTTTCTGCGCTTTACCGTGAAGAACGATCCGCAGAATTAACTGTCCCGGAAGGAAAATACCAGGTGAAAAGCCGCAGGTTCTATCGAAAATAGATAGAGCCTGCGGCTTGTGCTTTTCCCGAAAGATTGTTCGCGAAGAGACTTATTACCCGGCCGGTTCCGGACGGTAGGGTTTCTGTCCCTTGTAGAAGTGGGGGCTGTCGGCCTTGCCTGCATCCACCTCTTCGAGCCACTTGAAGGGCTCAGTGCGGAAGGCGTTCCAGGTGTCCTCGTTCATGGGACCGCGCATGGCCGGGAAGGTATAGCGCCAGTAGTTGGTCCGGGCGATGTACTTCTCGTCCTGCTGCCCAGCGTTCACGTCGCCCATCTCGTTTGCGGCGATGCGAAGAAGAGAACCGTACTGCTCGGAGACCGTATGGAGCTTCAGATCCTCCACAAACAGCTTCTTGAGGGGACGCTTGGCCAGATTGGACATGATCGTCCGGTTCTCGTAGGGCATCCGCTTCCACATCCGGGCGATCTCCCAGGCCCGCTTCATCACATCTTCTTTGGCTACAACTTCCGAAGCCATTCCCCAGTCCAGCATGTTCTGCGCGGTAAACTGCCGGGTGGTCATCATGTAGTAATTGCCCCGCTTGGTGCCGAAGTAGTGTTGCACCATCATGCCCATACCGTCGCCGGGCACCAGGCCGCCGTGGGCGTGGGGCACTTCCATGACTGTGTCCTCCGAGGCAATAGTCACGTCGCAGAGCATGGCCGAATCCCAGTGGAAGCCGGGACCGGGAATGGCGCCGATGGTGGGAACATCCAGGTCGAAAACCATGTTTTTGATCAGATTCGTGTCGTCGAAATACTGGTGCTGGAACCGCTGGGTAGGCAGCTCGGAATAGGTATCCCAGCCGTTGGGATCCGATTCGATCATCCAAGTGCTGCCGATGTGGGTGAAGATGATAATCTCATTCTTACAGTCCATGGACAGGATCCGAACCAGCTGGGAGATGGCACGGTGGGACATGCCCGAGTGCTTCATGGGACCGTCATTTGTTTTCCAGGTCACCTGAAGGATCCCGTCCTCCCGGTACAAATCCGCAAACGCGGAAAACCACTTGCCGTACTCCTCCAGTTCGGGGAGCTTTACGTAGTCTGCCAAAGGTCTTGCCATTGTCTGTTCCTCCTTAGATATAGCCGAGTTTTTTCGCTTCAAAGGTCAGTTCATCCCGGAAATCCGGATGGGCGATGGCGATGAGCTGTTTTGCCCGCTCCTTTACCGTGCGGCCCCGCATATAGGCAACGCCGTATTCCGTGATGATGATGTCCGCCAGATTCCGGGAGATGGTCACCACAGACCCCGGCGTCAGGATGGGCTTGATTTTGGAGATAGTCCCTTTCTTTGCCGTTGCCGACATGGCGATGATCCCCCGTCCTCCCCTGGAGTGCTGGGCACCGTAGGCAAAGTCGAAGGCGCCGCCGGTTCCGGAATACTGTCTGGGGCCGATGGTCTCCGAGCAGATCTGTCCCGTCAGGTCGATCTCCATGGCGGTGTTGATAGAGACCATGTTGTCGATGGACGCAATGACAAAAGGATCGTTGGTATAGCTGGCCTGGCGGAACCAGGTGCCGGCGTTGGTTGACATAATTCTATAGAGTTTCTCATCTCCCAGGATGAAGTTGCCCACATGCTTTCCGGTGTCGATATTCTTTTTTGCACCGGTAATGACCCCTGCTTCGATCAGGTCGCCCATGACGGGGGTGAAGAGTTCCGTGTGGAGACCCAGATCTTTCTTGTCAAAAAAGGAGTTTCCCACCGCGTCGGGCATTCCGCCCAGACCCAGCTGGATGCAGTCCCCATCGTGGACGAAATCCGCCGCATAGGCGCCGATCTTCAGGTCGGTCTCCGTGGGCACGCTTCTGACATCGTAGATCGTAGCGGGGTAGTCCGCCTCCACGATCAGGTCCACCTTCTCCAAGGGGACCTCCAGCGCACCCGGGAACCGGGGCAGATTCGGGTTTACCTCCAGGATCACCGTCTCCGCGTGGAGATAGGCGTCCTCCTCCCACATGCCGCTGCCGGACACCGCGAAATTCCCGTTTTCGTCCATGGGGGTTGCGGCGGCGATGAACTTATGGATCACAGGCTTGAACTCTGTTCGCCGCCGCATCATGTCGTGGAGGTTGGAGGGTAGATGGGACGCGATGCCCATATCATGGCACTTCCGCAGAGCCCCGTCATAGAGGTGGCAGACCATATTCAGCCTGCCCCGAAGCTCCGGCATCTCCATGAAGGGATAGACGTAGCCGCTGCCCCGCTTCCCCTTGATCAGCTCGATGTCCGCAAGCTGCGGCGCCGCCCGATGGAAGTTCCCGTAAAAGAGCTGGGGTTCGCAGAGCTCTCCCCCGCCGCAGATCACGTCTCCGTCCCGGAGCATTGCGAGCATATCCTCCACAGTTCCGACTTTCTCCCGGTACTCTGAATTCCGATCCATAAAAACACCTCTTCCTTCGCTTAAATCAAGTATAACACGGCGGGTTTATTCCCCGCAAATACCGAATTCCGTTGCCTCGATATAAACGATATGTTATAATGGCCGCAAAAGAAACCGGAGGTGCAGTCTATGACGTCCCTGCAGATCAGCTATTTTCTCAAAACCGCGGAATGCATGAGCTTTTCGGGCGCCGCCCAGGCTCTGTATGTGACCCAGCCCTCCGTCAGCCGTCAGATCAAGCTGCTGGAAACGGAGCTTGGCTATCCCCTCTTTGACCGAACTCGAAAAAACGCCCTCCGGCTCACCGCCGAAGGGATCATCTTCCGGGACGCGTTTTCCCAGATCCAGCGCCAGTATACCTTGGCTCAGGACCTGGCCAGAGATCTCTCCGGCAGAAGCCCCATGGCGCTTCGGGTGGGCGTGGGCAGCGGCTGGGACCTGAGCCGGGAACTGACGCAGGCGCGCCGGGAGATCGAAGCCCGTTTTCCGCAGGCCCGGATCATCTTTGAAAGCCAGGATTTCCGGGAACTGCGCCGGCAGATCCGGGACGGCGAATCCGATGTGATCCTCTGTACCAAGACCAGTCTCATGGACTTTGACGGTCTGGAGGTGGCGGAGATCGCCAACCTGGAGAGCCGGGCCTACGTCAGAAAGGGCCTGCTCCGTCCTACAGGAGAGGATCTGACAGCGTCCGATTTCGCCGGACAGCAGCTTTTGATGCTGACGGAATCGGAATCCCCTATGGCCATGGAGCTGGCGCTGCTGCAGTTTCAGGCCCGCCAGGTAACGGTGTTCCCCCGCTACATGCCCAACCGGGAAAGCATCCTGCAGGCGCTGCTTCTGGGAGAAGGCGTGACCGTATTCGACCAGTATGTGCGGTTCAGCGGAGATCCCAGACTGGATTGGTTCAATTTGGAGGACGACATTCCCATATGCCTGGTCTGGAATGAGGGAAACCGGAATCCCCTGATCCGGCTGTTTGCCGACACGCTGATCCGCGGGATGGAGGAACCGCTTTCAGATCCGAACTCTTGAAAAAACCGCAAAAAGTGCGTCCGGAGGCTGTGCATTTCCTCCGGGCGCACTTTTGATAAAAGGAGTGGATCATGGAAGAGTTTGCGGAAAACCATGATCCTGTCTCAAAGGCAAAGGCCTGGGACGGCCCGCCCGAGATTCTTTACTTCGCCAGATAGCGGTCCACCGCCGCCTGGTCGATTTCCTGAAGCTCATAGAAGCCCATGGACTCGCACTGGGCCACGTAGTTGTCCCATTCGGCGTCGATGTCCACCTGCCCGGTGATGGCTTTCAGCCGGAACTCGTCCTGCACGGTCTCCAGATCGCTCTGGAGGTCCGCGATGGTGTAGCTCTCTTCGGTGGTGTAGGAGAGCCACTGGGTGTTGGGCATGGTCTCATCCGCACTGTCGAAGGCGCCGACCCAGGCCGGAACGGCGGCCTTCTGGGCCTCGTTGTAGGTCAGCTCCTGAACGCTCAGATCGTTGAGGCAGGGGAAGCCGGGGTTGATGTACAGGCTCTGGCAGAGCTGCCAGTCAAAGCCGCTCTCGTTGTTGAGGATCAGATCGGTGAACTGGTACTCGCCGTTCTCTACGGTGTAGGTCTCCCCCTCGATGCCGTAGTTGGAGAGCACAAAACCGTCCTCCGTGAACAGATAGTTCATATACTGGAGGCACAGCTCCGGGTTCTCGCACTGAGTAGAGATGGACAGGGAATACTTGTCTGCGGCGCGGACGCCCACAAAGCCGTTATCCAGGGAATCCCCGGCATTGACACGGATCTGGGGCAGCGGCGCCAGTTCAAAGCTGGGGTTGGTAGCCATCAGATAGTAACCGGCAATGGAGGCCACATCCTCATTAAAGATGCCGGCGTTGTCAGAAAGCACCACATCCTGAGGCGGTTTGGTGTCGGAATCGGTGTAGGTCACGAAGTCGATGTTGATATACCCCTTGTTGTAGAAGTCATTCATCTTCTTCAGGAATTCCTTGTAGTTGTCGGAGATGCCGCGATACTCCACAACGCCGTCCACCAGACGGTTATCCGCGCCGTAGGCCTTGGCCAGCAGGTCGCAGTTGCCCTCGGAGAGGACCACAAGACCGTCCGTCAGGCCCTTGTCCTTAAAGGCAGAGAGCACATCGTCCAGCTCATCCACCGTGGTCGGGATCTCTTTGCCTACCTCATCGAGGATGTCCTGGCGGATCCAGTAGCCCTGATCCGTGTAATAGTAGTCCTTGTACATGCCGATCAGAGACGGGACCTGTCCCTCGTCATTGACCACATTTTTGTAGATGTTGTTGTCGGAGTTGATAATGGCCCAGTAATCGGGCATATTCTCCTCCAGCAGCGGCAGCATATCGATCAGAATATCGTCCTCAATGGCCTTGGCTCCGCCGCCGGTATAATGGCTGGCGCCCTTCTGGATCATGTCGGTCAGGTCGCCGGAGGCGCAGCGGAGCATGAAGTCGTTGGCGTCGTTTTCCGTGGACACCGCTGTGATATCCAGATGGATGCCGGTGATCTCCTCCATTTTTTCAAACATGGAGGCGTCGCCGGGAGAGGAAATCTCGTTGAGGAAGGGAGGCCAAGCCTGCCAGTAGGTCAGGGTGGTGGGCTCGTCCACCAGAGGATACTCGATGGTGAAGGCGGCTTCTGCCGCGGTCAGGTCCACCGCCTCCTGGGGCTCCGCGTCGGAGGACTCAGCTTCCGCCGCAGGGGCCGCAGCGGCCGGCGCTGCTTCTTCCTCACCGGATGCCGCCTGGGACGCGCTCTCCGCCGCGGAGGACGCCGCTACTGCCCCGCTGCTTCCGCATCCGGCAAGCGCCATCAGCATCGCCAGCGCAAGCAGAAGGGCCAATATACTCTTTTTCATACGTTCTTCGATCCTTTCTAATTTAATATAAAACCACGGTATTACCCATGTGTTTCCCCCAAAGGCGGTCCCGGACCATCCTGTCCTGATCCGGGACCATAGGAAATGGGCTGTCAGTTAGCCCGGAGGGGGAGCGCCGTCGGGGGGAGGACCGGGATCACCCTGCATCTCCACCACTTCACCGTTGAGATACCGCTCATAGGCATCCTGATAAAGCGCGGTAACTTCGTCGATGCCCATGTCCTCGATATCCTTCACGTAGGCGTCGAACTCGGAAAGATCCCGCTGCCCGGTGACGAACTTCAAAACGTTCTCCTCGATGTAGGTCTTGATATCACCGTAGATCCGGTTGGAGACCTCCGTCTCGTCGGAGTTGAGCTGCGTCGTACCCAGCGTACGGCCTGTTGTCAGGTTGCTCTTCCAGATCCCGCTGGCCTCCTTCTGGTCCGCGGTATAGCCGGACTGCTCCCGGACCTCGTCCCGATAGAAGGGGCCACGGTCCATGCAGTACATAAACAGCGCCACAGTGGTGTTCATATCCGGGTTATTGAGCACCAGATCCGTGAACACAGGGGTGCCGTCCTCGCCCCAGACGAAGCTCTCCCCTTCGATGCCGTAGTTGGCAAGCAGGGCGCCCTCGTCCGTGTAGAGGTAGTTGCACCAGCGCATCAGTAGCTCCGGGTCCTCACACTGGGTGGAGATGGACCAGGGGGTGGCCACCGTGTAGCTCCGTTCGTCGGAGAAGGGAATCAGATCTCCCTTGTTCTGCACGAAGTCCGGATTGGCCACCAGCCGGAAGGCAGGGTCAGAGGACTGATTCTGATAGGAAGCGATATAGATGACCTCGCCGTAGAACACGCCGGTGCGGTCCGCCAGGACCACGTCTGTGGGCGGGTTCTGGAAATCGGTGGCGGACATATAGTCCTGCCAGATCAGGCCTTCGGCGTACCAGTCGTGGATCATCTGGAGGTAGTCCTTGAACTCCGGCTGGATGGGGCCGTACATGACTACGTCATCCACCTGATAGAAGGGCTCTGCCATGGCGGCGTCCGCCACGGTTCCGTTAATGCCATAGCCCTGCACCAGAGCGCTGTTCATGCCCGTAGAGGCGTAGTTCAGGACGAGGGCCGCGTCCGCGCCCTTGTCATCCTTAAAGGCCTTGAGCACGTCATGGAGCTCATCATAGGTCTCCGGCGCGGCAAGGCCCAGATCGTCCAGCCAGTCCTGCCGGATCAGCCAGCCGAAGGTGGTAGCGGTTTCCGTCTGCATGGAAAGCTGCGGGAACCCGGGCAGCCAACCGGAGTCCGTGAGGCCGTCCGGAACCGCGTCGGGATACAGTTCCATGAGCTTGCAGATCTGAGGCGTGATCTCCGGGGTCAGGTAGGGCAGCGTATCAATGAGCACCTCGTCGTTGATAGCCGCCTCACCGCCGCCGGAATACAGGGTCGTGGCGTTGGAGATGATGTCGGTCAGATCGTCGGAGGCAACCATAAGATTGAACTTCTCAGACTCGCTGTCGGGGTTCACCACGTTCCAGACCAGCCGCACGTTGGTGCGCTCCGCCAACTCGTTCCAGAGGGCGCAGTCGTTGCCGATGTCCTCGGTGATCTTCAGCACGTTGGGGTTGACGCCCATCCACATGGTGACCTCCGTCTCCTCATCCACCAAGGGAAGCTCCATGTTGCCCAAGGGCTGCGCAGGCCAGCTGCCGCTGATCTCGGCGCCGCTTTCGTCTGCCGCAGGCGCTTCTTCGCCGGATGCGGCGGGGTCTCCCTCAGTCTCTGCAGCCGGCGCGGATCCGGCAGCCTGCGTTTCCGGTGTCCCATCGGACGCAGCGCCGGCCGCAGACTCTGCCGAGCCGCAGGCGGAGAACATACCGCACAGCAGCGCGAGGCACAGCAGCAGCGCGAGCACGGGATATGTACGTTTCAACTGTTTTAACTCCTTTCTTTCCTGAGTGACAGGCTCAGATACTGAGGAACACTCTAATTTAGAAATGTGTTCAAACCGGGAGTTTTGTGTGTGGGATCTGTGTGTCTTAGGAAATTGAAATGGCAAGTCGGAAAATGACCGCGCGAAGGTCTCCTTCCCTTCCGCCGCCGGATTTCTGGGGAAATGAAAAAACCTCCTGTGCCGCCCGGCCGTACCGGGTCAGACACAGGAGGTTTCTCTGTAATATGTTTTATGCAGCGTAGGCAATGCTGATCTTCGATCCGTCGCTCCGAAGGATCACCGCACCCTTTCGGGTCAGGTAGGTCTCCACTCCGGCGGACTCCAGAACCGCTGCCGTCGAGTCGTCCTCCGGTTCCTCATCGGAGGACGTGATGACCGCATAGACCGGGGACACCACAGCGACAAGCTCATCCATCAGCTCGTCCTCGCCGCCGTGGTGGGGCACTTTGAGGAAGTCGTAGGTCTCAGGACTGGCATCCAGGAATTCCTCGATCCGCTCAGTCTGGGCGTCTCCGGCAAACAAAAGGCTGGTTTCGCCGTTGTACACTGAGACGATCAGAGAGGAATTGTTGCTGTCGTCCTCGTTGTAGTCGCTCTTTCGGGGCGGATCCACCACATAGGTGACGCCGTCAAGTTCAAAGGTCATGGTGTCCTGCACCGTTACGGGGTCAATGGACGCGTTCTGCAGCGCCTTGCAGTATTTCTCATATTCCTCGCTGTCCTTCGGGCAGTTGCTCTGCAGAACCGTGCCGACGGAGATATTGTTGATCACCTTCGCAGCGCCGCCCACGTGATCCTGATCAAAGTGGGTGATGATCATATAGTCGATGTGGGAGATCCCCTGCTCCTCCAGATAAGAAAGAATCTCCTGTCCGAAGCCCTTCTCCCCCGCGTCGATCAGGACGGTGCTGTTTTCCGTGGTCAAGAGGATCGCGTCCGCTTTCCCGGCGGAGAAGAAGTACACCTGCAGATCCGTTCCCTGAGAGGCCGCCTGCTGCGACTCCGCCGATGAGGCCGTCTGGGCCCCGCCGGTTTCCGAAGCTGCCGCGCCGCACCCGAAAAAGGCCAGCAGGCACAATGCGAGGATCAGAATCACAAATCGTTTCATTGTCATCGCTCCCCACGCTGTCACAGCGCTTCCTTCGTCACCGGCTTGCCGCACACGATGGTCAGGTTGCCGTTCCGGCAGCGGATCTCGTCGAGGAATGCCTTGGTGCGGTGCTCGTCCTTCAGCACGATCCGGTAGCTCAGCTCATACAGCGTGCCCATATTGGTGGTCTTGACCTTCGCCAGCTCGGAGGTGCGGGTGTACTTCTGAAACAGATCGTCGAACAGGCCGTCATAGTCCAGATCCTCCGCGATGGTAATCTTCAGATCCCGTTCGGCGGCATTGCCGCTGCCGAATCCGGCTGCTTGCAGCACCAGAAGCACCAGCGCAAGCAGCACGAACAGGATCGCCGCCACGCCCACGTAACCCATGCCAGTGGCCAGACCAATGGCCATAGACAGGAAGATAAAGCAGATCTCCTTGGCCGATCCCGCCGCAGAGCGGAACCGCACCAGACTGAATGCGCCGGCCACGGCCACACCGGTCCCGATATTGCCGTTGACCATCATAATGACGACCTGGACCACTGTGGGCAGGATCGCCAGGGCCAGCGCAAAGCTCTGAGAGGTCTTATTCCTGTAAAGGCTCAGTCCGGCGGTCAGAAGACCCAGGACCAGGGAAACTGCGGTGCAGATAAGAAACGTGTTGATTGTGATTTCGGTGCCTGCAATGATGGAATTAAGCATAGCGGCGTGCCTCCTTATGATATTTTCCGTAGGAAGTGACTGCTCCCAACAGCTGTTTGTAGTATGTACCGTACTTGGAGAATGAAGAAGCGAAGATCCCGTTTTCGCTGAGCAGGTGTACCAGCCACAGAGGCGCGCTTCCGGGGATCTTCAGCTCCATCAGGATCCTGTCCTGCGGGATGATCAGATCCCCGTGGCTGCCCATCCGAAGATCCAGTTCCCGGTTTCTGCCCCGGAGATTCGTATCGAAGGTGACGCGGAGATCCGGGTTTTCCCGGCCGGCGAAGGCCTCCCGGTCATAGCCGATGAAGGCGGCGGGATGGGGCCGGTAGTGGTTCATAAACCAGTCGATCTCACGGCTGATCTGGCTGGGCTGTCTGAGAGGGGATCCGGACAGATACCTCACGGCCTCTCCGGTCTGGAGCGTGATGCGGCGCTTGTAGACCACGCCGTCGTATTTCTTCTTCAGTTCCACGAACACCCTGTCCGTCCCTGTGGGGACGCCGTAGCTGCGAACCCGGAGCTTTTCCTTGAATACAGGCTTCTCCAGAGAATTCCGGATCAGATAAAAATCGTCGGTATCATAGTAGATATTGCAAATCGTATAATGGCTGTACGCGTCGGGCTTCACATATTTCTCCATGCCCGTCCGCATGGCCTCGTACTGATCATATGTCAGCAGATACTTCTTTTCGATCCGCTGAAAGCAACTCTGAACTTCGCTCAATGCGGTTGCCTCCTTTTCGTTTCTGACATATGATTCGATTTTCATTCGGGAAAAAATGGGGTCGCCGGAAAATTTTTTTAAAAAAAGCAGGACGGCCGAAAAACCGTCCTGCTTTCGCCTGCTTGATCCGGCCTCCTTACGGCTGCGCCGGCGCCTGAGGACCCTCATTTGGCCGGTCCTCCGGACTCCCGGCGGGTTTGGCCCCGAAATCCGGGCCGCTGTCCTGACCGGGTCTGCCTTCGCCTCTGGGACCATCCTGTCCCTGGGGTCCCGCATCGCCGGGTCTGCCGTTTTCCGGCCCGTTCGGCTGCGCCTCTCCTTCCCGGTCCGGTTCTGTTCCCTGACCGTTATTCTTCACCGGAGGACGATGCGCGTCTTCCTTGATCAGATCGTCCATATCCCCGTTGCGGAAGTCCCCGGTATGACCGGAGTCCCGTTTGACCTGCCAGCGGCCGGTGCTCATCTTCTCGTCCCTTGCGGCCCGCCGTTCCTCGGGAGAAGCGGTTTTCGAATGGAAGTCAAAGGGATGATCCTTCATGGCCCGTTCCACGGAATCCGCAAGGTCCCGGGCCTTAGCGTCATTCGGAGAACACACGGAAACCTGGGCATAGCTGTCCTCCTCGCTGTCGAAGGAATCCATCGTGCCGGCAATGGCATCGGAAAGCTCCTGCCGTTTCACCTGACCGAGGATCTCTTCGGCGCTGTCTTCCGAGCTGTCGTTCAGCGCGTTTACCCCGATGACCTGACCACGGCGGTTGAGCACGTACTCGATGGATGTGCTTCCCACGTCAAGCGTAGCATAGGAATAGGCCAGCGCATTCTCATAAGTCCATCCGCTGGCGGTCATCACTCCAACGATGGCAACGGCAGCCACTGCGGCCCGGAGCCTCCTTAAGCCCTGCCCTGCCGCGCCATCGGACACCTGGATCTCCTGTCCGACCTCCAGCGCACCCCGTCGCTTGATCACAACGCCGTCTTCCCGAAGCAGCGCGGAGTATCCGTTTTTCACTTCAAGGACTATAGCTTTCATAAAATCACGCCCATTTCGCAAACGCTTCTGTATCTTCCTTCACAGTCTGTCCCGGAATAAGGATTCAGCCTTCCTGACGGGCAAGCTCCCGCACATAGGACAAATAGGCCCCCAGGATGGGAAAGTCCCCGCTGAGGATCTCCGCGCAGGCGATGATGTATTTCCGGTGCCGCTCGATCACCTTCCGGGAGACGCCCGACGCCAGGCTCAGCTCCCGGATCGGCAGCATTTTGGAGGCCCGCAGCTTTTCCATCAGTGGCGGGTGCTCCAGCAGCATGATGACCGCGATCGCCTTGCCGCACTGGTCCTTGGTCTTGCCCGCCTTTGGCGAGCTGTCTGTGAGATCGAAAAAGCTGAACCCGTAGTCCCGCAGGATCTGCTGCACCGCCTCGATCTCATCCTTTGCGGCAGAGGTTCCCGGCTGGCTGTCCTCGCTTTCGTCGGCCATTTCCGCCGTGACAGACTGGACCTCCAGCTGAAGCGCAGAGGGTTCCTCCTCCAGCTCGCCGCCGAAGGCCTCCGGCGCGACGCTGACTTCGTGGGAGTACTTCTGCTGACTGCGCAGATAGTCGATCGTCCGGCGGCGGATAACTGTCGCCGCGAACGACAGGAACGCGCCCTTGTCCTCCTCGTAGGCCTGCACCGCTTCGCTGAACGCCATCAGCGCCACAGACCATTCGTCATCGCTGTCTGTGAGGAATCTTCCCGTCTCTCTTGACGCGCAGCGGAGAATGAAGCTCTTTTGCTCCGCAATCAGATCCTCAAGAGCCGATTCGTTATTTTTCGCCAGCAGGGCCTGCTGATCTACCTGATCCATTTGACCGGCTCCTTTCCTCAGAATCTTAATGCGATCGCCCGCTACCGCAGGCCGGGTCAGTTTCCTTCTTAAAGCTCCAGACGAAACACGAAATCGTCCATAAAGAAGCCTTCCCCGATGTCGTTCTTTTCCGTGCGGATCATCTGAAATCCCAGTCTTTCATAGGCGCGGACGGCGCTGTTATCACGATTTACGTTCAGCTCAATGGCGGGAAGTCCCGCCTCCCGGGCTTTCCTAGCCACGAAGTCCACCATCTGCCGGGAGTAGCCTTTCCCCCGCTCTGTTTTGTAGAGGTAAAGTTTGCTCAGGTACATGGCCTCTTCCTTGGGGTAGAACGCCAGAAAGCCAACCGTTCGGCCATCTTCAGAGACAAAGAAATACTGATAGCCGTGAACCAGCTGGTCGCGTATCGCGTCCGCCGTCTGGAACTTCTGCAGCATGTAGTCGTTCTGCGCCTTTCCAATGATGGGGTCAAAGTGTTCCCGGACGATTTCCGTCGCCATGGCGGACATTTCGGCGATGCCCGCTACATCTTCAGGCTTCAGATACTCAAATACCATGCTGACCCACTCCCGCCTGACGTTCCTTTCGCGTTTGACGCGTGTTACTTTTGCTCATTAGTATAGCAAAGACCCCGCCGGATTTCAACCTTCTGTGACAGGATCCGGTTCTTCCTGATCTTCTGCCGGAGATTTCGGGCCATCCTCTGCCGCTGCCCCGGACTCTATTGCGTCGAGACGCTTATGCAGCCGCTCGTTCTGTTCCTTCAGTTCCGCATTCTGCTGTATGATCTGGTCCAGCTGCGCCTGCACCGGCTCCAGATGTCTTTTGATCTGTTTGGACACGGCTGTCTGATAGGAAAGCTCCCGGCTGATTGCGCTGACCAGTTTGATCCCGCAGGCCGCGCCGACTGCGGTCAGTGCGTACTGCTTTACCTTCCGATGATCCAGCCTGCTGATCAGCTGTCTAGCGATCTCGACCTCTTTCGAAACTGCAACCGGCGTAACAGGAATCAGTGCCTTCAGTTCAACATTTTTAAGACTTGTTTTCATCTATGTATCCTCCAAATCGTTGTCTGCATATTGCGTATCCGGGTTCTCTCAGCCTAAGACTTTTCTTACGTATCATACACGAAACCGTTCCTGGATACAATCCTTTTCGTCACAGAAAATGCGGATCTGCCGCAATAGCCGTAAATGGTTAATCACTGGTCCCCCAGCAAAACCGCCTCCCCAGGTAGGGAGGCGGCAATGGTCGCTGTTTCTTATTTGGTTTCCTGCAAGTGATAGGAATTGACGAAGACCAGGGCAACATTGACTTAATAAAGTCCGTTGTTTTCTCATCCATATGCTTCGGGATCTCCTCCAGCAAATGCTTCAGATAATCATAGGGCCTGAGGTTGTTTGCCTTGGCGGTTTCTACAATGCTGTATATGATCGCACTGGCTTTGGCACCGTGGATGGTATCAATGACCTGCCAGTTGTTGCGGCCGACGGTGAAGGGACGTATTGCACGCTCGAAGGCCGAATTATCCAGAGGAATATTTCCGTTATCCAGGAATCGCTTCAGGTATTTTTCCTGGTTCAAACTGTAGGTCAGACCTTTCCCGGTTTCAGATTCTGCGGGTACTGCGCCCATCTGCTCACGAACCCATGCAAAATAAGCCTCCACCAGAGGTTTCACCTTCTGTTGGCGGTAATCCTTTCGTTCTTCCGGCATCATCTCTGCCGCCTTTTTATCGGCGTCATAAATCGCACCAATTATACGCCAGCGTGTTGCTTTTGCTTTCCTCAGGCCCCTTGAAGGCTTCGAACGCATAAGCGAAATGTCGTCGGCAATGGGCCCAGCAATTCGCTGCCTGAATGTTCTTCAACTCGCGATCCATGCCTGGATGGTCTTCATCCATTGCTGCATGCAAACCTGACGTGTACTTTCGTCCATTCAATCGCCTCCCATGAGTTTCCCTTCAAAAAATGAGCCTCATTTTCTGAATTTTCTGTACAGGACATTGCAGTCCCGTCTCATTATCTCATGGATGGTGAGTATTGGGTAGGGTACCGGAGATTAACCATTTACAAACGCTGCACTCTTTTTGGATGCATAAAACGTTAAGCTGACCGCCCGGCATCTCTGCTTGAGATGCCGGGCGGCAGTTTATAGGGTTATGCGTTATGATACCGCAGACGCGTTTCCCCGTGCTTTATGATCTGCCTCGGTTCTTTCCGCCGCGCTTTGCTCAGCTTTTGCTGCGGAGCAGCTTTTTCCTTGCAAAGAACATTGCGACCATCGCGATGAGGCTGATCAGCATCAGCATCAGGTACCGCATGATCGGTGTATCATCACCGGTCTTCGGCGGGATATCCGGGTGGTACTCGTTGGTGAAGGTAGCCTTCTTCGCGTCGCTTACGCCGGCGCTCTTGTAGCTCACCGTCCTGGACAGCACGCCGTCCTCGTCGGTAACGACCACGGTCACTGTCCACTTGGCCTTGCTGTAAGTCCATCCGCTTGCCTTGCCGTCCACCTCGGTGATCTCGTAGGTGTACTTGCCTGCCTTGCAGTACTCGATCTCCTTGAACGAAGTCGTTCCCTCGCCGGTAACAGATGCCTCCCAGCTGTCTCCGGCCTTGATCCTGACGTCAGGATCGCCCTTGAGATAGCTGCCGTCTTCAACCAGGCTTACGGCCGTCAGGATAAACTTGAAGGTCTCGGACTTGGATGCTTTCTCTCCTGTTACTTTCTTCTCCACCTCAAATGCGGCGGATACGGGTTCGGGCGCGTACGGGTTCTTGAAGCTCGCGTACCTGCTGCTCGAAGCGTCGCCGGACGCGTAATCAGTGCTCTTGACCTCAAGCGCACCATCGTTGTCGATGACCGCAACTGTCAGTGTGTACACACTGTCATCATACGTGAATCCGGTCTCGTCTTCCTTGGTTTCCTTGATCTCGAACTTGTAGGTACCGGCCTTTGTGAAGGTAATGGCATCAAACACTCCGTAGATCCCCTCGCCGGTCTTGCCGGCAGGTACGGTGACAGACATATTCAGCGACTTATCAGCGCTCGTCAGGCTCGCGCCCTCGGGATTGCTTTCAGACGCCTTCAGCGTAAAGCTGAACGTCTTATCCTTCACCGTGGGCTCGCCGGTCACGGTCTTTTCGACCATGGGCACGTATTCCACGGGGATCGGCTGATAATCGTTCACAAAGATGATCTTTGTCGCGTCGCTTCCGTCACCGCCGCCATAGACGATCTTGTATTCCAGGTAACCGTCTGTGTCGGTGACCGTCACAGTGATCGTCCAGACAGCCGGGCTGTAGCTCCAGCCTTTCGCGGTGCCCTTCGCTTCATACACTTCGTAAGTATACTGTCCGGCCTTGCGGTATTCGATCTCATCGAAGGTTACCGTTCCGGCTCCGACAATAGACTTCGTCCAGTAGTCCTCTGCTTTGATTTCCGTACCGTTAGCCTTCAGGAAGCTGCCGCCTTCAACCAGAGTCTTCGCCACGAGCGTGAAGCTGAAGGTCTCGTCCTTAGTGGGCGTCTGACCGGACAGCTGCTTCTCCGCTGTGGGTTTGACCGTGATCGGCGCGGGATAGTACGGATTCTCAAAGCTCGCGTACTCGGCGATGGGTTCTTTGTCCTTCGCCTCATACAGTGTGCTTTCCACCGCAAGGACGCCACCGGTATCCTTGATCACGACGGTCAGGTCATAAACTGCGCCGTCGTAGGTGATGCCGGGAAGCTCTCCCTCGGTTTCCTTGACTATGAACATGTAGGTGCCTGCTCTGGTGAATTCGATCTCTTCGAACAGTCCCTCGATCCCCTCGCCGGTGGCTCCGGCAGGAATCTTGACGGAGACCTCCAGCGGATCGTCTTCACTCTTCAGGCTTGCGCCCTCAGGATTATCCTTGGAGGCTTCCAGCGTAAAGGTGAATGTCTTGTCCTTCACTGTGGGCTCGCCGATCACAGTCTTCTCAACCTTTGCCTGATAGGTCACAGGAATCGGCTGATAATCATTGATGAATTCGGCGTATTCGTCGCTCACCTTTTCGCCATTGGAGTAAGAAACTGTGTTGTCAAGGTATCCGCCGTTATCGATCACATCCACTGTGACCGTCCAGACGTCCGTGCTGTAGGTCCAGCCGTCCGCTCCGGTAACAGTCTCGGTGATCTCATAGACGTAGCTACCTGCCTTGCAGTACTCGAATTCATCGAAGAGCGCAGGCTCGGGCGTCTCGCCGGGCTGGACCGTTATGGTCCTGGTCCAGCTGTCGCCGTCCTTGACGAACGTCTTGTCTTCCGGCTCGCCGTTCTCTTCCACAGGCAGCTCCTCCGGCTCCTCCGGCTCCTCTGTCGAAGCCTCGAGGACGTAGCTGCCGTCGGTGACCACGGACTTAGCCGTCATGACAAATTCAAACGTCTCCTTCTGGAACAGAGGCTGGGCCTCTTCGTCCAGAGACTTGATCACCTGCGGGGTGTACTGGGTGGGTACCGGCGTGTAGATGTTGGTAAACGTCGCGCCGTTCTTTGTTTTCTCCACAGGAGTCAGGTTGCCGTCCTCATCGATCACGGCCTCAGAGGACTCGATCACTTCACCGTCGCGGGTGTACTGATAACTCTTGACATACAGGATGCCGTCATTGTCCGCAACCTCAACCGTGAGGATCCAGAGATGCTCGTCGTTCGTGTAGTAGTCTTCGTTGCCGCCCCGGGTCTCCTTGATCTCGAACGTATAAACTACGCTATCGGTGGTCGGGCCAGGAGCAGCTTTGCCCTTGGTGAAGGTGATCTCACCCATGGGCACCCAACCGGAATCGGTAACATAGACCGTCATCTGGTCTTCGTCGAACTCAGCGCCGACCAGGTTGCCCTCGGCGTCCGTCGGTCCATCTGTCCATTCAAGCTGGAACTCGAACGTCACAGTGGACTCGGGAACGCGAGGCTCGCCTTCCACGATCTTGGTCACCTTCGGTGTGAAGTGGGTGTCATCCGGGTTGTAGTCGTTTCCGAAGTCCGCACCGTTGAACTCAGCCGCATCGGGATCGTCCGCCGGTTCTTCGCTGTCATCGTCGGAATCGTCTTCGAAAACAGTTGTGGTCTGATACTTGACAGAGGTCACTTCCAGATAACCGTCCTTATCTTCCACGACGACCTCTACATACCATGTGGTATCATCATAGTAGATTCTGGAGTGGTTCGCGGAATCGTCCAGCTCTATGATCTGGAAGTAGTACTTGCCTGCCTCGGTGAACTTGATCTCGTCAAAGACAGCCGTGGCGCCATCCGCATTGGCTTCGACGGCGCTGCCAAGAACCGTCTTGTACATCGGGTTCTCAGGCATCTCATAGCCGTCCTTGTGCTCGATCATGCCGGTCACGTCCTTCAGTTCGAAGGTGAAAACCGTGTTCTCCGCGTCGTACAGCGGCTCGCCGGTCAGTTTCTTTCTGGCCTGCAGGGCCTGCTGCGTGGGTTCCGGTGTATAGTCGTTCTCATACTTCGCCACATCCGAATCCGGGAGCGGGGTCTTCGAAGGTTTGAAGACATAACTGTCAACTTTCAGCTCGTCTCCGATATCCTTGATGTCGATCGACAACGTGTACACAACATCAGAGTAGGTGATGCCGGGCAGGTTCTGTCCATCAGCCGTCCCCTTCTCTCGGACTGTGAACTGATAGGTTCCGTACTTGTAAAACGTGATTTCATCGAACAGGGCGGAGATTCCGACGCCGGTCTGTCCCTTGGGGATCTTGATCGATACCTCAAGCGGATCGTCCGCGCTCGTCAGGCTTGCGCCGCCCTCCTTGTTGCTCGGATCAGCTTCCAGTGTGAAGTAGAAGGTCTTATCCTCTACCGTGGGCTGGTTGATGATCCGCTTCTCCACCGGCGCCTGGAACGTCACCGGCTTGGGCGTGTATTTGTTGGTGAACTTCGCTGTGACCGCATTGCCGGTCTGATCGAAGTGATCGAGGTCCGCATCCACTGTGACGGACTCGATCTCCAGTTCGCCGTTGGCATCCTTGACCTTCACAACAAACACGACTGTCTTGTCGTCATAGGTCACTACGCTCGGATCGCCCGCGGTATCCGGAGTCTCCGCAGCAGTAAACGTGTAGGTTCCTTTCTTGGTGAAGGTGATGGCCTTGAATGCTTCCTCCGGGCTCGCTGTCGCGCCTTTGGGAACCGTCACGGGAATGGTATCGGTCCCGGTCAGACTCGCGCCCGCAGGATTGCCGCTGGCCGCCTGCAGGGTGAAGGTGAATGTCTTCGCCGCTACGGTGGGCTCTCCGGTCATCAGTTTCTTGGCCTTCGGTGCCCAGGTTACAAATTTGGGGGTGTACTTATTCGTGAATGCAGCTGTCTCTGCAGTCTGTTCAGTCTGGTCTTCACCTACAAAGCTGTAAGTACCAGTTGCCTGCAGATTCTCTCCTACGCCTTTTACCTCTACAGTATATGTATATACCTTAGGATCATATACGATGCGTTGGTCAAGGGCTCCGTTAGTGTTAGGTGTCTCAGTTATCTTGAACTTATATGTTCCTTCTGCCAGGAATGTGATCTTGTCAAACAATCCGGAAGCAGTCAGTGAGCTTGGTCCAAGAGTGAGTGTCTTCGTCTGCACAGCAAACGGCTTAAGAGCACCATTCTCATCTACCTTGACATAATCGAAGTCTCCATTATCTCCGGCAGCCTTCTCAATCTTGAATTCAAAGGTCACATCCGTAGATGGTGCTTCACCCTCAAGTGACTTCTTGTATCCAGGCGTTGCCTCAGCAGGCGTAGGTCCATATGTGTTCGTGAACTGAGCTGTGAAGATAGCTGTGCTCTCATCAACATTCCAGCCGGTTGCAGGAGTGCAAGTTACAGCAACACCAAGTTTGTTTGTCTTATTGATAGTTGTCTTAACAGTGATGTTGTAGACAGTATTGTCATATTCTACGCCGAATATACGATCATCCTGATCCGGTATGACTTCCTTGATGGTGTAGTGGAATTCCTTATCACCATCCTGATGATCCTTATCCTGGTAGAAATCGATCTGTCCGAAGTCGACCTTACCGTCTGCATCACAGGCAACAACTAACTTGCCATCTACTGCACCTTCAGGCATTGGAGCATTGCCTACTGCAGCAAGTTCGAATTTGAAGTCGCCCTCATTGATCTTGAGAACTCCATCCATCGTCTTCTCTGCCTTCGGATGCCATGAACCGCTTGCCTCGTATTCATTCGTCATCACGATAGGAGCAGTCAGTGTCGCCGGTGGATCTGATGTAACTTCCAGTGTGCCGTCATAGTTCTGCTTTTCTGATACAGTTACTGTAACAGGTACATCGGCAGCAACAACTTTCATTCCATCATCATCATTTGTCGCTACTTCATATACTTCATGTACTGTGAATTGATTGTCGCCAAGATCAGCAAGCGTGAATTTCAAGCTCGCAGGAGTCATTTCGACAGTTCCGTCTGCGTTATTCCTGCCACTGGCAACAACTTCATCATCAGCATTCCTGATTTGGAATGTGAACTCGCCTTCCTTAAGAGGACGGCCCTTGAGATCTTTCCGGATGACCGGAGTCCATGTTCCTTCAGCGGTGTACTCATTCTCCAGACCTGCGAAGTACAAGTCGACATCAGTTACAGTTTCAGGATCGGTTGAAGCATCGTGATACTCATAATTATCAGAGTCACGATTAACCTCTACTCCGTCTACCTTTACGCTTGTTACTTTCAAAGAAGTATTAGCCTCTGAAACTGCAACGGTGACAGCTACTTCGTACACATGAGTATCGTAATGTACGCCGTCCTTGTTGCCATTGGCATCAAGCCCAGATGGTAATACTTCGGATACCTCGTATACGAAGGTTTTGAATCTACTCGTGACTTCGCCGGATCGCGGATCTCTTGTTACAACGTCTTCTGTATCGTATCCGATTGCACCAAAGACTGCCTTACCGTCTGCGTCATTGGATACTTCTGTCTGTTCCGGCATAGGAATATTTGCATTATTCTTAGCCCTTATCTGGAATGTGAATTCACCCTCTTCAAGCTTTCTTGCACTTCCGTTTGTCTTAAAAGTCTTGAGTGCGCCAAGAGCAATCATCGTATCAAACGGAGTATCTTTGATACCTACGGTATCGCTGGGAAGGTAAATGTACTGCTCGTAGTCAGCAGTCTCACCTTCAGCAGCGAGCTGAACCTGAACGGTATAATTGATCTTGTCGTATCCTGTAGGTGCTACTGATTCTACAAAGTAGTAAATGATCGGATTGGCCTTATCAGCAGTTATGTGATGTGTACCCTGAGCATCAGTATATTCCGTAATAAGGACAACGCCGTTCTGATCAGTTGTATACGTTCCGATTGCCTGTGAATAGTCCCCTGACTCTCTGGCTTCATCAGCGGATGTTTTGTCCAGGAACATCTTGAACTCTGCGCCCTTAAGGGTATTGTCAATATTACCATTCTGATACTTCCTGAGTCTGATCTGATATACAGATCCGCTGCCTTCGCTGGTAGGAATTATAGTAGGCACTATTCCGGCATTATACCCTTCTACCGTGACCGTATTATTCAGTTCAACTGGTTGACCAACTTGCTCAGCGGTATAAAGAATAGTAGCTTTGTATGTAACTTTGAAGCATGTCTCATCTTTTACCTTAAGTACGATTGAGTGACCCACGAGGTCCTTATAAGTTACATCACCATCTTCTATATCTGTTGCTGTTTCAGTAGCAGGATCAAAACGCTGAACTGTTATGCTTTCAGCATCCACTGACTGGTTTTCAGAGAATACGTCTGTTACGTCTATATAACCTTCAGTGCTGAGTTTCATTCTCTCAGGATTGATAATGAACTCATACAGAGCATAGTCAACAATATGACCATAATCATCTTCAAGATGCTTTGTTTCAGCATTATAGTTAAGGCAGCGTTTAATGACTACTGTCTTTTCATACTGATAATCTACCTTATTCGTTTCAATATAGTCATAAAGAGGCAGTTCCTTATACTCTACAACATTAGAGAAGTACTTCTTCAGCTCGTTAGGAGGAGTACCTTCAGGCACTGTATTATCCCTTGTATTCAGCGCTTCCAGAGCCACCGCATCCTTAGGGATCAGGTAGTAAGTCAGATCATTGCTCTTAGCTGTATCTTCTGTAACTCCGTCGATCCTGAATGTTACCTTGCCATTGTCATAGTCTTCAATGAGTGTAACATTTGCAACCGTACCTTCGCCGTCAGGAACAAGTTTGTTTGCAATTGATGCAGCATCGGGATCCGCTGCACTGATAAGCGCCAGATCAGCAGGATCTGTTACGATCTTGAAGAGACCCAGAAGATCTCTGTCATACGTATCGATAAGATCTGTCGAACCATTACTTGTAGTCGAAGGCTGAAGGTTAGCTATCTTGAGATTGAACTTCCAGACCGGATAATTAGATCCGTCTTTTTCAATGTAAGTCTTAGGAGCTCCTCCGATCTCCTTCTGTACAGTAAGTTTATCAGAGTTTCCGTATACGTTTCTGAATGTAACTACCTTTTCTTTACGTTCTACTGTGACATTCGTAGTGCTGTTTGCAGTCTCTCCGGCGGTTCCGACCTTAACATAGGTTCTGCGTGTATTGCCGTAGAATATCGATGCCTCATCAGTAACTGTCTCAGAAACCGTATACTCTCCCGCGGGAAGATCACTGATAACATACTCTTGCTTTGGTAAAGCCAGGATGTCTGCATAAGTGAACGTAGCTATTACAGTGTCACCCTGCGTAACCGTGAACGTAACAGCAGCTTTCTGTTCATCATTAAATGTAAGTCCTTCAACAGTCTTCTTGATCTTAAGGTTTCCTATTTCATTGTACTTGTTGTTGAACTCAACAGTCTGTTCATCAAACTTCACAACGGTCGTAGAAACGCAATCTTCAGACACAGTAGCGCTCGTGCCGTCTACAGTCGCTGTAGTCGTGCGGGTATAACCCTTGATGTCTGCTTTTGACTCCTCAATGATGTACTCTCCCGGAAGCACAAGTATTCTGTAGCCCGCCGGAGCCTGGTCAGGATGGAACCCTATCCATTTAACGATCTCATCATAAGTAATGGTTCTTATTACTTGGTTTGGACTATCATCTTCACTTACGCGCCAAATAGTAAATTCGACCCCGTTCTTCTGAGCATCTGTAAGCCTACTAATGCATTCACTGTCATCAAATGTCTTATTGATTATCAGTGCGCCTGTCTCTTTATATTCATTGGTGATATGGACAGAAGCAGTTTGTTCGCTTTCTACAGAAGCTGTTGCGCCGTTTGCATCAGAGTATGTAGTATCTTCTCCGCTGTTAACGCTTACTGTAGTTGTGCGCTCAAAGTAATCAACATCCGCATTTGTTTCTTTGACTGTGTACTCTCCGGTTATCACATTTTCGAACGTCTTTTTACCGTCCGTCATCTGTGCATAAGTAAATGTCTGCGGCATGCTCGGATCAGGTCCGGTGACAGTAAATGTGATAGCGCTTCTCTTTTCCGTAGTAAGAGTACTCGGTGCCTCAAAAGTCTTCTGTACCTCCAGATTTCCTTTCTGACGGGTATACGTATTCGTAAACTTCTGTACCGCTAACTCATTATACGGAACTGAAATGCCATTACCGTCAGGATTGCTGACAGTAGTTACATTGTAGTTCTCAATCGCGCCATCCTCTGTAACAACATAAACACCTGTAGGGATGTCTTCGAATAGCTTTGACATAATCCCATCATCGTTCAGCGTCATGTCATTATAAGAGAATACATACGGCTGCGCCTCTGTATTGTTAGGATCCTGTTCCGGCCATACTATTTTACTGTAAGTTGTATCCTTGTACCCTATTACTGAGAATTGGATAGCTTTCTTCTGATCAACAGTGAGATTCTCTGCATTAAGGTCACTCTTTTCGCCAAAGAGCTTCTGCACCTCCAGGTTTCCAAGTGGTATGTATGCGTTTATAACTTCGATACCAACACGAGAATCCTTAGCCAGTGTAAAGGTCACATGATCAGTTTCAGAAACGATTGTTGATGTTCCCGAACCGTCTACAGTAAACCTGATAGCGTGATTATAATGCGCGATCTCATAATTTGTTTCCTGAATCGTCCATGTCCCAACATACAGCATCGGGGGATTCGCCTGCAGCTGTGCATAGGTATATTCACCAAACAGTTTGCTCTCATCAACCTCGCTGCCTTCATATATTTTGAATCTGATCTGACCCTTAACAAGGGCATCAAACTCTTTGAGACGTTCCTCTGAGTTGGCTCCGATCTCAACGCCGTCAAGCCAGACTTTCTTATTGACCGTCACACCGTTGCCTACACCAACTCTGGTATACCTATTAGTATACTGGACCAGTTTTTCATTTCCGAGCAGGACCTCTGTGTTTCCGGACACCGGGCTGTTTGCTGTATAGATAGTACCCCCATCAACTATCAGCAGATTGCTTACAGAGCAATTATAGTAATCGGTATTGTACTCATAGTTGTGCTCTGTAATTTTATAGGTACCTGTAGGAATATCGATTCCGGTTACCATGTCTGCCAGAGAGATCTGTGCAGGTGTATCGCCCGTCTGGCCAAGTTTATACTTGCCGTTTTCTAATACGATCGGCCGTCCGGTGCTGGCATCGGCGATCGTAAAATAGATCTGGGCCCTTACTTCCGCTTCCTCTGCAGCACTCAGGCCGGTAACCGTCTTTAAAATCTTAAGTCTTCCGCTTGCTGTATATTCATTTTTAAATGTAACGGTATGTTCCGTAGTAGTAGCGTTGATTGCTACTGATGAAACAGCGGTACCCGGTCCATATTCACCGCTATCCAGTTTACCGGTGGTCACTCTGATGTAGTTGGTTAAATCCGCACCCGACTCCGTTACGGTGTAACCGTTGGTGGTGTTGCTGTAATCAAGTACAAGATAGCCGTCCTCATCTAATGGTGAACCTTCCGCAGTAGGATGCAAAATATCGTAGAGCGATACAACCTTGCTTACATCATGACCGAAAATATCTTTACCAGTAACGGTAAACTTCATGTCTTTCTGCTGTTTTTCAGTAAGAGTCGACGGATCTACCTCACTGCCATCAATGAAGACTTCCTTATCAAGCTTTATTTTGCCTTTCTTCTTATTGTAGTCATTCTGATAAGCTACAGTTGATGTGCCGCCCTTTGTAACAGAGAAGCTTCCTGTAGAAATAGTAGTAGCATCGTCAGCAGCTGTCTGTCCGGTTCCTCCATTAACGGTTACGGTCGTTGTACGGACAGTATTGGAAATGATAGCTCCGGTATTGCCGGTTCCCGATATAACTTCATCGATCTCATAAGTGCCAACCGGGAGATTGCTCCATGTAGTTGAACCGCCACTATAGAAGTCTGACAGTTTCTTCTGGCCAACATAAGTCCTTGTTCCGTTTTCTACTCTGTAAAGATTGAAAACAACGCCGCTTCTGATTCTTGTACGTCTTCCTTTCTGAGTATCATAAGAGGCCCCGAAGTCAGTCCAGTAATCACCACCTACAGTTTTAGAGAGTGTGATCTTTCCGACAGCTGTATAGGTATTGACAAAATCAACTTCGTTGGTTCCATTCAAAGTAACAGCAACATTATTAGCGGTGGTTCCCGAAGCCGGAGTACCGCCGTTTACTGCGTATGTTGAAGTAACCGTGTAGTTTGCCGTGTTCGGGTTTTCGTTTGTTTCAGCAACTGTGTAAGTTCCTGTCAGAACATTTTCAAGAACTAGTTCGCCGTTTGCATCGAAATCCGAATAATGCTTTGTTATTGTGCTTCCGTCAGGACACGTAATAGTAAATGTAATATTCGCCTTCTCTGAAGCGGGAAGCGGTGCACCTGCAAAGGTTTTCTTCAGCTTCAGTTTATCTCTTTGTTCTGTATAGGTATTATTGAACTGAACTACATGATTTCCATCTTTTACCAACGTGACGGAAGCGCTGGTGCCTGAAGTTTCCGCATTGGTGTCCACCTTATATGTAGTGGTCTCTGTATATCCTTCAAGATCAGCTGTCTCAACAACCGTATATTCGCCCGGCGGAAGAGTTCCGAGATCCCATTCACCATTTGCGTCAAATTTTGTTGTTTCTGACAGCAGGGCCTCTGCTACAAGAGTATTATCAGCGTCATAAACCTTGAACGAGATCTTCTGCTTCTGGGCTGTAGTCAGATTCTGGTAATTCAGATTGCTTCCTTCAGGGAATACCTTCTTTACTTTAAGGTGCGAGACGTCCTTGGTATATCTGTTTTTCAGATTTGCAGTAGCTGACTGACCGGCAGGTATTGTTACAGTCATCTCGGTCACGACATTAGCTCCTGTTGTCATGAAGGTATATCCTTCAATTTCAGGATGTCCTGTCTCTCTAACTATAAAGGTGGCAGGATATTCTTCAGCCGTGAGACCGGTAATTTCATACTTAGCATTTGCCAAAGTGCCCGTCATATTATCACGTGTGAATGTGATATTATTGCCGTCTTTATCTTTTACGGGTTTGCCGTCCTCGTCAAACAAACCGAATACCATTTGTTCAGCCTGCGTTGGCGTGATCGTAGACACTCCAGATATTGCCTTTGTGACCGTGAGCGAAACTGAACGGTCTACCGGGAAGGAAATATCATCACTGAATTGGATATTATCTGCATCCGTACCTATGGTCATCTCAAAGCTGAGACTGAAGCTAAAGTTTTCAACACGGCATGCCAGATCATATACATCATGAACGACACCCGCCCTCTCCACAGTCCAGGGGTTCTTCCATATGTATCTGATGACTCCATCCGCACCGATCACATAGGTGTTTGGTAAGTCATAAATCTGTCCATCTACGTCTTTAACCGTTACGGGAGAGTCTCCGGTAACGTCTGTCGCAGGCACTTCAATTCCATCCGGGATATTAAGAGTCAGCTCATCCATGTCAAACTGACGCCCGCCCGGGGTCTCGGCAATATTTGACAAAGCGAGACGCACTGTTTCTCCCGGAACTGCAGGATTAGCATCGTTTACTGGGGTGCCATCCGCATGGACCAGCGTAATCGTCCCAGGAGGAATAAAGTCCATTATATTGGCACTTGTATTCTGCCCTTCATCCCTGGTATCACTGCCTGCCCTCATCAGGGCCGCCGCGGTATAGAATACGTCGTTATCGGCGATTATGATCTCTGAAAACGAGTCCACCGAAACGGTGACCGCCTCCCCGCCGGCAGCGACCGACGGATTTAGGGAGCTCACTTCGCCGCTGTCGGCGACATGGTACGCATCCAGGTCGGCAAGGTCGGATTTCAGGGAAACGTTTTCGAACGTGACGCTGACAGCCTTCAGCGGTTCGATCTCTGTGTCGGGATCGGAAGGCAGGCAGAAGCTGATGTCGTAAGCGGCGATGTAGTCCTCAAAGGCTTCGCCGTTTTCCAGCATTGCGTCCACGGTGGCGTCCACCGTCTCCTGATCGTAGCCATACTGCCGGAGCAGTTCCGCGAATACCTGCTCGGCGCTCTGGGGAACCACAACCATCTCGACGCCCTCAGGCAGTGCGCCCTCGGGAATGTCGGCGGTGATCACAGTGCCGTCAGCCGCGGTCTGGCTGAGAGTGGCCGCAGGCATGGGAACTTCCTTGGGGTGCGCAGGATTCTCAGGCAGCACGCCGTAGCCGGTGATGCGGCCGTCGGAACGGCTGTAAGTCTTCCGCATGACCTGCTTGTTGCAGTTGCCTTCGATCACGGTGACCGAACCGTCGGTTACATCCGATACGATACCAACATGGTCCGCCAGGCCGTCCCCATCCTCTTCAAAGAAAATGATGTCGCCAGGCTGCGGATCATATCCGCCGGCGCTGCGGTACATGCCGAGTCCGCTGAGCTGCGAGACCCAGGCAGGGCAGGAAGCATTGTACGGGAATGCGCTACTCGGGATCCCGGCATAGTTCAGACAGAAGGACACAAACATCGCGCACCACTCAGCATAGGGAGCGCCGTACCATGCGCCGTATCTGGTGTAGCCCTGCTGGTTGTCTTCTTCATCATAAATAAAGTTCTTGGTACTCTCGGCATAACCGATCTGGCTGGAAGCCACGGTGATGAGATCTTCCGCCCAGTTCCCGTTCAGTCTGTAGAACGGAATCGTGCTCTCCCAGGTCGCGGCGGTTTCCAGATCAGCCGTGGGATCGCCCTGCGGCTTCTCATCCTCCTCTTCCTCTTCCTCTTCCTCGCCCTCTTCCGGCTCTTCCGCGTCAGCCTCTTCCGAGCTATCTTCCGCGGAAGGTTCTTCCGTTGTTTCGGGCTCTTCAGTGACTGCAGGAACCTCCGAAGTGGGAGTCGCTTCCGTTGCGGAAGGCTCCGGCGCAGTGGTCGGCTCCTGGGAGGCAGACGGCTCAACAGATGCTTCCGGTTCCTGCGCGGGAGCCGGATCCTCAGCGGATGGCGCCGAACTCTCCTCTTCCGCAGGCGCTTCCGTCTGCGGTGCCGGTTCCTGCACGCTAGGAGCTGGTTGTGCTTCTGCTGGTGCTTCCGTCACGATGGCGGTTTCTGCACCGACGTTCGCTTCAACATCCGTGCTGAATGCGTTGATCGGCATCAGCCCGAGGATGTTTACAAGAACGAGAAGCAATGAAATTGTTCTACGAACTCTTATTCGCATATCCTTCCCTCCATCTTTAATAGTGGTTTGTTTTCAAGTATTCGGGTCGATCGTTTGACCTTATACTGGTTTTCAGATGAATTGTGCCCGAGTCTTGATTTATCATTAAAACCGGCATCCGAGGATACTGGTAATGATCCGTTTTGACTGACGTCTGTCTTAGCGTAGTAGTCCGCCAGAAACTCGCCGAATAATTTCTCTTCGGCCAACTCTCTGGCTTTTACCGCATCGTCATATTCTGAGTATGTACCCAGGTAATATCGTTTTCGTTTGAAGACGATCCTGGCACTCCACTTTCCGTCCGCCGTTGCCTGGACGCCTGTGTGGCCTGATGTGTTGTTGGCCATCAGCTTCTTCCGCGTCAGCATCTCCACGCAGGTTCCGTCCACATAGTGAAGCGGTGGCTGCTCGTGTTCTGTTTTGATGCATCCGCAGCTTCGGGTGTTCCCCGAGACCAAGCTGTTGTAGGACGCCTCGCATTCTTTTCCGCAGTCGCACCGGCATCGCCACATGACGCTTCCCTGCATTCGCTTCTCCAGCGGCTCCAGCGCAATCAAGCGTCCGAACCGCTGCTCCGCAATGTCCTTGCTTCGTTTTTTCAGTGCCTCTCTCTTGGCGCAGCCGCAGCTGGTGATCTGTCCGTTCCGGAGTTGGTTCACGGTGGCGACCGTCATATTGCCGCAGTCACACCGGCAGCTCCAGAGATATCCGCTGCCCCGTTTCTCCGGGAGACGTTCGACCGCCTCCAGTCTTCCAAACCGCTGTCCGGCAATGTCCGCCATACTGCGGCCCTTCCTTGCGCAGCCGCAGCTGATGACGCGGCCGCCTGTTATTTTATAGGGTTCCAGGAACACGTGGTTCCCGCAATCGCACCGGCACTCCCACAGTCTGCAGCCTCGTCGGAACTGATCCGACGGTCCCAGAACTGTCAGCTTGCCGTTGCGCATCCCTGTTTGGATAGGAACTCGTTTAGACATAAAAACCCCCTTGCTTCAAAAGGAATACAATCTGGGATTCCTGTAATTTACAATTATATTAGAAACATTCCACAATGTCAATAAAAAGGGACTGTATGCCTACGTAAATAGTATACAAAAAAAGCATCCTGTTATTAACAAATACTTCCATATCCCTGTTTTTCGCAAGATACAGATTTAGGGATACTCTAGTTGAAGTGTACCCCATGTCAAGGACAATTTTGAATTTTAGGGGTTAAAAATGTCCCCAGATATGATAACATGTAGCTGCTTTACCGTCAGGGAGGATAGGGCAACGCTGAGGAGCGACCCGAGCGCCCGGGCGGGTTTGCGGGAGGCAGTGTGCATGAGCATGCTGCCTTTCTTTATCACTGCCTCCTGGAAACCAAGGCGTTAAACCTCGGGGTCCGGGGCAGAGCCCCGGAGTGACCTGTATTTCGAGATGCCTGGTTTCAAAGGATAGACACCGGTCTGACGGTAGCGGTAATACTCCTGCGGTGAGAGTTTCTCCAGATCCCACTGGTAACGATCCTTGTTGTAGTAATCCATCCAGTCAGCGACAACAGACTGAACCTGCTCATAGGAGTCACACTCGGCAATTATGGCTGCAATCTCATCCTTCATGTGGCCGAAGAAGCTCTCCTGGGGCGCATTGTCCCAGCAGTTTCCCTTCCGAGACATGGACTGGACGAACTCAGCGTCCTTCAGCTTCTTGATGAAGGCATTGCTGGTATAGTGGCAGCCTTGGTCACTATGCACGATGGTCGTGCTGTCCAGCTCAGCCCCATATTTGCGAAGCATAGCATCTACCATGTCGAGTACAAAGTCTACTCTAAGGTTGTCGCTAAGGCGGTAGGCCAGCACTTCATGCGTACAGACGTCAAGGATCGGAGAGAGATAACAGACACCGCCGCGATAAAAGAGGTAGGTAATATCAGTCAGCAGGGCCTTGCGCGGCGCATAACTTCGGAACTGGCGGTTGATCTCGTTCTTTGCCACATGGCTCGTCTTCATCGCTTTGGCCATCCGACGATAGGAATTTGCCTGGCGGATCGGGCAGAAAAGTCCGTATTTTCGCATCAAACGTCGGATTTTCTTGATGTTCATGACCACAGGCGGATCAAGATGCAGCAGCCGCATATAGATGCTTCGTGCGCCCTTCTGGTATCCTCGAAACTCATAGGCCTGCTTCACCAGCGCAAAATCCGCACTGTCTGTCTCTTCCCGACTTTGCCTCAGAGGAGCGGCATCAAGCCAGGCATAATACCCGGATCTGGAGACGCCCGCAATCCGACACAAGGCACTGATGTTCAGAAGGTTGCCGTCTTGCCTGACTGCCTCATGGATCAGGCCGTACTTCACTTCTGCCGGTGCTTGGATTCCCATTGTTTCTGAGCCTCCATATTTGCCGCCTGCAGTTTTTTTAAGAATTCGACCTCCTGCCGCGTATATGCCAGCTCGTTCTCAAGTTGACTGATACGCTGTTCCATTGTCTCTTCACCTGTCTTGGGTGGACGACGATAGTTTCCGCTACGGCCATCTGCAAAGCCATTTTTCTGCTTTGCCTTCTTGTTCAGCGTATAAGAAAAGCCCTCTACTCGGCTTGCGCCCAGAATTTCCGGATCAATCCCGCACTGTCGCATAGTTTCTGCTACCGAGATACCCTGGCACTTCTTCTCATAGGCCAGTTCCTTGAACGCCTCGGTGAAGCGCACTGTATTTGCTGTCACGGTTGCAACGTAAGGATTCTTCCGAAGCATCTCGATTTCTTTCCTGGACAAGGGGTTCGTATGTG
Organism: Oscillospiraceae bacterium; assembly: GCA_017469795.1. GTDB lineage: Bacteria > Bacillota > Clostridia > Oscillospirales > Oscillospiraceae > HGM13006. The sequence continues at coordinate 35,222 of JAFUFT010000036.1, forward strand.
TCTTCTTGCTCATCTGTATCCATGCCTTTCCGTCCTCTTCATGGATACATCTTACCACACAAATCTTTCCCATAGAAGTGTCCACCTTAAAGGGCAGTCCCCTAATCTATCTGTCCGATAGACAGGGCACCCCCTAAACTATAGGTGTCCATTCTACAGGGTACAGTTTAAGTACCATGTACCCTAATCATAGCTTGCGCACAATCAAAAGAACCGTCAAAATCAATTCTGAATTTGTGCTGTCTTTAGATTCTTTTCATCAACGCATACCTGTACAATTATACCTCTAAAGTATACCATAAAACGGATTGTAATGAAAGACTTCCTGCCGGAACATTCGCGCAGATTTTCTGCCGTTTGTGAAATCAGGTCCGGTCCAGGCCTGTCTTCAGGAGCAGACTATTTAAGATATATATTATAAAATGGGTATCGGCTTAATTCAGCAAAGCACAAGATGTAGCAACAGCCCTTGACAATCTGGCGAAGAGTTGCGCGGGCCTGAACCTGCGATTGTATCTGAAGCAGAATTCATCCAGATATGGCTGGTAGTCGCCACAGCTTCCGTGGTAGGTTCCGAGCAGAAATGCCTTGAAGTTCCCGATTGCGACATGGACCCATTTGAGATCACCAACCTGATACTTTGACGGGTTAACCTTGACGCCCTCCAGCCCAGGATAACTCTTGTAGCCGTCGCATTCAATCGTAGAATCCTGCTTCACATGGCCGTTTATGACAGTTTGCAAAGTACCAGTCGTAACATCAGGAATCATTTGGAGCCGCATAAATAACGGGCGCTCTTTTTCGTCCTTTGACACCGCAACCGCCATTTTCTTGCGCTCGGTACCCCGACCACGCTTCTTTCCGCGTTTTGGAGCTCCCAGATATGCTTCATCCATCTCGACAATTCCTTCCAGCAGGTAATTCTGGTCACGGTCGTGCATGGCGCTGCGAATCCGCACAAGAAGATACCATGCGCTCTCATAGGAAACTTCAAGCTGTCTGGCCAACCCCTTTGCTGAGATGCCACGCTTATCGGTGGCGCAGAGATAAATGGCCCAGAACCAGACCGTAAGCGGAAGATGTGTGCGGTGCATGACTGTACCAGCAGTGACAGAGGTTTGCCGACGGCAGTGTCTACACTGGCAGGAGCGGCGAGTCTTGAGGTAGTAATACTCTCTGCTCCCACACTTGGGACATACGAACCCCTCTGGAAATCGATCTTGGAACAGATACTCTCGGCAAGCATCCTCTGTTGCGAACCGTGTGCGGAAGTCTTTGAACGTGATCTGCGCTGCTTTCGACATCTTGAAGCACCTCTTTATCCTGTGATGCTTCTATTCTACGAGCAACCACGTACCATATTTGGTGCTTCATTCAACATCCTGTGGTCGGCTGACTAAAGCCGATACGCATATATTATAATAGTATATCAGGTATGCCCCCCACTTTCTGTCCACCTTCCAACTAAGGATGTCCCGGGCGTTTCCAGGCCAAAAAGCCCTGGACTTCTGCATCAAATGCAGAAGTCCAGGGCGCTCGTAATTTGAGTGGGGATTCTACATTCTATCATTTAAAGACTCACCTTCTCGCCACCCACATACAGCGAATAACCGTTGAGATCGATCCCTGAGGTATCGCCGCTGAGGGAGGTGATATAGCTGTCGCCGGTGAGAGTCCAGGTGGAGCCGGACTCCAGAGAGACATTCACAGTGCCCGCCGCGCCGGAGGTGTTGATCGCTCCGGTATAACTCGACCCATTGGCCGCATACAGCGTCAGACTGGAGACGCTGTCCACGGTGATGGCGCCCCGGATTGTCTGGGCATCCAGATTCATGGTGGCGTTGCCGCCGTTCTTTCCGGCCGTCCCCCATGCATCCGCGGACAGGTTCAGGAAGCTGTCGCTGTCCGCCGCGTAGTTGAAGTCCACACCGCTGAGGTTGATGGTCGTTGTAACGTTGGTCACATGGAACATGGTCCCGGTCTGCGCGGTCATGGAGCCGCCGTTCATGGTAAACTCTGATGCGCCCCCGGAGGCGTCGCCCGACATGGACTGATAGATCAGTACATTGGTCTTAACGGTAGACTGTCCGTTCAGCTTGGAATTGTTTCCGAAAACGGTGGCGTTGTTCAGGGTGACGGAGTTGCCGCCCTCGATGACCACCGCCTCGGAGGCGCTGGCGGTCAGGGTCGCGTCGGAAACAGTGATATCGGCGGTGGAGTAGATGGCGGGTGAACCCATGCCGCTGGCGGAGTAGCTGCCCTCGGTCACTGTAACGGTGCCGCCACCCCGGTCCGACCGGATGGCCGCAGAGGAATTGCCGCTGGTGATCACCGTCAGATTGCTGGCGGTCAGGCTGGCGCCTCCAGTGGTCATCAGTCCGCCGGAATTGTTTCCGGTGGTCGTGATGGTGGAGTCGGAGATCGTCACGGATGTGCCGGTGCCGTAGCTGAAGACGCCGTTGGCGTGGCTGCCGTCCGTGGTGATGTTCGAGTTGGAGATAGTCAGATCCGCACCGTTTTCCGCCAGCACTGCCGCGTTGGTGCCGTAGAAGTCTGCGCTCTCATCGCCGGAGTCGCCGGTTTTCTGAACGGTGGCATGGTCCATGGAAACGGTCGTTCCGTCCACCAGCACTGCATTCTCGCTCTGGCCCGAGGAGACATAGGTCTGGTTTTCACTGTTTTCCGTCAGAGTCGTTGCCGCCTGATAGCTCTCCGGCGCTCCGCTGTTCCCGCCGGGCATACCGGGCTGCTGATTGCTCTGCTGTCCACCCTGCCCCATGTCAGGCTGCTGACCGTTCTGCGGCATAGCTGGCTGGGAATTATGCTCGCTCAACTGATAGACCTCCTGGGTTCTCTCCGGTGCGGAGGGACCGGTCATCCCGGCAGCGGACTCCCCATTGGACGCCGCGCTCTGCTGGATCATTCCGCCGGGGAACGCCATCCGGTCTCCGGTACCTGTCTGGCCGCCGTAGAGTTCATAGATCATGCGGATCAGCTGTTCCAGCATCTCCCGGAAATGCCCGGGCAGATCCTGTCCGGGATTTGCGTCCTGCTGCGACATCTCACCTTCAGAAACCTCCCCAGCGGGAAGATCAGGGCGCTCGCCGTCAGGAGCTTTGCCATCCGGAAGCTCGGGACGTTCGCCATCTGGAATCTCTCCGTCCGGAAGCTCGGGACGTTCACCATCCGGTGCTTCTCCGTCCGGGAGCTCGGGACGTTCGCCATCCGGGGCTTCTCCGTCCGGAAGCTCGGGACGTTCGCCGTTTTCGGTATCCGCATACTCCGGCGCAATTCCCCAGGGTGTTGTCTGATCGTCATCCATTTCGCTGAATATGTTTGTTTTTTTGTCGTCCGGCAGGGCTGTCTGTCTGTCCGCGGAACTGGCCGCCAGGACTGTGGTTCCTCCGCTGACCATCATCACTGCCGCAAGGCAAAGGGAAATCAATTTCGTCTTCATCTCTGTCATCCTTTCTTTCCGGGTTGGATCTCATTCGGAACAAGTGCACTGTCCTTTCACCCATTCATTCGAACGGGGATCCCGAAAAATCGGGGTCCTCCGTTTTTTTGAGATACGCGAAAAAATCTCCGCCGTACACTATTTAAATAATGTATCCGAACGCCTTCCGAAAAAAGTTTTTTCCGGACCCCGTTTTTTTCCGGTCCATTTCCGAATGTACTGGTGTAGAAAACACAGGAGGTATTCCAATGAAAACAAAAATGATTTCCATTCTGCTGGCGGTTCTGATTCTGGGAAGTCTGATGATCCCGGCGGTCTTCGCGGCGGATACGGATTACAGCGAACTGGACAACGAAACGGCGGTCTATACATATCTGACTGAAGAGATGGGTCTGAACACGGCCGCTGCCTGCGGCGTTCTGGCCAACATCGAATACGAGTCCGGATTCGACCCCACCGTCTGGGGTGACGGCGGAACCAGCCACGGCCTGTGCCAGTGGCACAGCGGACGCTGCAGCAACCTCAGCCGGTTCTGCGAGGAAAACGGCTACGACGTGGATTCCGTTTACGGACAGATGGCCTATCTGGAGTATGAGCTGACCAACAGCTATCCCTCCGTTCTGGAGTATCTGCAGAATGTGGAGGACAGTGCCTCCGGCGCCTATGACGCGGCCTGGTACTGGTGCTGCCACTTTGAGATTCCGGCGGACCGGGAATATCAGGCAGATCTGCGTGGCACCGCAGCAAGCGAGGACTATTACCCGGCATACGCCTCGTGATCCAGAATCAGCACAATACCCATTGGCATAGCACCCATCAGGAAAGGACGCAGTGAACTGGCGAAATGGATCATGCGGCAATTGCGGCCAAGACCGACGAACGAATTCTGGAAAACTTCATAACGGAAAACCAGCGGTTCATTCTGGTCTGCGCGGCCAAGGCTGCCCGGCGTTTTGTCACCAAAAGCGACGACGAATGGTCCACGGCGCTGCTGGCCTTCCACGAGGCGGTGGGCGCCTACGATGCAGGAAAGGGATCGTTCCGGTCCTTTGCCTCGCTGATCATAAGGCGGCGGGTGACGGACTATCTCCGGGGAGAGATGCGGCACAGCGGCGAGATCCCGGTGGAGCCCTACACCATGACCGGGGAGCTCCCTGATGAGTCCCCCTCCCCGCTGCAGGTCAGGGTCCGGGAGCAGGTCACAAAAATGGCGGAGGAAACCGTTCAAATCGGCTCCGCCGCAGAGGAGATCGGCGCAATGCAGCAGATCCTGGGGGCCTACGGGTTTTCCTTTTTCGATCTTTCCGACAGCTCTCCAAAGGCGGAGAAGACCAGACGGCAGTGTGCTCTTGCGATCCGGGCTCTGATCGGGGAACCGGCCCTGCTTGAGCGGATGCAGACGTCAAAAACGCTCCCCATCCGGGAGCTTGCGCTGAGAAGCGGCGTTTCCAAAAAGCTGCTGGAGCGGCACAGAAAGTACATCATAGCGGCGGCAGAGATCCTGACCGGAGATTTTCCGGTCCTCGGAGATTACCTCAAGCCCATCAGAAAGGCGGTGACATAAATGAAGGCGGTCGTATTGGAGATCCGGAACGGCACAGCGGCCGTACTCCGGGAGGACGGCATCGTGGAGAAGCTGCGAAGATCATGCGAAGTTGGTCAGACCATCGAGCTCAGTGGCAGCCAGAAGCGCCATGCCCTGGTACACACCCTGCGGGCAGCGGTGGCGGCTCTGGTGATCCTCGGTGTCCTGGGCGGCGGGTGGTCCTATCAAACCGTTCTTGCATATTCCTACGTCTCCCTGGATGTAGATGACACCTCTATCGAATATACCCTCAACCGGAGAGATCAGGTGATCGACGTCACCGCCCAGAACGAAGCCTCTCTGGAACTGGCTCAGCAGCTGAACGGAGAAGGGATCCGGCAGACCGACATCGGTGACGCCATCCGAAAAACCATAGAGATCCTGTCTCCCCAGGAGGAACAAACGGCAACAGTCGCCGTCACCTCCGGTTCCGATTCCAAAGCGGAGCTGCTCCGTCAGGAGGTCTCCAGGGATCTGGAGACCAGCGGCGGTCTGCAGTTTGAGGCGCACACCGCCTCCAGAAAGGAACGCAAGGCCGCTCAGGAACACGGCATGAGCACCGGGCGGTATCAGGCCTCCAGGCAGGGCGGGGCGAAGCAGGAGGATCCGGCGGAGTCCGGCTTCCCGGCTGCGGAGGAATCCGAAAACGCCGCACCCGATCCAAGGCCTGAGAAGGACGTTCCCGGCAAAGAGGACGCGGCGGCGGATCATAAGATAAACAAGCAGGAGGATCTCCAGACTGAACCCGGCGAAACGCAGTCCGGGCAGTCTCAGGAAATGCCGCCGGAGCGGCAGGATGCTCCGGTTCAGCAGGAAACCCGGCCCGGAGGCATGCAGCGCGGCGCGTCTCCGCAGACGCCGTCCATCCCGGAATCCGGTCCCGTTGGCGGAGAACCTGCCATACAGCCGAATGCAGCGCCAGGGGGCGGCACCCCCTGATTTCCTCAGCAGTGTTATTCAGAAGAGGCAGATTCATCCGCTTAGCGGAAGATCCTGCCTCTTCATTGCCGGTACCACTGTAGCCACAAACTCCGCCTGTTGCATCCCCGTCTCCGTTTTGTTACAATGGAGAAAAGCGGTTGCTGAATCCCGATGCAACGAGAGAAAGGAGGACACAATATGAAAGCAATCAAGCTGATCTCCTTGATCCTGCTGGCAGCCCTTCTGGCCGGATGCGGCAGTCCGGAGGTCATGGACGGCAGCGACATAGTCCGGAGCTACACCCAGATCAGCCAGGACGAGGCCATGCGAATGATGCAGGAGGATGACGGCCACGTGATCGTGGACGTGCGGCGGCAGGACGAGTATGACGCCGGACACATTCCCGGCGCGATCCTGATTCCAAATGAGGAGATTGGAACGGAGCGGCCGGAGGCGCTGCCTGATCCTGATCAGATCATCCTGATCTACTGCCGCAGTGGAAACCGCTCCAAGCAGGCTGCCCAGAAGCTCTTCGATATGGGATACATGAACATCTACGAATTCGGCGGGATCAATACATGGCCCGGAGAGATCGTCAAAGAGAACGCCATGGAGAGCACTCCGGCGGAATCTTCCGCGCAGAAACCTGAGACAGAAAGCCTGCAAATCTGGACGGCAGAAGCGCCGCCGGTCAGCGTCCGGTATGACCGGATGTGGGAGTACAGCGACTACGCTGAAACCACCGATCCAGAGACGGTCTCCGCCCTCGCGGAGGCGGTTCAGGCGCTGGAGATCGGCGAACCGACCGATATGGCGACGGACGACTTTACGGACATTCTGACCTTCGGCTTTGCCGACGGCACGGCCGTCCGGCTGGAATTTGAGGATCAATGCTGGGTGACCGGTGACGGCAAACGCTACCAGGTGGAGGGGCTGACCGCCCTGCGCGGCCTGCTGGAAGATATGCTGGAGGATGAACATGCCGCCGCAGTTCAGCCGGTCCCCACCCTCGTCATCGAAGCCAACGGCCGCACCTTCTACGCGGAGCCGGAGGACAACTCCTCCGCGGAGGCATTTCTGGACGCTCTGAGCATCGAACCGCTGGAAGTGGAGCTTCATGACTACGGCGACTTCGAGAAGGTGGGTCCCCTGCCCTGGGATCTGCCGAGAAATGATGAAACGATCACAACAGTTCCCGGCGACGTGATCCTCTATCAGGGAAACGAGATCACCATCTACTATGACGAAAACACCTGGGACTTCACCCGTCTGGCGAAGATCGGCGGCGTCACAAGAGAGGACCTGCTGGAGGTCTTCGGCGACGGAAACGTGACCGTGCGCTTCCGGGTGGAGTGGAGCGAGTAACAAACTGATTGGATTTTGAGAACAGGAAAGGGCTGCTTTCCCCATTTTCGTGGTATTTTGAAAGGGAATTGATACCATTTGTTGCCTAAATCCTCCGTTATTTCCTCAAGATCTCCTCCCACGCAAGATGGTCTGATCTGAAAGCCCCGCAGTTCAGACGGCTTCTCTGAGCAGCGCCGAATGTAACCTGCCTGTAAAGAAAAGTTTCTTGCTTCTCCCCTGCTGTGTGCTATAATTTTAATGTCAGAACGCTCAGACCACGGAGGGAAGAAACATGGGGGAAAAGCAGGAAACCAAAGAAGGACTCAAATGGTTCAGCCGGTTCAATGAAGACCGGAACAAAAAGCCAGCCGACAAGGAAGTGGCCAACATGACAGAAAACGACTTCCGGTCGCTTCTTCTGGAAATGGAACATCGATGAGAAAGGGTCCGTTGCAAAATAGACTCTAGAAAAAACGCGGAGACTGTAGCCCCAAAGGGGTTGGCAGCCTCCGTGTTTTGCGTTATGCTGTAGGTGTGAAAAAACAAACAAAAACGCAAGAACAGTTTACGACATATAAGCGGAATGGTCAACTGTTTCTTGCAATGAATTTGGAAATTTCATTATCGGAGAACGAACCCGTCCGACTGGCCAGCGCCCAGCTTGAGGAACTGGATTATACGAATCTGTATAAAGCGTATTCGTCCAAGGGACGGAAATCGGCAGTGGAACCACGGGTTATGTTCAAGGTAATGGCATATGCGTATCAGCAAGGGATCTTCTCCAGCCGGAAGATCGAGGAAGCCTGCAGATATCGGGTGGACTTCAAATGGATGCTGGAGGATCATGCAGCACCGGATCATACGACCATCTCCAGATTCCGCACAGGGAGATGTATGGGCGTGGTGGAGGATTTGTTTTACCAGTATATCCGCAAGCTGGAGGAATGGGGCGCCACGGATCACGAGACCGTATTCATCGACGGGACAAAGCTGGAAAGCCGTGCCGGCCGGTATACCTTTGTCTGGAAGAAGTCTGTAGAGAAATATCTGGAGAAGGTCAGGGAGGATGTGTTTGCCGCAACGGGGATCCGCACCTTATCGGAGCTTCGGGACCATCTGGAATGCAGGAAAAAACAGATCAGCTTTGTCCATGGGATCGGGCACAGGAAAAGCGCCGCCCAGAAAGAGTGGGAGGCGCTGGAGAAGCTGTGCAATCGTTGGGAGTCCTATGAATATTCCCTTGGCATCATGGGAGACAGCCGGAACAGCTATTCTAAAACAGATCATGACGCGACCTTTATGCGGATGAAGGAAGACCATATGCGCAATGGGCAGTTAAAGCCTGCCTATAACGTGCAGGTGGCAGTAAACAGTGAATTCATCACCGGGATCGATGCGTTTTCCAATCGGACAGATTTCGGTACGCTGCAGCCGTTCCTTCGCACCATGCAGCGGTTCCATGAGGCAAAATATGAGGAGGTTACTGCGGATTCCGGATATGAGAGTCTGGATAACTATCTGTTTCTGGAGCGCAATGGCCAGATGAGCTTTATCAAGCCCTCCAATTACGACCAGAGAAAGACAAAGAAATTTAAGAAGCAGATTGGCAGGATCGAGAACATGTCCTATGATCCGGAGGAAGACTGCTTCACCTGCGCGGAGGGCAGAAAGCTGCCGCTTCATCGGGAATCCACAGAGCGCACAGAGGACGGGCAGTATATTTCCACCGCCTGGTATCGCTGTGAGGACTGCACAAACTGTCCCCGAAGAACTGCCTGCTGCCGGGCCAAAGACGTTAACACGCCCAAGGAACTCAGATTACAGAAAACCTTCTGGGAAAAACGCGCGGAATCCCGGAACAATATCACGACAGAACGCAGGATACTCCTGCGTATGTGCCGTTCCATCCAGGCGGAAGGAACGTTCGGGCTGCTGAAAAACGACTTTGGGTTCCGCAGGTTCCTGACTGCCGGTAAAGTGAAGATCCGAATCGAGCTGTTCTTCCTGGCGCTGGGCTTTAATCTCAAAAAATACTGGATGAAACGGGAACACAACCGTTTAAGCCAGCATCTTTCCACCGTAAAGCTGGAATAGCCACCGAATAACAGAATAGTTTCCACCATTGGCACTGGTATCTCGGCCAGGGCCAGTTTTGCTATGCCCTTTTACGGTCCCGGGGTTATTGTTGTTCTGTTTTTCCAGTTAGAAGACCGTATGATATGCTAAGGGCGCGTCACAGAATGATTTTGCATTCTGCAACGCGCCCTTTTATTCGCCAGTCCGGCTTTCTCTTATCAAACATGAACGGGAAAACCCCGGATTTCAATCCGGGGATGAAAGTGAATTCCTTGTTCCCCCGTATGTTTTTGTAGTATAATAAATTGCATTTTTGCGCATATAGTGATATAATAGATACATGAGAAAGATAAATAAAACAAGACATTCCAGGTATCTATTGAATTTGCATATAGTCTGGATTCCAAAGTACCGAAAACCTATACTCGATGGCTACCAGGATGAGATGAAGAGCATCCTGTATTCCATTGCGGAACGTAAGCATTGGGAAATCCTTGCTGTCGAAGTAATGCCAGACCATGTGCATTTGTTTGTGTCTGTCCCGCCGGCCGTTGCACCTTCTGAAGTCGTTAAGGCATTTAAGGGACAGTCCGGCCGGTTGTTTCTGATGAACCATCCGGAGTTTACGGATCCTCGCTATGACAACTCCCTGTGGGCACCGTCATATTTTGTCGCATCTGCCGGAGATGTCTCCAACGAGATCATTAAAGCCTATATCGAAGGCCAATACGAT